>CAJUAC010000025.1 GCA_910583885.1 uncultured Oscillospiraceae bacterium | reverse complement strand
CAATCGAGCGAGGTCTGCGGCGCTTAGAAAAAATTTTGAAAAATTCTTTGTAAGGAGTACCGATTTAGGCCGGAAAATGAAATGGCTTGTTTCAGCCCATAAGGGCAAAAACAAGGGAAATTACATAAGGTTTGAACATTTAATCAGCGGAAAGCCTTGACATATCAGGGTTTCAAGAGGATTTGGCAGATAAAGTGGAATTTATTGGGCAGTCATCCACCAATGAATGGCTGCCCGCTTTGGATATAGTTTGGCGAAACCACTTTCAGCAACACCAATCTGAAAAGGGAGCTGCGGCGGTGTTCCGGCAGGCAGGGGGGATCTGCTTTTTTGGGATTTTTCACAAAATCAGTTGCATCAGGACTGCTTGTGTGCTACAATATGACCCTATCCATTGCCGCCATCCCTGATGATAGGAGGAAACGATTGATGCAACAATTGGATAAGCAATACCATATCGGCTGCGTCCCCGGCGACGTGGGCCGCTACTGCATCCTGCCCGGCGACCCGGGCCGGTGCGAGTCCATCGCAGCCCTGTTTGACAATGCGCACTTTGTCGGGCAGAACCGGGAGTATGTCATTTACACCGGCTCCCTGCTGGGGGAGAAGGTCTCCGTCTGTTCCACCGGCATCGGCGGCCCCTCTGCCGCCATTGCCATGGAGGAGCTGGCCGCCATTGGCGCAGACACCTTTGTCCGGGTAGGCACCTGCGGGGGGATTGATGTCAACGTCCAGTCCGGGGATATCGTCGTGGCCACCGGCGCTGTCCGCTTTGAGGGCACCAGCCGGGAGTATGCGCCCATTGAGTTCCCCGCCGTATCCGATTTTGGCATTGCCGCCGCCCTGGCGGATGCGGCCCGGGATATGGGCAAGACCTGCCATACCGGCGTCGTCCAGTGCAAGGACAGCTTTTATGGCCAGCACAGCCCCGCCCGGATGCCTGTAAGCTACGAGCTGCTGAACAAGTGGGAGGCCTGGAAGCGGCTGGGGGTCAAGGCCAGCGAGATGGAGTCTGCGGCGCTCTTTGTGGTGGCGGCAGCCCTGGGCGTGCGCTGCGGAAGCTGCTTCCATGTGGTATGGAACCAGGAGCGGGAGGCTGCCGGACTGGACCAGAAGATGAGCGAGGACACCTCCTCCGCCGTCCGTGTAGGCGTGGAGGGGCTGAAGCTGCTCATTGAGCGGGACCGGTCGGCAGGGCGGGGTGCATAAATTTCCCGCCAAGATTTTCCGGCCCCCCTTGACAAAAGCCCTCTGCCTCCCATATGATAGGGGTACATAAGAGGGAGTAGTCAGCGCCTCGCGGCGCGGCACGGAGCGTCAATACGGCCTTGGGCCCGCTTTTGCCAGAAATGACGAGACTTTTATGGTGCATTCTGCGCCATAAAGGTCTCGTTTTTTGTGCTCCCTTCGATTACCGGGCCCTCCGGCCCGCAGGAGGTTTTTTCTATGCAGCTGATCCAAGACCTGTTCGCCAACGCCCTCAGCTTCACCTGGCAGGAGGGGGTCATGCTCCTCATCGGCGGCCTGCTCATCTACCTGGCCATCCGGCGGGGGATGGAGCCGGCCCTGCTGTTGCCCATGGGCTTCGGGGCAATCCTAGTGAACCTGCCCTTTGTCAGCACGTCGGCCATTGAGGCCCTGTTCCAGGCCGGGATTGCCAGCGAGCTGTTCCCCCTGCTGCTGTTCATCGGCATTGGGGCCATGATCGACTTTGGCCCGCTGCTGAGCAATCCCAAAATGTTCCTCTTTGGCGCGGCTGCGCAGCTGGGGATCTTCCTCACCCTGGTGCTGGCCTTGGCCCTGGGCTTCCCTCTGGCCGACGCGGCCTCCGTTGCGATCATCGGCGCGGCGGACGGCCCCACCAGCATCTATGTGGCCAACTACTTCGGCAGTCAGTACCAGGGGGCCATCATGGTGGCGGCCTACTCCTACATGGCGCTGGTCCCCATGATCCAGCCCCCCGTCATCCGGGCGGTGACGACCAGGAAGGAGCGCCAGATCCGGATGGAGTATAACCCGGGCAGCGTATCCAAGGCAGTACGCATCCTCTTCCCCATTGCGGTTACGGTCATTGCCGGCATCCTGGCTCCCAAGAGCGCGGAGCTGATCGGTTTTTTGATGTTTGGCAACCTGATCCGGGAATGCGGGGTGCTGGACAGCCTCAGCCAGAGCGCCCAGCATGAGCTGGCAAACCTGATTACACTGGTGCTGGGGCTCAGTGTGTCCTTTAAAATGAAGGCGGAGCTGTTTGTTACCAGGGAAACCATGCTGATCCTGCTGCTGGGGCTGGCGGCGTTCCTGTTTGACACTCTGGGCGGCGTACTCTTTGCGAAGCTGCTCAACCTGTTTTCCAGGAAGAAGGTCAACCCGATGGTCGGTGCGGCCGGTATCTCCGCCTTCCCCATGGCCTCCCGCACCGTCCACCAGATGGGCCTGGAGGAGGATCCCTACAACTTCCTGCTCATGCACGCAGCAGGGGCCAATGTCAGCGGCCAGATTGCCTCGGTGATTGCAGGCGGCCTGCTGATTACCCTGGTGGAAAACCTGCTGTAGGCTGGTGTGGATACCGTTTCTGGACTGGCGGCTGCCCACTTCCGGGCGGCTGCCAGTTTGCGCATTGCGGCGTCCCATGCCTGCAATCCGGCGCAGGATGGGGGCAGTAAGCGGCGGTTTTTCCCTGCGTCCAGGAAAACTGCGGGGAAAAGAGAAGTTTTCCTTTACCTTTTCCGCTTTTTTTGCTATAATAACTGAGTTATTTTGGAGCAGCCTACCCTTCCGGCGGGAAGGGCGGCCGGCGCTCCGGCAAAAGGAGGGATGCCCCATGAAATATAACCGGTGGGCCGGCGGCAGCTACAGCGGGCCCGCAGCGGACTGCCTGCGTGCGGCGGGGTATCCCGCCCTGCTCTCCGCTGTGCTGGCCGCACGGGGGGTGGCAACCCCGGAGGCGGCGGCCCTGTTCCTGGAGCGGGAGCGCAGCCTGGCCCACTCCCCTATGCTGATGAAGGACATGGACAAGGCGGTCAGCCGGATCAGCAGCGCCCTGGCGGACCATGAGCGGATGGCCGTGTTTGGCGACTATGACGTAGACGGCATCACCGCCACCGTGCTGCTGGTGGACTACCTGCGCGGGCGGGGGGCGGACTGCCTGAAATATATCCCCCGGCGCATTGAGGACGGCTATGGCCTGGGGAAGGAGGCCCTGCGCGCCCTGCGCAGCCAGGGCGTTACCCTGGTGATTACTGTGGACTGCGGGATCACCGGCGTGGAAGAGGTCCGCTTTGCCCGGGAGATCGGGATGGATCTGGTCATCACGGACCACCACGAGTGCAAGGATGTGCTGCCCGATGCGGCGGCGGTGGTGGATCCCCGGCGGGTGGACTGCCCCTACCCCTTCAAGCACCTGGCCGGGGTGGGGGTGGCCCTCAAGCTGGTACTGGCCCTGGGGGAGCAGCGGGAGGAGGCCCTCTTCGCCCGCTACTGTACCCTGGCGGCTATCGGCACGGTGGCGGATGTGATGCAGATGACCGGTGAGAACCGGACCATTGTCTACCGGGGGCTGGAGTCGATCTCCAGCACGGATTTTTTGGGCCTGCGGGCCCTGTTGCGGGAGACGGGGCTGGCGGACCGGGAGGTGTCGTCCATCCAGATCGGCTTTGTCCTGGCCCCCCGCATCAACGCCGCCGGGCGCATGGGCGAGGCGGAGCTGGCGGCGGACCTGCTGCTGACAGATGACCCCCGCCAGGCGGAGTGCATGGCCCGGGAGCTGTGCGGCCTCAACCGGGAGCGGCAGGCGGTGGAGCAGGAGATCTTCGCCCAGGCGGTGGAGCAGATCGCCTGCCTGCCAGACGGTGAGCGCAGCGCCCTGGTCCTCTCCAGCGAGGTCTGGCACCAGGGGGTGGTGGGCATTGTGGCCTCCCGCCTGAGCGAAAAGTATTCCTGCCCCAGCTTCATGATCCACCTGCAAAACGGCATGGGCAAGGGCTCCTGCCGCAGCTACGGTGGGTTCAACCTCTTTGCCGCCCTGGAGTCCTGCGCGGATCTGCTGGTGGACTTCGGCGGCCATGAGCTGGCGGCGGGCTTCAATATCCGGGAGGCGGACATCCCCGCCTTCCGCCAGCGCATGAACCATGTGGTCTGCGACTACCGCAACGGGGAGGCGCCGGTCCCCTCCCTGGAGATTGACGTGATTATCCAGGATCCGGAGGAGATCTCCCAGGACGAGATGGAACAGCTCGGCCGCCTGGAGCCCTACGGCTCCGGCAACGACCGGCCGGTGTTCGCCCTGATGGGGGCGAAGGTGGAGAGCCTGCAAAACGTGGGGCAGAACCGCCACCTCAAGCTGCGCCTGAGCAAGGGGATGTGCCATTTTGACGCCATCTTCTTCTCCGCCACCGCTGCGGAGTGCGGCGTGGCCCCCGGGATGCGGGTGGATGCCGCCTTCCACCTCCAGCTCAACGAGTTCCGGGGTGTCAGCAGTGTCCAGCTCCAGCTGGTGGATCTGCGCCCGGCCGCCTCCCCCAGCGTGCGGGAGCGGGAGTGCCTGGAGCTGGTGGGCCGCCTGGCAGCTGGCGGGCCGGTGACAGTGCGGGAGGCGGTACGCCTTTTGCCGGACCGGGAGCAGTTCGCCGCCCTGTGGCGGGCCATCGGGCGGATGGAGCGGGAGGGCTGCGCCCCCCAGGGCCGCCTGCCCACCCTGCGCCGGCTGGCCGGCGCGCTGGACGGGACGGAGAGCTTTTTACGGGCAGCCCTGGGCGTGGAGGTCTTCGCGGAGCGGGGGCTCATCACCATTTCCGCCCAGGAGGATATGATGATTGTACAGCCCATACCGGGCCGGCGGGCAGATTTAGAGCAGAGCGCCTATGTACGCCGCCTGCGCCAGGCGCTGGGACAAGACAGGAAGGGAGGCCGCTGAATATGGTATCAGTAGAAGAGCGGTACGAGCATCTGGAAAAGACCATCCGCGGCTACAATATCTCCGCAGATTTTGCGCAGATCCAGGCCGCTTATGAATATGCACGGGAGCACCACGGCGCGCAGATGCGCCGGGACGGTACCCCCTATATCACCCACCCCCTCCAGGTGGCGCAGATTGTGGCGGAGATGCGCCTGGACAGCGAGTCCATCATCGCCGCCCTGCTCCACGACTGCATTGAGGACACCGACTGCACCTATGAGGACATCGCCAAGCGCTTTGGCGTGACGGTGGCGGACGTGGTGGACGGCGTCACCAAGCTCACCCGGGTGAAGTACAGCACCATGGAAGAGGAGCAGATGGAAAACCTGCGGAAAATGCTCTTCGCCATGAGCCGGGACATCCGGGTCATCCTCATCAAGATTGCAGACCGCCTGCACAACATGCGGACCATGGAGTACCAGACCCCGGCCAAACAGAAGAAGAAGGCCTTCGAGACCATGGAAATCTACGCCCCCATTGCCCACCGGCTGGGGATGCAGAAGGTGAAGTGGGAGCTGGAGGATCTGTCCCTGAAGTACCTGGATCCGGTGGCCTACGACGACATCTGCAAAAAGCTGGAGGCCGCCAGCGACGAGCACGACCAGTTCATGAGCGCCGTCCAGGCCGAGGTGAACGCCCGCCTGGAGGAACTGGGCATCCATAACGCCCCCGTCTATGGCCGGGTGAAGCACCCTTATAGTATCTACCGGAAGATGTACGCCCAGGAGAAGACCATGGAGGAGGTATACGACCTCTTCGCATTCCGGGTGCTGGTGGACACGGTGCCGGACTGCTACAACGTACTGGGCGTGATCCACGACCTCTACAAGCCCATCCTGGGCCGGTTCAAGGACTATATCGCCACCCCAAAGCCCAACATGTACCAGTCCCTGCATACCACGGTCATCGGCGAGGAGGGCATCCCCTTTGAGGTGCAGATCCGCACCTATGACATGCACGCCATTGCCGAATACGGCGTGGCGGCCCACTGGAAATACAAGCAGGGGATCAAGAGAGAAGGGGGGGAGGGGACCTACGAGTGGATCCGCCGCCTGCTGGAGAACCAGGAGGACGCGGATGCGGAGGAATTCATCCACTCGCTGAAAATCGACATGTTCTCCGACGAGGTCTTCGTCTTCACCCCCCGGGGGGATGTCATCAACCTGCCTGCCGGGGCAACCCCCATCGATTTCGCCTATTCCATCCACTCTGCTATCGGCAACACCATGGTGGGGGCCAAGGTCAACGGGCGGATGGTGGGCTTTGACTACCAGCTCCACAATGGTGACATAGTGGAGATCAATACCTCCCCCTCCGCCCACGGCCCCAGCCGGGACTGGATGAAGACTGCCAAGAGCAGCGAAGCCCGCAGCAAGATCCGCCAGTGGTTCAAACGGGAGCGGCGGGAGGAGAACATCGCCCAGGGCCGCGCCTCCTTCGAGTCCGAGCTCAAGCACGCGGGGCTGAACTTGGGCCAGATCACGCCGCCCAATGTGCTGCCCAGCATCCTCAAGCGGGTGGGCTTCCAGAGCCTGGATGAGATGTACGCCGCCATCGGCTATGGCGGCTGCACCGCCCTGAAGGCGGTTAACCGCATCCGCGACGAGCTGCTCCAGATCAGCCGCGCCGCCGCTGTGGAGAAGGCGGCCCAGGAGGCGGCCGCCGCCAAGGAGGCCAAGGAGGGCAAGCCCCCCGCGCCCCAGAAGTCCAAGAGCGAAAAGGGCCTGATTGTGGAGGGGCTGTCCAACTGCCTGGTAAAGTTTTCTAAATGCTGCACCCCGGTGCCCGGCGACGCCATTGTGGGCTTTATCACCCGCGGCTACGGCGTGTCCGTCCACCGCAAGGACTGCCCCAACGCGGATCCGGACCGCCGCACCGCCGCAGAGCAGGGGCGTTGGATCAAGGTCACTTGGAGCGACGACGTCTACGAGTCCTACACCACCTCCCTGGAGGTGGTCTGCAAGGACCGCAACAACCTGCTGGTGGATATCTCCACAGCCCTGAGCTCCTGCAAGGTGAGCGTCACCAGCCTCAACTCCCATATCACGACCGACGGCTTTGCCATTTTCCACATTGCCATCTCCGTCTCCAACGCCGCCCACCTCGACCAGGTGATGCGGAAGATCCACCAGATCTCCGGCGTGATGAAGGTGGGCCGCCCGGCGGGATAATGCTGATGAAAAACTGTACTGTTGTGCAAATATATTACGAAAAGGACTGAAAAAGCCATGAGAGCAGTGGTCACGCGGGTCCATTCGGCGTCTGTTGCCATCGGCGGACGGATCAATGGGGAGATCGGCCAGGGGTACCTGGTGCTGCTGGGGGTCGGCCCCAACGATACGGAGGAGACTGCCTGCAAGCTGGCGGATAAGATCTGCAACCTGCGGGTGTTCGAGGATGAAAACGGGAAAATGAACCGGAACCTGGAGCAGGTGGGCGGGGGGCTGCTGGTGGTCTCCCAGTTCACCCTCTACGCCGATACCTCCAGCCGCCGCCCCGGCTTCTCCGGCGCGGCCAAGCCGGAGCTGGCTATCCCCCTCTATGAGCGGTTCATGGCCCACTGCCGGGAGCGGGGATTCGCCGTGGAGCACGGCGAGTTCGGCGCGGATATGCAGGTGGCGTCCGTCAATGACGGGCCCGTCACCATCCTGTTTGACACGGAGAAATAGGAGGTTGTATGAAGCCAAGGAAAACAAGTGCAGCTGTGCCTGTGCTGTATGGGCTGACGGCTCTCGTGTGGATTGCCCACTGCGTGATGACGCTTCGCCATGGCGGGCAGCTGGGATTCTTGCAGTTCCTGTGTGCGGTTCTCTGGGTCTCCGCATTTTTTATCCAGTTCCGCCGCTACCGCAATGGAAAAGATGAGTGACATTTCAAAAATGGAAGGAGCCTGCCATGATATTTGATCTGCTGGAGACCATGCCCTATACCACCAACTGCTACCTCATTGGGGACGAAGCAGAGAAGGTCTGCGCCCTGGTGGACCCCGGTGGGTCGCTGGAGGCGGTGCGGGCCATGGTGGAGCGCAGCGGCCTCAAATTAGAAAAAATATTCCTCACCCACGGCCACTATGACCATGTCAAGGAGGTGGGCGCGCTGGTGGAGGCCGCCCCATCCCCCGGCCTGGCGGTCTATCTCCACCGGGGCGACATCCGGGAGGATGACGCCCGCCTCTTCCCGCCCCTTCCCTGCGGCTTCAACTGCTGGGAGGACGGGGCTCTGCTGAACGTTGGCGCCCTGAGCATCCAGGTCCTCCACACCCCCGGCCACTCCGCCGGGTCGGTGACGCTGCTGGCGGAGGACGTGATGCTCTGCGGCGACACCCTGTTTGCCGGGTCCTGCGGGCGGTGGGATCTGACCGGCGGGGACTATGAGACGCTGATGGGCTCCCTTGGCCGTCTGGGGCGGCTGGAGGGGGACTACAAGGTCTGCCCCGGCCACGGCCCCCTCTCCACCCTGGAGCGGGAACGCCGGACCAACCCCCACCTGCGCCAGGCGATGGGCGTATGAAGCTGATATTCCAGGGCCACGACTACCGCTACGCCGTGGAGCAGAGTCTGCTGGCCTTTTTCCCCCAGGAGCGCCCCGTCTACGAGGGCGATGACAAGAATACAGCCCGGGTGACGCTCTCCGCCGGGCGGCGGTACCACACCGCTGTGACAGAGCTGTCTGTGGAGGGCTGCACCGCCAGGGGCCTCTCCCGGGCGGACGTATCCGGCATACAGGATGAATACGGGCGGGAGCGCCTGCTCCAACGGATTGTGAAGCTGAGCTTCTTCAAGGCCGCCAGGGAGCTCACCGGCGTGTCCCCCGCCTGGGGTGCCCTCACCGGCATCCGGCCAGCCAAGCTGGCCGGGCAGCTGCTGGAGGAGGGGCACAGCCTCCGGGAGGCGGACCGCATCCTGCGGGACACCTACTTTGTCACCCCGTCCCGCCGCCGCCTGTGCCTCCAGTGTGCCCAGACAGGGCTAGAGGCCCGGCAGGCCCTGGCCCCCGAGGAGATCTCCCTCTATGTGGGCATCCCCTTCTGCCCCACCCGCTGCGCCTATTGCAGCTTTGTCAGCAACAGCGTGGAGAAGTCCTTCCATCTGGTAGAGCCCTATCTGGAGGCCCTGCTGGAGGAGATCGACGGTGCGGCCGCCATGGTGAAGGAGCTGGGGCTGCGGGTGAGGTCCTTCTATATGGGCGGCGGCACCCCCACCACCCTGACAGCGGGGCAGATGGAGCGGCTGCTGGAGCGGCTGCATTCGCGGTTCGGCCTGGACAGCGCGGTGGAGAGTACCGTGGAGGCCGGGCGGCCCGACACCATCACGGCAGAGAAGCTGGAAGTGCTGCGGCGCTGCGGCGTCACCCGCGTCAGCGTCAACCCCCAGAGCATGTCCGGCGCGGTGCTGGCCGCCATCGGCCGCCGCCACAGTGCGGACGATATCCGCGCCGCCATCGGGCTGGTGGAACGGGCAGGCTTCCCCCATGTGAATATGGATCTGATCGCCGGCCTGCCCGAGGACACGGCGGAGGGCTTCCGCAGGACCCTGGACGAGGTGATCGCCTTTGGCACAGACAATATCACCATCCACACCCTCAGCCTCAAGAAGGGCAGCCGCATCACCCTGGAGGGGTCCCGCATCCCGCCGGAGGGGGAGGTTGCGGCCATGCTGGACTACGCGGATCCAGCCCTGCGGGGGGCGGGGTTTGACCCCTACTACCTCTACCGGCAGAAATACATGTCCGGCAGCTTTGAGAACGTGGGCTGGTGCCGCCCCGGCGGGACCGGGTGGTACAATATCTATATCATGGAGGAGCTCCACAGCATCCTGAGCCTGGGCGCGGGGGGCTCCACCAAGATGGTGGACCCGGCCCGGGGGCGGATCGAGCGGGTGTTCAACCTGAAATTCCCCCAGGAGTATATCCAGCGGCCGGAGAAGCGGCTGGCCAACCAGCAGGCATTCCGGTGTTTTTATGAGCAGATGAGGAATCCATTGGAGAAGTAAGAAAGGAGTGCGCAACATGGCCTATTCCCTCACACAGATCAATGACGCGATCCATTCCGACCCCCAGGGCTTCGCACAGGAGTGCGATGCGGCCTACAACCAGAAGATCGAGGCCGCAGCCCGCCAGATTGCAGACAACCAGTCCAAGTCCCGGATTGTCCTGCTCAGCGGCCCCTCCGGCAGCGGCAAGACCACCACGGCCAAGAAGATCCAGGCCAAGCTGGAGGAACTGGGCATCCGCTCCCACGCTGTCGCCATGGACAACTACTTCCAGACACTGGATCCGGAGACCTGCCCCCGGAACCGGGAGGGGGATATTGACTATGAGTCCCCCTTCCTGCTGGACATGGATCTGCTCAACAAGCATTTCCGGCTGCTGGACCGGGGGGAGAAGATCCTCATCCCCAAGTTTGAGTTTGCCCGGCAGATGCGCTCGGCCATCAAGAGCCACCCCCTCCAGCTGGGCAGCGATGAGATCGCCATCTTCGAGGGCATCCACGCCCTCAACGACATCATCACCGGCAAGAACCCCAACGCCGCCAAGGTGTACATCTCCGCCCGGTCCGACGTGACGGACAGCGCGGGGGAGGTGGTGTTCAAGGGCACCTGGATGCGCCTGGCCCGCCGCACGGTCCGGGACGCCAAGTTCCGTGCCTGGGAGCCGGACGTCACCATCAAGATGTGGGCCAACGTCCGCCGGGGTGAGAAGCTGTATATTTCCCCCTTCAAGGACAACGCCACCATCATGTTTGACAGCTCCCTGCCCTACGAGGTCAACGCTGTGCGGGCCTTTGCCGAGCCCCTGTTCAAGCAGCTGCACGTCTCCCCGGATATGGAGCGGTATGAGGAGGTGGCCCATCTGGTGGGGGCCTATCCCAAGTTCGAGGTGCTGGACGAGAAGTATGTCGCCCCGGACTCCCTCATCCGGGAGTTTATCGGCGGCGGCATCTACGACGATTGATGGGGGAAGGGACATGGAATTTATTTGGGAAAAAAAGTCGTGGAACCGGCTGCTGCGCCGGACGAAGGACGCGGCGCTGGACGTGTCGGAGGCCGCCCGCACAGGTGCGGAGCTGGCGGGCCAGCGGGCCGGGGACGCGCTGGCCTGTGCGAAGCTGAACCAGGCTGTGCGGGATGTCCAGGAGGAGATTGATTTGCAGATGAAGGCGGTGGGGGAGCTGATCTACGCCACCCACCAGGGCACGCCCTCCGACAGCAGTGCGGTGCAGGAGATCCTGGAGTACATAGACAGCTTGTACGAGGAGCTGGAGGGCCACCAGCAGCAGCGCAAGCTGCTGCTGGGCCTCCTCCTGTGCGAGGCCTGCGGCGCGGAAAACGGCGGGGGCAATGTCTACTGCCACAACTGCGGCCAGCCGCTGGGCCGGGGGTAAGGTAGCTATCCCCAGCCCCTGGCAGGAAAAAAGAGCAAAAAAGACCAGCAGGGGGAATGTATCCCCCTGCTGGCAGCGTATACTTTTTGAGAGCGGGTGCGCCCGCCCCGCATTTTGACCGGTAAAAGAGGGGAATCCATGTCCAGAGAAAACAAGCAGTCCTTTATGGGCGGTGTTACGGTAATGGCCGTATCTACGGTATTCGTCAAGATCTGCGGTGCATTCTATAAAATACCGCTCAACAACATCCTGGGGGACGAGGGCGTTACCCACTTCATGAGTGCGTACAACATCTACGCCTTCCTGCTCACCCTGTCCACGGCTGGCCTGCCCCTGGCGCTCAGCAAGCTCATCAGCGAGGCCAACGCCACAGGCCGCCGGACCCAGATGCGGCGCTGCTTCAACACCGCGATGGCGCTGTTTGTGGCCCTGGGCATTGCCGGGACTGCGGCTATGCTGCTGTTTACGGAGCAGCTGGCCGGGCTTATGCACAACTCCATGGCCTATTGGCCCATCAAAGCGCTGGGCGTATCGGTCATCTGCGTGTCCATCATGTGCGCCTACCGGGGCTTTGCCCAAGGGCGGCAGAACATGGTGCCTACGGCGGTCAGCCAGTTCATTGAGGCGTTCTTCAAGCTGGTGATCGGCCTGCCCCTGGCCTGGTACCTGATCCACGCAGGCCAGCCCCTGGAGGTCGGTGCGGCGGGGGCCATTGTAGGCGTCAGCGCTGGTACGGTGTTGGCGATGCTCTACATGGTGCGCAACTACCGGAAAAACCGGGGCCCCATCCTCTGGGGGACCGATGTGCCCCAGAGCCACAGCGTCATCCTCCGCCGCCTGCTGGGGCTGGGCATCCCCATCACCATCGGCCAGGCAGGCATGAGCCTCTTGAACCTGCTGGACCAGACCATCATCCTGGGCCAGCTACAGAACGTGCTGGGCCTCCAGGAGCGGGAGGCGGCGGCCCTCTACGGGCAGTACACCTTCAGCAGCACCCTGTTCAACCTGCCTGCGGCCTTCCTGCCCGCTGTGGCGGTGAGCCTGATCCCCGCTGTGTCGGTAGCGGTGGCCCGCAGGGATCATCGGGATGTCAACCGGGTCGTCACCACCAGCTTCCGCCTGATTGCCATGCTGGCCCTCCCGGCCGGGGTGGGGCTGTCGGTGCTGGCCGGGCCGATCCTGCTGCTGCTGTACCCCGCCCGGCGGGAGACGGCCATCGCCGCCACCTACCATTTGCAGATGCTGGGTACTGCGTCCATCTTTGTATGTATCATGCTCCTGACCAACTCCATCATGCAGGCCCACGGCAAGGTCCACCTGCCGATCTATACCATGCTCATCGGCGGCGGGGTGAAGGTCCTCATTAACTACCTCCTGGTGGCGGACCCGGAGATCAACATCAAGGGCGCGCCCATCGGGACACTGGTGTGCTACCTGCTCATTGCGGTGCTCAACCTGGCGATTGTCCACCGCCTGCTGGAGAAGAAGCCCAACTACTTCCTGATTTTTGCCAAGCCTGCGCTGGCCTCCGCTGCTATGGGGGGGACGGCCTGGGCGGTTTACGGGCTGCTCAGCCGTGTCATCACCGGCGGATATATGAAATCTGCCCTATGTACTGCCCTGGCTGTAGGCGCGGCGGCGCTGGTTTATTTCATCTTGGTCATCGCCCTGCGGATGATTACCCGGGAGGATTTGAAAATGATGCCCAAGGGGGATGCATTGGCCCGGCTACTGCATATCCGGTAAAAATTGGACAGGAAACAGGGTGCGCGGCAATTTTCTGCCGCGCACCCTGTTTGGATCTTGTACAATGGGAGAAAATGTTTTATAATAAACACGCCATCAATCTATCACACGGGTCCCGCCAACAGACGGGATGCCGCGGACTTTAAAGGAGGGCTTCCCATGAAACGAATCGGCATGTTGACCAGCGGCGGGGACTGCCAGGCCCTGAACGCGGCCATGCGGGGCGTCGCCAAGACGCTGTTCAACGCGGACGAACCGGCGGAGATTTACGGCTTCCTGGACGGCTACCAGGGCCTGATCTATGGCCGTTTCCGCCTGCTGACATACGCGGACTTTACCGGCATCCTCACCAAGGGCGGTACCTTCCTGGGTACCAGCCGCACCCCCTTCAAGACCATCCAGGATCCCGGCCCTGACGGCGTGGACAAGGTTGCCGCCATGAAGCAGACCTATTACAAGCTCCAGCTGGACTGCCTGGTCATCCTCGGCGGCAACGGAACCCATAAGACCGCCAACCTCCTGCGCCAGGAGGGGCTCAACGTCATCACCCTCCCCAAGACCATTGATAACGACCTGTGGGGCACCGATATGACCTTCGGCTTCCAGAGCGCGGTGAACGTGGCCACTGAGGCCATCGACTGCATCCACACCACCGCCGCCTCCCATGGCCGGATCTTCATTGTGGAGGTCATGGGCCACAAGGTGGGCTGGCTGACGCTGAACGCGGGCATTGCCGGCGGCGCGGATATCATCCTGATCCCTGAGATCCCCTACGACATAGATAAGCTGGCTAAAAAAATCAAGGAGCGCCACAACGGCGGCAGCCGCTTCACCATCCTGGCAGTGGCGGAGGGCGCCATCTCCAAGAAGGACGCAGCCCTGTCCAAGAAGGAGTACAAGAAGAAGCTGGCTAACCGCAAGTCCCCCTCCGTCTCCTACGAGATCGCCGAGGAGTTGGGCAAGCGCTGCGGCCTGGAGGTCCGTGTCACCGTGCCCGGCCACACCCAGCGCGGCGGGAGCCCCTGCCCCTATGACCGGGTGTTCGCCAGCCGCCTGGGCAGTGAGGCCGGCAAGCTGATCCTCAAGGGGGAGTACGGCTTCATGGTGGGCTATAAGAACCGTGAAATCGTGAAGGTGCCCCTGGAGGAGGTTGCCGGCAAGCTGAAGACGGTAGACCCGGAGGCATCCATTGTCAAGGAGGCCCGGTTGCTGGGCATCAGCTTCGGCGACTGATCCCGGCTATATTTCCAACATTGCAGAAGGAGGCGCATATTATGAATATCAGCCGCAGCGCGGGGATCTTCTACAGTGCCAGTCCAAAGCAAACTCCGGCCGCCATCTCGGAGGAGCAGAGGATCCGGCTGGAGCAGAGAGCCGCAGAAGTCAACGTGGATATCTCCCAGCGGCAGCCCGGCCGGGATGTCGTGGAGATCAGCGGGCAAGCACCGTCCGTGACGCTATTGCAGCCCTCCAAGATGGAGCCGCTATGCAGTGAGAAGATCTGGGCGCCAAAGGAATCCACACAATTTACCAACGCAGACGTCTCTGAAACAGCGCGGAAGCTGTCTGCTCTCATGGACGAGAATGACAAGAATGTAGAGGCTGCCACGGCGTTTGGCATGAGCGAGGAACAGCTTGCAGAACATTTTGGCAGTATCGGAAAGCTGATCGATGAGGCCCGTTCCGCTGGGGAGATCAGCGAGCAGGAGTACGATGACCTGAATAAGGGGCTGGAGAAATACAGCGAGGCCATCATGACTAAAGCTGAGAGAAGTGCGGCGGGCTGGGAGCTTGCGAAGCATATCTCAAAGGCCACCCAGGCCCTCATCAGCCGGGGCGCTTCCGATAAGGAGATAACGGAATACGCCAAGGATCTCCAGGACAGCTACCAGAATAAGGTCAGCGAATTTGTAAAGAATTCCTGCTCCATCAACCGTTCCCTGATGTCGCAGCTTCTCGGCCGCGTCAGAGGCGGCGAGAGCCTCTTCCCTGCGGGGACGGTGCAGGTCTACGGCCGCCACAATGTCACTGGATATTTCAAAAACGGCTATGTACCAGCTGCCCCCACGCCCTATCCCTGATCTATTCAGCTGACACAGAATCGCATAAAGAAAACGCGGGCCCCTGCTGGCTGGAGAGAAACCTCTCTGCCGGCGGGGGCCCTATAATTCCTATGCAATTTTCCTGCTGAGCCCCATGGCGAAAGCCCCAGGGCCCGTGTGGCAGCTGATACTGAGGGTGAGGGGGTCGTATTGGATCTCCTCGCCAGGGAAGGCGTTGGCCGCCATAGCCCGCCACTCCAGCTCCTCATCCTTGTCATCGAAGCTGCCGGAGGCGTCCACCCGGATATCCAGCCCCCGCTGCCGGTATTCTGCCACGCTCATCTGCATAGATTCCAGCAGCAGCGCCTTGCATCGCTTGGTCCCCCGCACCTTGGCGAAGGTGTCCAGCTTCTCCCCCTGGATGGTCAGCAGGGGCTTGATCCCCAGCACCGACCCCATAGCCGCCACAGCCGGAGTGATCCGCCCGCCCTTGCGCAAATACTCCAGGGTGTCCACGCCGATATAGATCAGCGAGTCCCCGCCGGCCTCATCCAGCCGCGCCTTGATCTCCGCCGCCCCTGCGCCGGCATCCGCCAGGGCGCAGGCATCCCGCACAGCGTTCTTTTGGGGTACGGAGATCTGGTGGTTATCCGCCACCTGCACCCGCCCGCCGTAGTCCGCCGCCAGGATCATCGCCGTCTGGCAGGAGCTGCTCAGGCCGCTGGACATGGGGATATACACAATCTCCTCATGCCCCTCCGCCAGGACGCTGTCCCACAGGCTGGTCAGGTCGTCCGGCGCGGGCTGGGAGGTGGACACACTGCGCCCCTCCCGCAGGTACTTGTAGAACTGCTCGGGGAACAGATCCACACCCTCATAGTAAATCTGGCTATCAATGATAATGGGCATAGGCACTACCCAGATACCCATGCGCTGCGCTTCCTCCTTGGTAATCCCGCTGTTGCTGTCTGTAATAACCGCTGTCTTGTTCACCTCTGCCAGCGCCTCCTTTGCGTGGGCCTACTGCGCCCCATTTTAGAACCTGCATTTCCAGGCGCTGAACGCCGTCTGGCCAGGCCTTTTGCCACCCTGCTGCGTTAAAAAATCTTGAAATACGTCAAGTATTCCTGCGATTTTTTGCCTTGCAGGGCGGCAAAATCCCTCGCCCATCCAGCATCCCCCGCCTGGGAATACAGGTTCTTAGAGCATTAGCACAAGTCTATCCTATTTGCCCACAGATAGCAAGAGGTATTTTGAAAAAATTCGTTTTAGAACGATTTCTCCAGACAGCCTTCAAAACAGAAGCTCACGCGAACCGGGCCAGGGACTCCGCCTCGGTCATGGCAAAGTACTGGTAGGCAATGGACCCGGTCCGATCCCCCCAGGTGGTGTCAATGTGGACAGTCTCCCCGTCCAGCTCGGCAACAGTCCAGATGTGGTCAGCAGTGGAGGCGGTGGAGCAGGGGATGCCCTCCAGCTTCAGCAGCAGGTTATAGGCCGCTGTATAGCCGTCACAGACCGCCAGGCCCTCCGCAAAGGCCCGGTAGCCGCTGTGGCTCATGGAGGTATCGGTACTGGCGAAGTCGTAGCGGCAGTGGTTGCAGATCCAGGTGTAGTAGACCCGGGCTTTTTCGGAGGCCGTCATGCCCTCGGTGATGTCTCCAGCCGCCCACAGCTCGTCGTGGACCGCAATGGCGAGATCCATGGTGGCTTCCCGGTAGTACGCAGTCTCGCTGATGCCGTAGAGGCTGCTGGAAAAGCTGATGCTCACAACCCCCGACCGGGCGGAGTAGGAGCAGAGTACATTGTTGTAGGTCTGCTCCACATACAGCCGGGCAGCGGATAGGAAAGCCTGGGTCAGCGCGTCCACTTTTTCCCGGGACAGGGAGTCCGGCGGGTACTGGAGGAGGATACGCCGCTCCCCCTGGGAGAGCATGTGGCGGATGTTGGCGTCAATTTCCTGCGCTGCGTCTGGCTCGGGGGCAGGGTAGAAGGTCCCGTCGCTGGAGATCAGATCCTCCATAGCAGTGCCGCGCCTGCTGTAGGCGGGGGGGATATCCCAGTCCAGCTGGATGCGCAGGCTGCTGTAGGCCAGCCGTGTCACCATTGCCGCTGCCTGGCAGCGGGGGATGCCATCGGTGGGGCAGAAGGATCCTGTCCCGTCTGTGCCGTCCAGGATCCCCCAATCATACAAAAGGAGGATCTCCTGCTGGTAGGGTGTGCTGCTGGTGACATCGGTGATGTAGAGTCCCCGCCCATAGCCTGCGGCGGCTATGTCCCGGTTGATGGGGTCGAAGAGCGCTTCGGGCAGGGTGCGGGCCAGGACACGGGCCATCTCCGCCCGGGTTGCCGGGCGGGTATAGGAGCCGTCAAACTCCCCGCCGATGACCTGGAGATCCTGGAGGTAGGATACATAGGGCTCATACCACTGTCCGCCGGCATACCCACTGGGGCCCGCTTCGCAGTCCCCGGACTCGTAGAGGCTGCGCAGCCGGGCGGCCATAGTCAGGATCTCTGCCACGGACAGGCTGCCCTGAGGGTCAAAACGGTCTGCACGGCCCTGCCCATTGGTGAGGCCCAGCTCATAGAGGGCCTTGACATTGTCATAGTACCAGTCCCCGGTGCTGACATCGGTGAACTGCTCCTCGTAGGTACGGATTGGGGAGAAGACGTCCCCCGCTGCCGCTGAGGCTGCGGGGGAGGGGGAGGCCGCCAGAAGGAGGGCGGCCAGGATCAGTGGCAGAAGGTGGCGTTTCATCGGGTTCCCTCCTTATGGGACCAGGATATGCAGGTCATCCATGGTCAGATCGTGTTTGTACGGATTAAAATATGTATTTACCATGTCCAGTGTGGCCTCCGGATCCAGCACATAGTAGGATCCGCCCTTGTAATAACCGCTGCCGTCCCCGGGTAAGGTATGGAAAGCGATATTGTCGTTGCCGATGGTCAGGGCCTGTTCCCCAAGCCAGATCAGGTTCGACAGCTTCAAGTCTGTTTCCACCCATTTCTCAAAGATTTCGGCCATGGCGCTGACCTTGTCCCAGTTGGAAATTTGCAGGGTTTGCTTGGCCACGGCTTTCAAAAATTCCTGCTGGGTGCCGATGCGGCCGATATCGGCGGTAGCATAGCCGGTGCCGTCATTATTCTGCCGCCAGCGGACCACCTGCAAGGCCTCTGCACCGTCCAGATGGCGGAGGCCCGACTGGAAGTGGATGTGGAGGTCTTGATAGGGATCGTCATAGTCCATGTTTACCGGAATGTCAAAATCCACACCGCCAATCGCGTTGACCAGCTCCACAAAGGCCCGCAGATCTACCGTGACATAGTAGTCCACCGGGATACCCAGCAGGCGGGTGATCTCCGCCTGGGTCTGGCTGATGCCGCCGTGGTGGTAGGCGTTGTTCAGCTTCTTGACGGACCAGGACACGTCCAGCAGGGTGTCACGGGGCAGGCTGACCACGTTGATTTCCTTTTGGTCCGCATCCAGCGCCACCAGGAGGTTCGTATCGCTGCCGCCATTTTCGTCATCCAGGCCGCCCAGGAGGATGGTGTAATAGTGCTCCTTGCGCTCACTGGCAGTGGATAGGATATTGCCGCCCTGCTGCCCGCTCCGGAGCTCCTGGGGGGCGGATGGATCCCCGTTGAGGGCAGGGGTTGTGCTGTCCTTTAAAGTAGGCTCCTGGGAAAAGCATTTATAGAGGCCGACCAGGGCAGTCATAACGAATAGGACACAGATGGTTGTCACGGCGAGGGCCTGCCACGCCGAGGTTTTTCGTTTGTTGCGGCTCATGGGCGATAAGCTCCTTGCTCTGCTGTACAGGATTAATTATCTATTATACCTGAGAAGGAAATATAACACAAGACCCTTGAGAAATCTGTCATCATTTGTTTACTTTGTATCCAAATTGTCTCTATCCATGCGGCGCAGCAGCTCCCCGATCTGTTCGGACTGGCGGGAGAGCGCATCCAGGAGGGAGGAGAGCAGCTCCTCTGTCGTGGCGCGCTGGTAGGGCCGCACGGTGCGGATGGGGTGGGTATAGCGGTGTACGGGCATCTCCGCCGGACGGTTGGCGGCAGCCTGGCCGGCCGCCATCTGCCGGTGGGGGTGGTTATGCAGCTTACGGCAAGGTTTCATATCTGGTCTCCTCCTGCTCTGTATTCCCTGTATTCTATTCGGAAGCCCCGGCGGACGTGCGTAAAAGGCGCCAATTCCGGGGCTTCCCCCTGCGGGAGGCCTACTCCCCGCCGCGGTACTTGCGCCGTGTGGCAATCCCGCCGCGGATGTGCCGCTCCGCCTTGTTTTCATCCAAAACCTCCTTGACCTGAAGGTAGAGGCTCCTGTTGTAGAGGGGCAAGCGCTCCTGGATATCCTTATGTACGGTACTCTTGCTAATACCGAAGCGTTTTGCGGCCTCCCGCACGGTAGTGCGGTTCTCAATAATATATGCAGCCAGCTCGCAGGCCCGCTCCTCAATGTTTCCCTTCAAGATCCAACACGCTCCCTATCCCGATATGCTCCATATATATGCGTGCCGCCATGGGAATTATGCAGAAAAGCGGTGCTGGCGGTGCGGAAGCCTGTTGCTATCGGGCCGGGATTGTGGTAAAATATCCTCACCATAAGAAACCGGGAGGAACTGTCTCATGATTGATGTATTTGACATCATGGGTCCCATCATGGTGGGACCGTCCAGCTCCCATACCGCCGGGGCTGTCCGCATTGGCCGCATGGCCCGTACCCTGTTGGGGGAGGCGCCGGTGACGGCTGCGCTGCACCTGCACGGCTCCTTTGCGGAGACCGGCGTGGGCCACGGCACGGACAAGGCACTGGTTGCCGGCCTGCTGGGGATGGCCCCAGACGACCTGGATATCCCCGCCAGCTTTGAGGTCGCGGCAAAACAGGGGCTGAAATTCTCCTTTGACGAGGTGGATCTGCGGGATGCCCACCCCAACAGTGTCAAGATGGAGGTGGCGGGGGCCTCTGGCCACCGGCTGAAGATGCAGGCCAGCTCCACTGGCGGCGGCCGCATCATGGTAGACAAGCTGGATGGCGTGTGGGTGAGCTTCTCTGGGGATTTCCACACGCTGATCGTCCAGAATATGGACAACCAGGGGAACCTGACTGACGTGACCAATGCCCTGGCGCTGGCCCGGGTAAATGTGGCCAACATGAGCCTGCACCGCAGCAGCAAGGGCGGCAATGTGATGATGATTATTGAGACGGACGACCCAGTGCCCGACCCGATTGTGGAACTGATTGAGAAGCAACCGGGCATCCTCCAGGTCATCCACTACAGGAGGGAGATCTGACATGAATTTGGATTCCATGCAGGAGATCGCCGCCGCCGCGCGGCGGGAGGGCAAGCCCTTCTGGGAGATTATCCTGGAGACGGACATGGCCAACCGGGGGGTATCCCGTGGGAACTCCATGGAGAAGATGGCCCGTACCTGGCACACGATGAAGGAGGCGAGCGAGGTCTATACCGGGGACCGGCGCAGCCTCAGCGGCTTGGTGGGGGGACAGGGCAAGAGGATGCGGGAGTACGTCGCTTCCGGGAACCCCATCGGCGGGGAGTTTATGGCCCAGGTGATCGCGGAGGCACTGTCGATGGGGGAGAGCAACGCGTGTATGCGCCGGATCGTGGCGGCCCCCACGGCGGGGGCCTGCGGCGTAATGCCGGCAGTGCTCATCCCGCTGTACTGGCGGGAGAACCTGTCAGAGGAGAAGATGCTGGAGGCCATGTTCACCGCCAGCGGCATTGGTGCGGTCATCGCCTACCGGGCCTGTATCTCCGGCGCGGCCGGGGGCTGCCAGGCAGAGATCGGCAGCGCCTCCGCTATGGCGGCGGGTGCGCTGGTCCAGCTGCGGGGCGGCAGTGGGGAGCAGATCTGCCACGCAGTAGCCATGGCGCTGAAGAACCTTCTGGGCCTGGCCTGCGACCCTGTGGCGGGTCTGGTGGAGGTCCCCTGTGTCAAGCGCAATGTGATCGGGGCAGTGAACGCCATCGCCGCCGCGGATATGGCCATGGCCGGCATTGAGAGCTTTATCCCTGTGGACGAGGTGATTGACGCCATGGGGGAGGTGGGCCGCCGCCTGCCGGTGGAGCTCCGGGAGACCGCCTTGGGCGGGCTGGCCGCTACACCCACTGGCCGCGCCGTCAAGGAGCAAATGGCCAGCGGGAAGAAGAAGCAGCGCCTGATCACGGTCAAAGATGCCCGTTGGAAGCTGGAGAAACCGAATAAGTAAGCCGCTCCAGGCGGGGCAGGATAGGAGCACTCCGATCCGTGCAGAAAAAGAGAGGACAGCCGCTGCGATGTGTGTTACAGTAGGGGAAAAGCGCGGGGAGGGGAAGGGCTTATGGAATGGGTTGACGGTCTGAACCGGACAATCCGGTATATGGAGGATCACCTGACAGAGGAGATCGACTGGGGGGAGCTGGCGAAGCTGGCCTGCTGTTCGGCGTACCACTACCAGCGGATGTTCGCCTATCTGGCGGGGCTGCCCCTGTCGGAGTATATCCGGCGGCGGCGGATGTCCCTGGCAGCGGTAGATCTCCTGGCCGGTGGGAAAGTGGTGGACGTGGCGTTGAAATATGGCTACCAGTCCCCCACCGCCTTCAACCGGGCGTTCCAGGCGTTCCATGGTGCGCCGCCGTCCGCAGTCAGGGATGCAGGCGCACCCATAAAATCCTTCTCCCCTCTGCACTTTACCATTACTGTAAAAGGAGCGGAGGAGATGGAATACCGTGTGGAGAAACGGGAGGCGTTCCGGATTGTGGGCGTGTCCCAGCCCTTGGACAGGGATTTGGAGAAGAATTTTGAGACTGTCCCACGGATGTGGGGGCAGGCGGCGGTGGACGGCACCATCCAGCGCCTGGCGGGGATGATGGACAGTCAGCCGATGGGCCTGCTGGGGGTGAGCGCCTGCGGCGACGGGGAGGCCTGGCGGTATTTCATCGCTGTGGCCACATCCCATGAGGCCGGGGATCTGGAGGCCTATACGGTCCCGGCGGCTACCTGGGCGATCTTCCCGGGGAGGGGGAGCAGCCTGTCCCTCCAGGACTTGGAGCGGCGTATTGTCACCGAGTGGCTGCCCTCGTCCGGGTATGAGTACGGGAGTGCGCCGGATATCGAGGTCTATCTGAACGCGGATCCCCAGGACGCGATATATGAGGTCTGGATCCCCGTGGTGAAAAAAGACCCCTGATCCGCCCGGCGGCGGCGGGGGCGGACAGAAAGGAAGTTGGATCATGGATCAACTGGTTCGTGCCATCACCGCCGATGGTATGGTGAAGGCTGTCGCAGTATCTACCCGGGAGCTGACCGAGCGGGCGAGGAATATCCACAAGACACTCCCAGTGGGGACGGCGGCTCTAGGCCGCACCCTGGCGGCGGCGTCGATGATGGGCAACGCCCTCAAGGACCCGGATGCCAGCCTGACGCTGCAAATCAAGGGCGGCGGCCCCCTGGGGACCATCTTGGCTGTGTCGGACGCGGCAGGGGATGTGCGCGGCTATGTCCAGAACCCCTCTGTGGACATCCCCCTCCGGGAGGATGGGAAGCTGGATGTCGGTACGGCTGTGGGCAGCAGCGGGACGCTGACAGTCATCAAGGATCTGCGGATGAAGGAGCCCTATGTGGGCAGTGTGGGCCTGCTGGGCGGTGAGATTGCTGAGGATCTGGCCGCTTACTTTGTGGAGAGCGAGCAGATCCCCACCGCCTGCGCTTTGGGGGTCCTGGTAGACCGGGACCAGAGTGTCAAGGCTGCCGGCGGCTATATCATCCAGCTCCTGCCTGGCGCGGGGGAGGATGTGATTGCGAAGGTGGAGGGCGGCGTGCTGGCGGCAGGGGCTGTCACGGGGCTTTTGGACCGGGGCCTCAGCCCAGAGGAGCTGCTGCGGGCAGTGCTGTCCGATTTTGAGGTGGAGATCCTGGAGGAACGCCCCATCACTTACCGTTGCTATTGCAGCCGCGACCGGGTGGAGCGGGCACTCATCAGCATGGGCGCAGAGGAGTTGGAGGACATGCTGGCCCAGCAGGGCGGCTGTGAGCTGGGCTGCCAGTTCTGTGATGAGACCTACCAATTCAGCGCACAGGAACTGCGGGAGCTGCTCGAGGGGATGAAAAAGGATTAAAGGACCGCCCGGCTGCGTAGCAGCCGGGCGGTTTTCCACTCCCTGCGGAGCGGTTACACACAGTACAGGGCAATGCACAGGTATTGCAGCACACTCCCCGCCAGCACGAACAGGTGCCAGACAAAGTGCATGTAATGCTTCTGGGATTTGTAGAAGAAAATCCCGGCAGTATAGGCCACACCGCCCGCCACCAGCAGGCCCAGGCCCAGAGGCGGCAGGGCTTCGACAATAGCCCGCAGGGCAACCACGACCAGCCAGCCCATCAAGGCGTACAGTGCCATGGATACCTTGTCAAACCGCTTGAGGTCGATGGTATTGAGGGCAATGCCGATGACAGCCAGGGTGGTGTTGGTCAAAAACAGCATCCAGCCCGTCTGCCCCCCAACCACCAGCAGGGACATAGGGATATAGGTCCCCAGGATCAGCACAAAGATGGAGCAGTGGTCCATGATCTGTAGGATACGCTTCAGCTCCGGCTTGCGGGCTGCATGGTACACCGCCGATGCGGTATACAGCAGCACCAGGCTCAGGCCATATGCTGCCAAGCTGAATACGGTCTTGGCCGACCCGGTTGCAGCCCCTCTTACAATCAGGGGGACAGCGCCTGCCAGTGCCAACAGCGCACCAGTCCCATGGGAGATGGTATTCGCCAGTTCCTCGCCCATTGTCTGTGCCCGTTTCATGGTATGACTTGCCATAGCGGCCTCCTTTCACGATTAAAAAAACTGTTATATCTAATATATGATATTAGTATACATTGTTTTTATTGATATGTCAAGTACGGCGGCAGGATTATTTTTTGATGTTTGATATTGCATTATTCGCGGAAATCGTCTATACTCATATTGACAGAAATGTGAAGTGAATGCAGGAGGCATCTATGTGCAACGAAAAAGAGACCATGATCCAGCGCCTTACCCAGTGGATGGAGGGCCTGGAGCAGTTTGACCTGCCGGACTGGGACAATCTGCCCCAGCTGGATTTGTATATGGACCAGGTAATCCTCCTCCTCACCCGTTACCTCGCCCCCATGGACCGTGGGGCGGACGAGCGGACGATCACTGCCAGTATTATCAACAACTATGTGCGCATGAAGGTGATCCCGCCGCCGGTCAAAAAGAAGTACTCCCGGATGCATATCGCCTATTTGGTGGTAATCTGCACCCTTAAACAGAGCCTGAGCATCTCCTGTATCCAGCGGATGCTGCCAGAGGAGCACAACGAGGAGGCAGTCCGGCAGTTCTACACAGAGTTTGTCCGGCAGTACCGCCGGTCGGTTGAACTCCTCCGCCATATCCCCCTCCCCGGCGGCGATGCTGTTTTGGCTGGCAGCGGGCTGCTGCCGGAGGATAACGGCAGCCTGGTAACGGCCTCCGCGATTTACTCCACCCTCTCCAAATCCCTGACGGAGTTCCTGCTCCAGGCGGAGGAGCCGGAGGATGGCGATGACGATTGAATGCTTAGGGCTTGTTTGATCAATGGCGGAATGACCAAAAGCGAGAGATTTTTTCGCTGTCCAGCGGAAAAAGATCCGCCATTTGGGCGTTTTGACATTTTTCAAACATGACCTGGATGAGGCACGCAGAGCGGGACGCCCCTGTACGGGGGCGTCCCGCTCTCTGCATGTTATGGGTCAAGGGATGCGTATCCAGCGCACCAGCCTGTTGGACTAGGGCCTGGAGCAGAGGGGGCCCCTGTGTGCCTACGGGGGCACAGCCCCACTCTGGAGGGCCGCTTCTTCGTGGAGGGCAACGCCCTCGTATTTCCCAAACGGATGAGATTGTCAGCTTTCACCCAGATAGGCCAGCAGGGGGAGTAAATATGCCCGGTCCGTCCAGTCCACCGTTTGCCCGATGGCGGAAAGCAATCCCTCCATCCATGGCTCCCGCGCCGCTGGATCCTTCTTTGCAACGGCCTTTTGCAGCATTTTACACAGGGTGCGGTCCCGCCAGGTCATTTTACCCTCATCCCAAGTGCCTCTTCCGTAGAAAACAGGGATGCTGCGTAAATCCCCCTTGAGGTTGTGTACCTTGATTTCCGCAAGGGCCTTTTCATCAAATGGGGACGCGCCTACACAGAAAACAGCGGTTTTGTGGTGCCTGATCTGTGGATACACCTTGCGTAAAGCGTCCAGGCCGGCGATGCCGCTTGCATAAATCCCTCCGGCAAACACGATCCAATGGTATGCCCCCAGTGTAAATTCTTGGATATGCCGGGTTTCCCCCACATCACAGTGCAGCTCCGCTTGCAGCATGTCTGCGTATTTTTTCGTGGCGCCATATTTTGATTTGTATAAAACCAGCCCTTTCCCCATGTTCTTTCCCTACCTTTCTATGTCTCCTGCTGGGCCACCTTCTGCTCCAGATGGTCAATCCCTGTGTACAGCTTCGAGAGCAGGGTAAACAGGGCTTCTATTTCCTCCTCTGAGTAGACCTCGAAGAGATAGCGCAGCTCCTGTTGATGCACAGCAAACTCATTTTGGAAAAAAGCCTCCACCTTTTCTGTCGGGCAGATGCATATAGCCCTGGTATCGCGCGGGCACTGCTGGAGCGTAATAAACCCCTTCTTCTCCAGGAGATCCGCCAGTTTTTTGATATTCTGCCGGGAACAGCCCAGGATGGCCCCCAGCTGGGTGAAGGTCAGCGGCGTATGGGACTGCCGGACAATAGAGAGCAGCATGAACTGCTTCAGGGATACCTCTGGGATGTGCTTGTCGAACAGGGTTTGCAGCCGGTTCCCAGCAATAAACAGCGTGCTGAAAATCGCTTTCTGCTGGTTTTCTGTGGTGCTGGAAAACTGTGTAACGAGATTGCCGAGCTCCATGGGTATTCCTCCTCCAACAAACAGGTAACTTGTTACTGATAGTATAGCAACAAGTTACCTGTTTGTCAAGAAGATCATTACCGGACAGGTCAATACTGGTATGTCCGCCGGTTGGCTGCCAGGAACAGCAGGGAGAGTACCAGGGCGGCGAGCTCTGCCGCTGAGACAGACAGCCAGATCCCGTCCAGCTCCAGGAAGGCGGGCAGGATTAATACGCCAGCGCATTGGAACACCATCGTCCGTAAAAAGGAGATCGCGGCGGACACCAGGCCGTTATTCAGGGCAGTAAAGAAGGAGGAGGCGAAGATGTTGAAGCCGCTGAAGAGGAAGGAGAGGGAAAACAGGCGCAGGCCGTGTATCGTGATGCTGCACAGCTCCCTGTCATAGCCCACAAAAATGCCGGCCAGCGGGGCGGCGGCCGCCGCAGCCAATGCGGCCATTGCCGCACCAGTGATGCCGGTCAGCACCAGGCTTTTGCGCAGAAGGCTTTGCAGCTCCCCGCTGTTGCCAGCGCCGTAGTGGTAGCCGATGAGGGGTGCGCTGCCCACGGCGTAGCCGATTGAGATGGCGGCAAAGATGAACGCGACATACATGACCGCGCCATAGGCCGCGATGCCGTCGTCCCCTGCCAGGCGCATGAGCTGGAAGTTGTACAGGATAGTGACGACGGAGGCGGAAATGTTGCTCATCAGCTCAGAAGAGCCGTTGGCACAGGCCCGCAGCAGGATGTGGCCATAACAGCGGGTTTTCCCCAGGCGGAGGAGGCTGCTGTTTTGCCGGGCGAAGTAGCAGACTGGCACCAGGCCACCCACCATCTGGCTGACAGCCGTGGCCGCTGCCGCGCCAGCCAGGCCCATCGGGAACACTGCAACCAGCAGTGCATCCAGCACGATGTTCGTTACACCGGCCCCCACGGTGACATATAGGCCCAGCTTCGGCTTTTCCGCCGCCACAAAGAAGCTCTGGAACACGTTTTGCAGGATAAAAAAGGGCTGGCTCGCCAGGAGGATCCTGCCGTACAGCACGCAGTCCTCCAGCATCTCCCCCCTTGCCCCCAGGGCGGCAGATACGGGTCGGAGCGCCAGCTCCCCCAGCAGGGAGATGGCGATGCCGCCAATCGCGGCAGCATAGACCAGCAGGGAAAAGTATTGGTTGGCCAGCTCTGGCTTCCCCTCACCCATGGTCTTGGCTGTGATGGCAGTGCCGCCGGTACCGATCATGAACCCCAGCGCCCCCAGGATAATCAGCAGGGGCATGATGAGGTTGATAGCCGCGAAGGGGGTTTTTCCCACAAAGTTGGATACGAAGATGCCGTCTACCACACCGTAAATAGAGGTGAAAACCATCATGATGATGGATGGGAGGGTGAAGCGCAGCAGCTTGGGGTAGGTGAAATGTTCAGATAGTTGGATTCTCATGGGATGTGATGACCTCGTTTTCGATAGGATATGCCTCGAAGGCCGCCTTCATCTGGGCGGCATAGTACGCCATAGCTGGGACAAAGCTCTCCGGGAAGCGGCGCAGCGTCTCCGCCATGGCCTGGTCCTCCATCTGGTAGAGGCTCTCCAGCACTTGCCGGGCGTGGACCCGCCCGGCCTCGGTCAGGCAGATCTGCCGCTGCCGGGGCTGTTCCGGCATGGATTGGAGTGTGACATAGCCAGCCTCCTGGCAGGCCTTGACCACCGTGTTGATGGTGGTCTTAGGGATCAGCCAATCCTCGCAGATCTGTTTTTGGGAGTGGGGCTGCCCGTCATCCAGGGCATAGAGCAGACTCAGCGTGTGCCAGGTCACGCCGCTCCTGCGTGCCCAGCGGTAATAGGTCCCGTCGGAGATATTCAGTGCAGCTACCAGCCGCCGGTTCCATTCCCGGTAATCGGTCATATGGTTGGGATCCTCCTCAATTCTGTACGAAACCGTACTTTATTTTCAGTGATTATAGTACGGTTTCGTATTAAAGTCAAGTGCCAGATAGCAGGCCACATGGCCTGGGCAGAAAAACAGAACCAGAAGGGGATCCCCTCTGGTT
Source organism: uncultured Oscillospiraceae bacterium (assembly GCA_910583885.1). Classification (GTDB taxonomy): domain Bacteria; phylum Bacillota; class Clostridia; order Oscillospirales; family Oscillospiraceae; genus Pelethomonas. Next base: position 4,101 of record CAJUAC010000025.1, on the reverse strand, counting down.
CTGGATTGCGCTATATACTGGGACAGCCGGCCTGCACCCCCCTCTTATGAATAGATCGGGCTATAGCAACAAATTAAGGGCACACATCATGTGTGGGGAGCGCCCAGTGTACGGTTTTTCTCTGCGGCGGCAATCACTGCATCCATGGCAGCGGCGCGCAGTCCCTGCCGCTCCAGGGCGTGGATGCCGGCGATGGTCGAACCGCCTGGGGAGCACACAGCATCCTTCATTGCGCCGGGGTGTGACCCGGTCTCCAGCATGAGGCGGGCAGTCCCCTCCAGCATCTGCGCAGCATAGAGGAGGGCCTTCTGCCTGGGGAGGCCGCAGGCCACACCGCCGTCCGCCAGCGCCTCCAGGAACAGGCACGCGAAGGCCGGGCCGCAGCCAGCTACCGCGCTGCCTGCGTCGATCAGGTGCTCATCCAGCCGGTCCAGGATACCAGCGCCGGAGAGGGCGGCCGTAAAGGCGGCCAGCTCCTGGCTGGACACCAGGCTGTTTGCATCATAAAGCACGACGCCTGCCCCCACAGCGCATGGGGTGTTGGGCATGATGCGGATCACCGGATAAGCGCCGCCGGCCATGGCGGAAATCTGCGCCATGGTCAACCCTGCCGCCATGGACACCAGGCAGAAGCGGTCCTTCCGCTGGGCCAGGATGGGGGACAGCTGCGTCAAAAGCCCCGCCATCATCTGGGGCTTGACCCCTAAAAACAGGTAGTACGCCTCCTCTGCTGCCTGGGCCGTACTGCCCGTAGCGCATCCCAGCTCCTTGGCCAGGGCCTCCGCCTTGGCGGGTGTCCGGTTGGAGAGGAGGATTTTTTCCGGTGGGAGGCGTTTGCTGGCCGCACGGGCCAGGGCAGAGCCCATATTGCCAGTTCCGATGAATGAAAATGTATATGCCGACATAGTTGCCGCTCCTTTCTGATTGCCGCAGGTGAAGCCCCATGCGGCCTGTAACCGTATTATGGCATAGCCTGTCCCGTTTGTATAGCTTTTTCCGCCTGGTACCATAGGGAAACGGCGGGTATCCTGCCGGAGGGCAGGGTACTCGCCGTTTTTATGGAATCTCATTTGCTGCCGGGACGGCAGGAAGATTACATCAGGGGATCCATGTTCAGGGCCGGATGGCCTTTCTCGGACAGGTAGGCCATCAAGGTCTCGGGATCCTCCGCGATGGTCTCGTCACCGATCATGTCGCAGAAGTTCTCAATACCGTACAGCTCCTGGGCGGAGTGGTTGACCTTCTCGGCAACCATATCCTTGAGGGCCTTGGGCATCCAGACGATACGGCCCAGGCCGCCCTCGGCCTTCATGAACTTCTTGGAGGCAATGAAGTGCTTGCCGTGGCCCATGAAGCCCGGGGTCTGCACGCCGCCGCCGGTCATGGAGGCCATCTCGGAGAAGGTCATGCCCAGGGGGGTCATGCCCGCGTGCTCACGGTTGACAATGACCACGCCATTGGAGAAGGGCTCGATGCCGCAGATGCACTCGAAGCAGCCGCAGCTGGTCATGGGATCCTCCATGATGGAGTACAGGGTCACGCTCTCCAGGGCGCCCTGGCTGTACTTCTTCACAGCCTCGTTGACCTCTTCCCAACGACCGATGTTCTCATCAATGAGGTGGTCCTTGGGGACGATCTGGCAGGGGCCGGAGGGATCCAGCTCATTGGTTGCCTTGGCGTCCAGCCAGCTCACTGCACCGCACAGGCCCAGACGCTCCGGGGTGACGATGCACACGTGGCTGGGGGAGAAGGACTGGCACATAATGCAGGTATAGAACTGATCGACATTCTCGTCGGTGAGGCTGCCCAGGCGCTCGTCACGGCGCTCATATGCGGGGATAGCCTCCTCCTGGCGGAACTTGGCGCACTTCTCAGGATCTGTGATGATCGTGACCTCGCACTTGTCGATAACCGCGTCATAGTCGCTCTTGAGCTTGGCATAGATGACCTCGGCGAAATCCTTGGCCCGCACGCCCGCCTCGAAGGCGGCCTTGCTGACACGGATACGGATGACGTCGCGCTGGCCGGTGTGCATGACACCCTCCATGCAGTTGATGTAGGCATGGAACTTGCGCTCGAAGACGGACTCGAAGTCGCTGGTCATGTTCTTGCCGGCCACGTCGGCCACCATGCAGAAGTCCACCTTGCTGCCCACCTCGAACTGGTCGAAGTCGGGCCCGATGAGGGTGAAGCGGTGATCCTCCACCTCGCTGAGCTCCTTGCTGCGCACCAGCTCCAGGCCGGTCTTGCGGGAGCCGTCGAACTCCAGCTGCATGTCGCCCCGGCGGACGATCTCGCCCTCGAAGGCGGAGGAGAAGGCCACGGGGATGTCGATCTTGGTGATCTTGATCTTGATATCCCGGGCCTCCAGGCTGGTGGCGTTAAACTTGGAGGTGTCGGGCTGGATAATCAGGCTCTTGGGCACCCGGAACATGTTGTTCTCCTCAGTGTCATTGGTGACAACCGGGAAGCCCAGCTGGATAGCACCGGCGCCGCAGGCCACGGTCATGTCGTCTACAGGGGCGTAGGCGTTGACGAAGGCGAAGACGCGGTCCATGGTGTAGCGCCACATGCCCTCATAGTCGCCGGCGGCGGTGCTGCCGAAGATGAAGGAGGCGCGCAGGGCCACGCTGACCACATGGGCCACGCTGCTCAGGTCGTGGCCCAGGGCCACGTTGCGCACATTGAAGCCCAGCTTGATCCCCTGCTCCACACACTGGTCGATGATGCCGCCCACCAGGGTGACGAAAATACCCTGGGACTGGTACTCCTTGACCAGGTTTGCGCCCTCCTCCGCAGTGGGGGCTGCGCCGATGATGACGGCGACGCCGGGGATATCCCGGGTGACCAGGGGCACGCCCAGCTCACGGACCTGGGCGTCGGTGAAGTGGCCCTGGACGGGCTCCTCATAGGGGGAACCGCCGGCCATGGTGTACTTCATCAGCTCAATGATCTCAGCGGAGAGGGCGGTGGCCACACCGGAGGTAAAAATATCCTTGGTACGGCTGTTGCGGGTCATAAAGCCCTTGATCTCATTCTCCAGGGCCGCCTTGGCCTCGCCGACGGTGCCGACCTTCTTGCCGGTCATGGCATAGAAGCAGGGCAGGCTGTAAGCGGTGTCGCCGAAGGACGCGGGAGCGTCCGGGCCCAGCTTGGCCATGGCCTCGTCTACCGCCTTGACCGCCAGAGCGTACATCTCGTCGTTGCCGGAGAAAACTCGTTCAAATAATGTTTTCACGTATGATTCACTCCTCACGAAACACTCAGTAATAGGTTTTCTTTCTTTTTCTGCGCCGGGGCAGGCGCCCCGTGCGCGGTTGTATTTTACGCGGCGTCAGTCCTTCTCCGCGTCCATTTTATCCTTGATGGCCCGGATTTCCTCCACAGCCCGGTCGCTGTAGTCAAAGGGGGACTGCCCGTTGCGGTCGGCCTCGATGACGTCGGCGTTGTAGTGGATGAACCCAAGCAGGTCCTGCGCCGGGATGCGCTGGCGGAGGAACGCCTCGTCCCGCTCATCCCGCACCTTGTTGGCCACCACCCGCACGCGGGTGACGCCGATGTCCGCAGCCAGCTGCTTGATGCGCTCATAGGTCTGGATACTGCGCGCGCCGGGCTCGATGACCACGATGAACTGGTCCATCATGGACGCCGTGCCCCGGCCCAGGTGCTCCAGCCCGGCCTCCATATCCATAACCACCACGTCGTCCTTGCGGAAGACCAGCTTGGATAGGATGGCCTTGAGCATCACATGCTCAGGGCAGACGCAGCCGCTGCCGCCGGTGTCCACTGTGCCCATAACCAGCAGCTTCACGCCGTTGACGTCCTTGGACAGCTTGTCGGGCAGGTCAGAGACCTCCGGATTGAGCTTATAGAAGGTGTTGCTCTCGTTGGCGGCAGTGCGCTCCTTGGCAAGCTCCTTCATCTTGGACACAGGGAGGATGGCGTTGACCTCCTCCTCCGTCAGCCCCAGCGCCAGCCCCAGGTTGGCGTCCGGGTCCACGTCGGCGGCTAAAACGGTGCGCCCCTCGGCGGCGTAGAGGCGGCAGAGGGTGGAGGCGAAGGTGGTCTTGCCCACGCCGCCCTTGCCGGTGATGGCTACTT
>CAJUAC010000024.1 GCA_910583885.1 uncultured Oscillospiraceae bacterium | reverse complement strand
ACCACCATCCCCGCCAAGAAGAGCCAGATCTTCTCCACCGCCGCGGACAACCAGACCTCCGTGGAGGTCAACGTCCTCCAGGGCGAGCGGGAGATGGCTGCGGCCAACAAGAGCCTGGGCCGTTTCCACCTGGACGGCATCGCCCCCGCCCGGCGCGGCGTGCCCCAGATCGAGGTCACATTCGACATCGACGCCAACGGCATTGTGAACGTCTCCGCCAAGGATATGGGCACCGGCCGCGAGCAGCACATCACCATCACTTCCTCCTCCAACATGTCCAAGGAGGACATTGAGCGGGCGGTGAAGGAGGCGGAGCAGTACGCCGCCGAGGACGCCCGGATCAAGGAGTCCGTGGAGACCCGCAACGCCGCCGACCAGATGGTCTATCAGGCGGAGAAGACCCTGGGTGAGATGGGCGATAAGATCCCCGAGGGCGAAAAGGCCCCCGTCCAGGCTGCCATTGAGAAGCTGAAGGAGACCCTCAAGGGCGATGACACCGCCGCCATCAAGGCGGACACCGAGGCCCTCCAGCAGGCGTTCTACGCAGTCAGTGAGAAGCTCTACCAGCAGGCGGGCGGGCCCCAGGCCGGCCCCGACATGGGCGCACAGCCCGGCGGCGGCGACCAGGGCGGCCAGCAGTACTACGACGCCGATTATAAGGTTGTCGACGAGGACGGCCAGAACAAGTAAACGACCTCTATGCGGGGCCGCCGCAGGCGGCTCCGCATAGCCCTGTATTTTCCCGGCCCGAAACGCGGCGGGCCCGGGACGGAGAGGAGGAGCGAGGGGCGCGGACCGTTTCCGCCTGGGGCGAAACCGGCGCGGCCCCTGCGACGGCAGTATGGCAGATCAAAAGAGGGACTACTATGAGGTCCTGGGCGTCCAGAAGGGCGCGTCAGACACAGAGATCAAAAAAGCTTACCGGAAGCTGGCCAAGGAGAACCATCCGGATCTGAACCCCGGGGACCAGGGGGCTGAGGCCCGCTTCAAGGAGATCAACGAGGCCTACGAGATCCTCAGCGACAAAGACAAGCGCGCCCGCTATGACCAGTTCGGCTTTGCCGGGGTTGACCCCAGCTACGGCGGGGGCGGCTATGGCGGCGGGTTCGACGGCAGCTTTGATTTCGGGGATCTGGGGGACATTTTCGGCAGCTTCTTCGGCGGCGGGTTCGGCGGCGCGTCCAGGAGCCGCAGCGGCCCCCAGCGGGGCGAGAGCCTGCGCACCAGCCTGACCATCACCTTTGAGGAGGCGGCCTTCGGCTGCGAGAAGGAGGTCAGCCTGGAGCGGGTGGAGCAGTGCGATACCTGTGGCGGCACCGGTGCAGCGCCGGGCACCACCCCGGAGACCTGCTCCAACTGCGGCGGTACTGGTACTGTCCAGCAGCGCCGCCAGACACCTATGGGCGTCTTCGCCACCACCAGCCCCTGCCCCCGCTGCGGCGGCAAGGGGAAGATCATCAGCTCCCCCTGTAAGAGCTGCAACGGCACAGGCCAGATGCGCAGGCGCAAGACCGTCAAGGTCTCCATCCCTGCCGGCATTGACAACGGGCAGATCATCTCCCTGCGGGGCCAGGGCAATGCGGGGAAGAATGGCGGGCCCTCCGGAGACCTCCAGATCATCATCAGCGTGCAGTCCCATCCCCTGTTCCGCAGGGACGGGACCAACGTCTACTGCGACGCGCCGATCACCTTTACCCAGGCGGTGCTGGGCGGTGAGCTGGAGATCCCCACCATCGACGGCAAGGTGAAATACGACATCCCTGAGGGCACCCAGACCGGCGCAACCTTCCGCCTGCGGGGCAAGGGGATCCCCAATGTCAACGGCCGCGGGCGCGGCGACCAGTTCGTCACCGTACACATTGAGACCCCCCGGAACTTGAGTCGGGAGCAGAAGGAGGCCCTGCGCAAATTCAGCGAGAGCCTGAAGGAGAACAACTACAAAGAGCGCAAGAGCTTTTTTGAGAAGTTCAAAAAATAACACGTGTGGAGAGGGAGAGAGGCTATGAACATCGCAATCGCATCCGACCACGGCGGATTTGACCTGAAAATGGATCTGTCCGCCTGGCTGAGGGAGCAGGGCCACCAGGTGGAGGACTTCGGCTGCCCGGACAAGAGCAGCTGCGACTACGCGGACTTTGCGGAGCCTGCTGCCCGGGCGGTGGCGGAGGGCCGGTGCGAGCGGGGCATTGTGATCTGCACCACCGGTATCGGTGTGTCCATCACCGCCAACAAAGTCCCGGGGATCCGCTGCGCCCTGTGCAGTGAGCCGTGGAGCGCGGAGATGACCCGCCGCCACAACAATGCCAATGTCCTGGCCCTGGGGGCCGGGGTGGTGGGCCCCCTGATGGCCCGGCAGGTGGTGGAGGCATTCCTCACCCATGATTTTGAGGGCGGGCGGCACCAGCGCCGGATTGATAAGATTACGGCCCTGGAAAACCAATAGCCCCAAGAAAGGCCGGCGCGGAAAATTCCGCGCCGGCCTTGATTATATTTTGTTCTTATTCGACAAAGAGATACAAAATGTAATCATATCAATCAGAATCGACGTTCTTTTTGATTCTTTTCCTTTCAAGAAAAAATGCTTACCGCCCTTCTGCCCGCCGCACCGGATGCCGGATCACCGTGCGCAGGCGCTCCGGTGCTGTCCGCCGGGGGTCGCCCAAATAGATCTCGTGGTGGCGGCGTTGGCCGGAGAGGTCGGGGATGCAGCCCTGCTCCCCGATAAACAAGTCCAGCTTGCCAATCGTGGCAGGTTCTGCGTCGTAGGGGCCAATATGGAGGATATGGGCGCACAACCCCTCCTCCCATCGCCAGAGGCGGGCCTTGGATAGATCCAGCCCCGGTTTCTTCCGGGCAAGGGACTCCCGCGCCCAGAGAAAGACCTCCTCCGTGACAAACTCCGGCTGGCGGATCATAGAAGTCCAATAAAACTGGTCCTTATCCACCGCCCCCCTGCCGTCAAAGCCAGGCTGGTCCGTCCACCATAGGCCCTCCAGGGGCGGCACCACATAGTCGACATATCCGGCAGGCGTTTCTCCGCCCATCTTGCTCATCTTGACCGTAAAGCTCAACCCGTAGAGGAGCTGGAGTGCCTCGGCGTAGGCTGCGGAGGTATTGGGATCCCCCTGTCCGTCCACGGCAAAAAATACCATCTCCGGCACCTCTACAATGGCTGGTACCTTGGGCTGGTAGAGGTGTTTCTCCGTCTTTTTGTAGTCAATCTTATCCATTTCCGCCCACTTTCTCCGTAAACGGGCCGATCTCCACCAGCTCCCCCTCCGGATCCGCTGTCACAAAGATGCCAAACCCGTCCAGCCTCATGTGGACTCTGCCTTCTTCCCCGTCCGGCGGGGCTTCTTTGCGGGCAGGGCCGCACACGTCACCCGTACCAGCTCCACCAGCATCTCCCGATCCTCCACATCCGGCTGGAACATCTCTCCGCCGCCCTCGTAGGGGATGCCCCGGGGGCAGTCCGGCACGAATGCCTCCCCTGCGGGCGTGATCTTCACCAGCGCCCGGTCATTGCAGACCGCACCGAAGTAGACCCCGTTGCAGTACAGGCCATACTCCCCGAACATCCGCCGGTAGGTGATGGTCCCTGCCCCCGCCATCTGCTCCGCGACAAACTCTACATAGCTGATGTTAGACGCCATGCTTCCCCTCCTCGAGCCATTTCCCGCATTGGACAATCCGTGCCCCGCCATCCCCCTGCTTGGGGTCGTGGGCAAACTGTTGCAGCTGTTCGCAGGGGAAGTCCGTACACTGGCCGCAGTGGGCGTGGGAACGCTCCTCGCAGCAGGATTTTACTGGGCACTGGTCGCCCCAAAAGGGTTTATCGATGGCTGTGCAGCCACCGCAGCCCATGGTCTCCCGGAACTGGCAGCTGCCGCAGAGGATACCACATCTGGATTCAATCATTGTCTGTTCTCCTTTCGATGTCAAAGAGGCTTTGGATGGTAAAGGGGCTGGGAGCAGTTTGCGCCTGGGCGGCAGGCCGTCTGCCGGAGGAACCCATTGTGCGCAGCAGCTCCATAGCGAATGTACCTCCCTCCCCGATTGCTGCTATCATACACCTGGTAATAGGACATCTAACTGTCATATTTCTCCCAAATTTTTTTGGCGAGAGTCCCCAGCTCCTGGCGGAGATCCTTGGGCTCCAGGATCTCCGCCGCTTCCCCAAAGGACAGCACCCACCGCAGCAGCTCCTCCCGACCGGGGAACCCCCGGCGGAAGAGCAGGGAGCCGTCCGGCAACTGGGTAAAGCTCTCCGCGCCGTACTCATCCACCAGCCGCCAGCGGACGGAGGGGTCAAAGCGGACCACCGCCTGGAGGCAGTCCGGGTAGACCCGCTCCGCCGGGGTGAGTGGGGAGGGCGCAGGGCGGGGCCGGAACCCCTCGTCCTGAACGGACAGGTCCAGCATCCGGTTGAGCTTGAACAGCCGGAAATCCGCCCGCTCCCGGCACCAGCCGTGGAGGTACCAGCTGGACCAGCGGAACACCAGCTGGCAGGGCTCCACCCTCCGGCGGCTCTCGCCGCCGGGGGCGCAGTAGGTGAAGGAAACCAGCCGACGCCGGGCACAGGCGTCCTTGAGCAGGGCCAGCCGGGGCGCGATGGCCGGGCCGTACCAAGAGGCCAGGTCGATCACCACGCAGTCATCCCCCGCGCGGGCCTCTGCCTGGGGCAGGCGCTCCATCAGCTGACGGTAGTAGCCGGTGCCGGACACGCTGTCCAGGCTTCGCAGGCCTGCCAGGATGGCCCCCCGGTCCTGGTCGGTGAGGACGGTCTTGTCCAGGCCGTAGCCCTCCATAATGGAGATGCCGCCCCCCACCCCGCGGGCCGTCCGCAGGGGAATCCCAGCCCGGCACAGGCGGTCAATATCCCGCTGGATGGTTCGCACGCTCACCTCAAACCTCTCTGCCAGGCACCCTGCTGTGGCCTGTTTCTCCCGGAGCAGTACCGACAGGATGCCAATCAGGCGGTCAATTGCCATCGCGCTGTTTCCCCTTTCTTTTCCGCTGTCGAAACAGCCCTAACCCTTATAAACGAAGACCATTCAATGAAAATAGCTTTACAGAGAAAAGTTGCCGTTTTGGAAAACAGGGATCTCCTGGCCGTCCCTGCCCCTGCCTGAAATATCCAGGTCTGCTGTCCCTACCATGAAGTCCACATGGGTAATGGAGTCATTGAGCCCCCGCGCCTTCAACTCCTCCTTGCTCAGCTTCCCGCCGTCCCGGATACACTCGGGATAGGCCTCGCCAAAAGCCAGATGGCAGGAGGCATTCTCATCAAAGAGGGTGTTGTAATAGAGGAGCTTCTGGCGGCTGATGGGGCTGTCATAGGGCACCAGGGCCACCTCGCCGAAGCGGGAGGCCCCCTCGTCCAGGGAGATGGCGGCTTTTAAAACATCCTCCCCCGTCCGGGCGTGGACTGCCGTAATCCTTCCGGCTTCAATCTCCATGTGGAACCCGTCGATGACGCTGCCGTTATGGACCAGGGGCATGGAGGCGTAGACCACGCCGTCCACACCGTCCCGCAGGGGAGCGGTAAAGATCTCCTCCGTGGGGATGTTCGCGATGAAGGGCACACCGGAGAGGGTCGTGCTGCCGCCGCCGGCCCACAGGTGGTCCTCCGGCAGGCGGACCGTCAGGTCAGTGCCCAGGCTGTTGGTAAAGTGGAGGCTCTCCAGCCGCAGGCTGTTCAGCCGGTCCACCCGGGCTGCCAACGTGTCCAGATGCTGCCGCCAGCGCGCCACAGCGCCCCCGTCCCCGGTAATCCGGATGGCCTGGAAGATGGCGTCCCACAGCTTTTCCACCGCCCCATCCCCCGGGCAGTCCGGGAACACCTTCTCCGCCCAGGAGGGGATCGGGATGGAGGCGACACACCAGGGCACGGCGTTGCTCATCTGCAAATTCCGGTACTCCTGGAGGGCAGCCCCGGCACTCCGCTGCGCCCGGACCAGCCGGTCTGGATCCACCCCCAGCAGATTTTCCGGGTTTGTGGCGGAAATACCCAGGAAAGCCGCACCCTCTCTTGCATAGCCGTTGTGGAAAGCCACCTGCCAGTCGGGGAGTGCATCAAAGACGTCATCCCTGGCGTGGAGGAAGCGCTCCCTTGTCAGCTCGTCGTCGCTCCACTTCACAATAACCTCCCGGCAGCCAGCGGCATAGGCGGCCTTGGCGCAGAGCCGGGCAAACCAGGCGCAGTCAACCGGCGAATTGATGACCAGGTTCTGGCCCGGCTGGATGTTTACGCCTGTCTCCACCAGCAGCTGCGCGTATTCCTCAAATTTTCCCATTCAGATTGTCCCCTTTCTTTTGTTCAATGTATAGAAATCAGTATACCACAGCCAGCGCTGCCATATTTCCCAAATCAGCCCGCCTCTTTCTATGAAAAATGCACAACAGCCTGACGCCCGGATTCCCTCGCCAGGAACCCGGGCGTTTATGTGATTATCCCTCTACAGCCTGATCCTCCCCGTTGGACAAGTCATAGATCCGGGTGCAGACCCGCCGGGCCAGGGCCATATTGTGGGTCACAGCTACTAAGCCCATCTCCCGCCCAGCGGCCTCCTCCAGGATCTTGTTCCAGATCTGGGCCTGGGTGATGACGTCCAGCATGGTGCTGATCTCATCACAGATGAGGAAGGATGCGCCGCTCATCAAGGCCCGGGCCACGCAGAACCGCTGGAGCTCCCCGCCGGAGAGCTCCCGTGGGAACCGGTTCAGCCACTCCTTCTCAATGCCGAAGGAGGCGAGGACATCCCCGCGCAGCTGGCCGCTCTCCTCCAGCACCTGCCGGAGCCGCCAGCGGGGGTTGATGGCCCGCTCCGGGTGCTGGCCGATCAGCTGCACTGGGCAGACGCCCTTTGTTGGCAGGGGTTTCCCGTCCAGCAGGACGGCCCCGCTGGTGGGGCGAAGGTAGCCGGACAGGAGCATGGCCAGGGTGCTTTTCCCATACCCACTGGGGGCCACCAGCCCTACCCGCTCGCCGGAGCGGACGGCGAAATCCACCCGCTCCAGCACCCACGGGGAGGTGCGGCTATAGCGGAAGCTGATATTCTTTGCCTCAAGTCGCATGAATACACCTCACCTCCCCGTCCCGGAGCGTCCGCACAGGCGGCGGGGCCGCCTCGCATTCCGCCGTCCTGTGGGGGCAGCGGGGCGCAAACAGGCACCCCTTTGGCAGGCTGCCCGCGTAGGGCTGGAAGCCTGGGATAGGCTGGAACCCGTTTTGGGGCAGGGCCCGCCACAGGGCCTGGCTGTAGGGGTGGCGCAGCGCCCCCTGGCGGAAATCCTCTGCCGGGGCAGTCTCCACCGTAGTCCCCGCGTAAAACACCGCAATCCGGTCCGCAAAATCGACAGCCAGGTCGATATCGTGGGTGATGAGCACAACCCCCCGGCCCTCGTTCGCCATCTCCCGGAACATGGACAGTGCCTCCTTGGCCTGCTCCAGGCCCATGCCTGGGGTGGGCTCATCGGCAATGACCAGCTGGGCGTCTGCCAACAGGGCGGTGGACACCAGCACCCGCCGGGCCATGCCGCCGGAGAGCTGGAAGGGGTAGAGCTGTTCCGTCTTCTCCGGCAGGCCGAAGCGCCGGAACAGCTCCCGCCGCTTGGCCGTGGGGCGGGGCTTCTGGTGGCCGTCCGCCTGCCGGCCCACCTTCATCAGCGGATCCAGGTAGGCGACGGACTGGGGTACCAGGGCGATCTCGCCGCCCCGGAGGCTGCGCTGGCGCTCCGGCGTCAAGGGCTGGCCGCCATAGCGCATGGCGCCGCCCACCGCGGCGTTGGATGGCAGGATGCCCAGGATGGCCGCCGCCAGCAGGCTTTTGCCGGACCCGGAGGAACCGGCCACCGCCAGGACCTCCCCGGGGTAGACCGTGAGGCTCAGGCTGGAGATGACCTGCAATTGCCGTTGCTCCAGGGAGCCATCGTACATGCGGAAGGACACTGACAGATCCGAAATCTCCAATAATGGCTGCTTTTCTTCCATGGTTGCCTCCTATTCCTGGGCGCTGTAGGGGTCAATGATGACCCGCAGGTTCTCCCCCAGCCGGTCGATGAGCAGCACGACAGCCACCAGCAGCGCACCGGGGAACACGGCCAGCCACCACATGCCCGCGGACAGGTACTTCATACTCTCAGAGAGGATGATCCCGATGGCCGGCTGCTCCGGTGGCAGGCCGTAGCCCAGAAAGGACACAGACGCCTCGTGGAGGATGGCATGGGGGAACATGAGCACCAGCCCCACGAAAAACTGGGGGGCCAGATGGGGCAGCAGGTGGTGTGTCAGCACCCAGCCGCTGGATTTACCCAGCCGCCGGGAGGCCATAATGTAGGGCTGGCCCCGCAGCTGCATGACCTCGGCGCGGATGAGCCGGGCCAGGCCGGTCCAGTGGGTGACGGCGATGCCCGCCAGCAGGCCCTTCAGCCCCCGGCCGCAGGCAAAGGAGATGAGGATGATGAGCACCATATGGGGCACGCCCATCACCAGGTCGATGAGCCAGGTGATCACCCCGTCCACTGCCTTGGAGCCTGTGGCGGCGGCAACGCCGGTGAGCACGGCGGCCACGGCGCTGATGAGGGAGGCGGCCACCCCCACCGTCAGGCTCACGGACAGGCCCTTGAGGGTGCGCAGGAAGAGGTCCCTGCCCAGCCAGTCGGTGCCGAAGGGGTGGGACAGGGAGGGGGGGAGCTTGGCGCTGGCAAAGTCCGGGGCCACCGCGCTCTCGGGGATCAGCACCCCCGCCGCGAAAGCCGCCAGGATCGCCAGGAGCATGAGCATCGTATAGGCCAGCAGCCGCTGGCGGCGGTTCCATCGTTGTCTCATACCCGGCCCTCCCTGATCTGGGGATCTACCACGCCATAGAGCAGGTTGGCAATCAGGTTGCCCGTGCAGACAAAGAGGGTGGAGAAGAGGGTGATGCCCAGCAGCAGTGGGACGTCGCTGTTCAGCCCCGCCGCCGCCACCGCCGAGCCCAGCCCTGGGTAGGAGAATACGTTCTCCGCCATCACCGACCCGCCGAACAGCTCCGCAAAGGAGGCAAACTGGAGGGTCAGGGCCGGCAGGAGGATGTTGCGCAGGCCGTGGCGGCAGAGGATGGACCACGCCCCCTCGCCCCTGGCCCGGGCGAAGAGGACATATTCGCTCTCCAGCACATCCACCAGCTTCTGCCGGGTGTGCAGGGCGATGTTGGAGAAGGACATGAGGCTCAGCGTCAGGGCGGGCAGAAACAGGTGATGGAGCCGCTGGGCCAGGGTGACGTCCTCATTGCGCATCCCGATGGGGGTGGAGAACCCCAAGGGGAACCACCCCAGCCACACCGCGAAGATCAGCAGGAACACCAGCGCCAGCCAGAAGGTGGGGACGCTGCTGAGGATGTAACAGGTTTTTTTGATCACCCGGTCCGCCAGGCGGTCCCGGCTCATGCCCATAGCACAGCCCAGGGCAAAGCCGATGAGCCCGGAGAAGAGCCAGGCGCAGAGCATCAGCGCCAGGGAGTTGGCGAACCGCTCCCCAATGACCTCCAGCACCGGGCGGCGGTACAGGAGGGACTGGCCGAAGTCGCCATGGAGCAGGGCGCCCAGCCAGGCGAGGTACCGCTGGACCGGCGGGTCGTTGACCCCCCAGTACTCCTCCAGCTCCAGCCGCTGCTCCGGGGATACGCCGCCCACGCCCAGCACATATTGCTGGACCGGGTCCACCGGCGACGCGCTGACCAGCGCAAAGGCGATCACGCTCACCGCCAGCAGCAGCGCCAGGGTCTTGAGCAGATGGTTCAAAAACGCACGTCCAGTCCGGACGCCCAGGCTTGTCATCATCACACTTCCTTTCACAGCAAGCGCCGCGCCCATAGGGGCGCGGTGTGCCTGCTTATCATCAGTCAGTCCAGCGCCAGTCCCGCAGGTTCTGGAGCAGCGGCATGGACGCGCCGTGGGCGTGGAGCTGCTGCTGCCCGATGTCCAGGCCGTCACGGACGTAGTATAGGTGCTGGACGTTTACCAGCCACACCCAGGGGCACTCCCCCTGCATCGCCGTGCCGGTAGTTCCGTCCCACTGGGCCAGCTGCCAGTTGCGGTTGGCCTCCTCCACCGTCAGCGCCTCCATGGCCGCCTGCAAATAGCCGTCCACCGTGGCGTTGCTGTAGCCCTCGGGGTTGTAGTAGTCGTCCCGCAGCATGTTGTCGCTGTGGAACAGGCTGTAGGAGGTGTAGGGGTTGGAGGAGCCCCAGCCCATGCACACCGCGTCGCTGAACATCCGCTTGCTGATGTCGTCCCAGCTGGTGCCCTCCACGATCACATGGATGCCGATGGCCCGGAACTGCTCGGCAGCCGCCATGGCTACTGCCTGGCGTACGGAGTCACCGCTGGGGTAGATGCAGGTGAACTCCGCCTTCAAGCCGTCCCGCTCTACAATACCGTCCCCGTCGGTGTCCGCCCACCCTGCATTGGCGAGGAGCTCCTTTGCATACGCCACATCAGTAGAAAGAGAAACTGCGGGGTTGTTCCAGGGGAAACCGTCGTTCTCCGAGTAGCAGGGGGTGGCAAAGCCGCCCAGGGCCATGCTGGCGATCATCTCCCGGTCTGCCGCGTAGGCCATGGCCTGGCGGATCTCCCGGTTGCAGGTGACATCGTTGCCGTAGGGGTAGCCATCCTCCGTCAGCTTCCCCTCGTTGGGGGACATGGGGAGGGTAAAGCCCCGGTTGTCCACGGTCGTCACCGCCTGGAGGGTGTAGCCCGGGATCTCCGCGTCCGCCAGTGTGGCGGCGGTGAGGGCGATATCCACCTGCCCAGCCTTGACGGCGGCAAAGGCCGCGTCCTCATCCTGGAAGATGATGGTTACATTCTTGATCGAGGGGACTGTGCCGTAGTAGCCCTCGTTGGCCTCCAGCATCAGCTGCTCCTGCTTGTTCCACTGGACAAATTTGTAGGGGCCGGAGCCGATGGGGCTGTCACCGTAGCCCGGGCCGTAGGCGTGGGCGGGGACGATGCCCACTGTAGCCACCGTGTTCAGGAAAGTGGAGGTGGGCTTGGCCAGGGTGAAGACTACAGTGGCGTCATCCGGCGTCTCCACCTTCTCCAGGAAGGTCAGGTCCAGGGAGGACTGGCTCTCCTTGGCGGTGCGGAAGGTGAAGGCCACATCCTCCGACGTGAGGGGTTCGCCGTCGGTGAAGCGTACGCCGTCCCGGATGGTGAAGGTCCAGGTGAGGCCGTCGTCCGAGAGGCTGTAGTCCGCCGCCAGGTCGTTGGTGAAGGTCATGTCCTGCCGGTACTCCACCAGGGTGCTCTGGACAAGAGGAGTGGTGCCGTGGCCCCAGCCCTGGCAGGGGTCCAGGGAGGTGGGCTCGCTGGAGATGGAGATGACCACGCTGGCCCGCTCCGGCTCACTGGAGGCATCTGGCTGCTGTGCCCGGTTGGCGGCAGCGGCGCCGCATCCGGCCAGCAGGAGCAGGGAACATGTGAGGAAAAGGGCTGTCCATTTCTTGTTCATAGGGATCTCCTTGCCGGTTTTTTGATATAGGGGAATCCGTATTCCCCACCGGCCACTACCTTACCAGATTTCGAGGCGGGCGGGAAGCCCCGTAGGGGGATAAAATTTTCACAATCCAGGGGCTGCTTGGGGCATTGATAATTTTCAAACAGCCCCTGGCAGTCCACCAAGCCGGGAGCTTGCATTTGGCTTGGGTTGGATGTCCGCCTTGCCCTGCAAAAATCCTTGACATTTTATCCAAAATACTCTATGCTAATGTAAAAGGTTCTTTACATTTGGAGGCGCATCATGAGACGGCTTTTGAGAAAGTGGGGAATCCACCAGCCGGATGAAATGGAACAAGCAATCCGTTTCCGGGCACAACGGAACGCCTACCGCTTTTTGATAACTATGCTTCTGGCCTGGTCCTTATATGAGGGCTATCAGGCTGATAGCCACCGCAGCAGGGTGAACCCGCTCCCCTGTGCCCTATTCGCAGCGGCAGTGCTGATCCAGATGCTTTCCCAGTCCATCATGGCTCGTAACGCAGTAAAGGATGATGTGGATTCCTATGAAACAGGGCCGCTTACAGGGCTTATCCTGTGGGGGAGTGCGGCAGTCAGCCTCGTCGCTGTCGCCGCAGCCGCAGCAGCTTTTATGTGTATCAAACTATGAGGAACAACATAAAAGAACTGCGTAAAGCAAAAGGGTATCGCCAGGAGGATCTTGCAGCTGCACTCGGTGTTTCCAGGCAAACGATTATAGCCATAGAAAACAACAAATACAACCCTACGCTTGAACTGGCTATGAAGCTGGCCCGCTATTTGCAGACAACCGTTGAAGAACTGTTTGCCTTGGAGGAGGACGTATGAAAAAGGATGTAGCGTTAACTTTGCCGTATGTGGCTATACTGGTGATAAATTTCTATCTGCTGCCTTTTTTGGCAAAGGATACTGGTACTGCAATGCTTTTCATGCTGTGCATCATGCCGCTTATTGCTGTTGTTTCGTCGATTGCATATGGGGCGCGCAATGGGTTCCATATCGTGCTTCCTGTTGCTGCGGTTCTCCTGTTTATCCCAACCATCTTTATTCACTACAATCTATCTGCCTGGGTATATGCGATTGTTTATGGAGTGGCCACGCTTGTTGGAACTGGTATCGGTGCAATATTCTACAAAAAAAGATGAACTTCCACAGCATCGGAGCGCCGTTGGGGAAGACCGTATGATCCGATATGCAGCAGTGCCTGTGAGAGGACACCCCTCACAGGCACTGCTGGCGTTTGCTTACCGGATGACCCGGTGGATATCCTCAATCCGCCCCAGCACCAGCAGGTGTTCCTCCTCCCGGAAGGTGTAGTCCGGGCTCAGGTTCGGGCGGATCACGCCGTCCCGGATGGCGGCGATGACGGTCAGGTTGTACTTGACACGGAAATTCAGCTCCTTCAGGCTCTTTCCCACCCAGCGCGGCAGGGGCTGGAGCTCATAGATGGAGTAGTCCGCAGTGAGCCGGATGCAGTCGAAGATACTATCGGAGCTCTCGCTGACGGCGAGGCTGGCTGCCACCTCCTGCTCTGGGTAGATCACCTCGTCCGCCCCATTGCGCAGCAGGAATTTCGCCTGTACGTCGTCGTCCGCCTTGCTGAACACCTTCTTGGCCCCCAGCTCCTTGAGCAGGCTGGTGATTTGCAGGCTGCCCAGGATGTTGCCGTCCCCCAGGCAGACAAAGCAGGCGTCAAAGCTGGGGATATCAAAGGAGCGCAGGACCTCCTCATTGGTGCAGTCCCCCACCTTGGCGCTGACCACCAGAGGCAGCAGGTCCTCCAGGGTCTCGCTGACCTGGTCGGCAACCATGACCTCGCACTTCTGCTCCGCCAGGGCACGGCAGAGGTGGTGCCCAAAGGAACCCAAGCCGACAATTAAAAATGATTTCATATGATTAACCTCCCGAAGGGTTCTTAGAAATAGGGTTATCCAATGGTAATCTGCTCCTGTGGCAGGGTAACGGGGGGCAGGGCCCGCTTCTCCAGCAGGGCCACTGCAAAGGAGATGCTGCCCACACGGCCGCAGTACATGAGGAAGACGACGATTGCCCGGCTCAGGGGCACAAGGTCCCGGGTGATGCCGGTGGTCATACCGGCGGTGCCGATAGCGGAGAAGGTCTCAAAGAGCACATCCGTCAAGGGCAGCGTTTGGATAGCGCAGATGGCCAGTGCGCCGGACAGCGCCAGCAGCAGGTTGGTGTAGAGCACAGAGGTAGCCTTTTTCAGCGCGTCGTCCCCGATGCTGCGGCCAAAGGCGTTGGCGCTGCGCTCCCGCCGCACGCCCGACAGGGCATGGAGCAGCACCACAAAGACCGTGGTGGTCTTGACGCCGCCGGCGGTGGAACCGGGGCTGCCGCCGATGAACATAAAGATGATGGTCAGCAGCAGGCTGCCGGGGCTGAGGGCGGCAGTATCAGTGGAGTTAAAGCCTGCGGTGCGGGGGGTGACAGCGTCAAACAGGGCGGAGAGGATCTGCTCCAGCACGGGCCGTCCTGCGCCCAGGTTGCCGCGCTCCAACAGGAAGAACAGCGTCCCGCCCCCCACAGTCAGCACCAGGTTCATCGTGAGCACCACCTTGGTCTGGAGCCGGTAGCGCCGCCAGCGGAGCCTGTTGCGGGCCAGATCATCCCAGACCAAAAACCCCAGGCCGCCCACCAGGATCAGCGCGCAGATAGTCAGGCTGACCAGCGGGTCCCCTGCGAAGGCCGTAAAAGAGGAGTATTCGCCGCTGTATGTACCCATCAGGTCGAACCCGGCATTGCAGAAAGCGGAGATACTGTGCCACACCCCGTAGTAAATCCCCCGGCCCAGGCCGAAGAGCGGGACAAAGCGGATGGACAGCAGCACCGCCCCCAGGCCCTCGGCCAGCAGGGTGCCCAGGAAGATACGGCGGATGAAGGGGACGAAGCCGCCCAGCTGGTTGTAGCTGATGCCCTCCACCACCACCTCCCGCTGCCGCAGGCCCAGCCGCCGCCGGAGCAGCAGCAGGAACAGGGTGGCGATGGTCATGAAGCCCAGGCCGCCAATTTGGATGAGGGTAATAATGACCACCTGGCCAAAGGTGGTCCAGTAGGTGCCCGTGTCCTGCTGCACCAGGCCCGTCACACAGGAGGCGGACGTGGCGGTAAACAGTGCGTCAGGGAAGGAGGCGCCGCCGGAGGCACAGCTGGAGATGGGCAGCATCAGCAGCCCTGTCCCCAGGAGGATCATGATAAAAAAGCCCAGGGCGATGATCTGCACACTGGACAGCTTTGCTTTTTTCCGTCGTTTCATAGGCATCCCTGTCATTTCCGGGCCCGCCGCCAGGGGCGGGCCGCCAGGATAAGATCAGCATAGCACATTTTTCCCCCAGGCGCAACTGCCCAGCCCAAGAAATGGAAAAAGGAAAAACGAGGAGTATTAACGATATATGTCAATACTCCTCGTTTTCAGGCGACCAGCCAACCGGGGGGCGTCTCTTCGGGGGCCTCTGGCGTCGGGGTCCACTCGGGGGCCGGTACAGGGGTGGGCGTCCACCCGTCGGGCTGGTCCTCCGCTGCCTCCCCGGCCTCTCCGGCAGCGGGCGCATCCTCCTGGCCTGCGGGCAGCTGGAGGGGGGTATCCGTCCGGCCGTGGGTGCTGAAATATGTATAGCCATAGAACTGCCCCGGCTGGATGGCCTCGCCATAATAGTAGGCCATCAGCTCCGTCACCGTCACCAGCTGATAGCCCTGCTCCTGGAGCCAGGGCACCAGGATGGCAGTTGCCTGGGCGGTACTCTCATAGGTACTGTGGAGCAGGATGATTTCCCCGTCCAGGTCCGTGAGGTTCTGGATATAGCTGACCACCTTCTGCGCGTCCTGGCTTAGCCAGTCCTGGGGGTCGATGGTCCAGGTAATGATCGTGCGGCCTGTGGCATACTTCACATTCTTATTGACTGCGCCATAGGGGGGGCGCACCAGGGTGGGGGCGGCTACGCCAGCGGCGGTAAACGCCTCGTCAGCAACAGCAAGATCCGCCAGCAGGGCGCTTTTTTTCATCTTACTGAGATCCCGATGGGCATTGGAGTGGCTGGCGATCTCGCAGCCCAGCTCCGCCATCCGCGCCAGGGGCGCGGGGAAAGCGGCCACGTTTCTCCCTACTTCAAAGAAGGTAGCGACCGCGTGGTTTGCCTCCAGGACATCCAGGATCTGGCCTGTATAGACCTCATGGGGGCCGTCGTCAAAGGTGAGCGCCACCATAGGCCTGCTGGGGTCGATGGTGCGGACATAGGGCTCCTCCGGCACAGTGGGAGGCGTCTCCTCCGGTGCGGCTGGCACAGCAGGGGGCTGCTGGGAATCTGCGGGGACGGAAATCTGGTTGGCTGCGGGGCCCCCGTCCACCCCGGGGGCGGCGGCCCACCCAACAAAACTGGTGCTGGAGAAGAGAAGGAGCAGGGAGAGGGCAAAGGATATAAGATGGTTCATATCATGGGACTTCCTTCGACAGTATTTACAGTCCCCATTATCCTCCCAACAGGCAAGAAAAGCAAGAGGGAAACGGTTACAGATTCTGCAATATTTTTCCGGCAGGGGAGCCCGGGGGACCATACGGGGGATCACACAGGAGGAAGCTGCCTCCAGACCTATGGCACGGCTGACGCCATATTTCTCCGCGTATTTCATTATGGATTGCCTGTATGCCATGACACATGAAGGATGTGGCCTCCTCGTGGTTCTGTTAAGTGTGTAGCCTTCTGCCATGTTCTTCCACTGTCCAATATGTATTGTACTCCTGCACACCCTTCCATAAAAAATAAAAAGAGGCTCTTGACAAGGCCTGGGGAACCTGCTATAATACGTTTTGTTCGCGGGCGTAGCTCATCTGGTAGAGCGCCACCTTGCCAAGGTGGAGGTAGCGGGTTCGAGCCCCGTCGCCCGCTCCAAGTCAAAAATCCGTAACCATGCTGGTTACGGATTTTTTGTTAGCAGGCATACATGAAGAGGCCGGGGAATCCCCCGGCCTCCCTCATATAGACGGGCTGTCCAGGCTGCCCTGCGCCTGCTCAAACCCTGCTGCTTTGGCACTCTCAAAGGTAATACCGCCTACACGGTGATCGGACTTCGCCATATTGAGGTAAAAGGAACAGACCACGCCGTGGGCGGTCCAGGGCAGGCCCACCATAGCGCTCAGCCACGGCAGGGCCCCGTTGTAGCCCACCCGGATGCAGTAGGCCGCCAAAACCAGCCCGCCTACCGTCACCACCCACAGCAGCGCCCGGATGTCCCTGACCAGCTGCTTGGAGAAAGCGGTCATGCCAGCCCGTTCCGCTGGGCGAAACGGTAGAAAAGCTGCGCCACCTGCTCCCGCGTCAGCAGATCTTCCCACATATAGTTGGGCTGGCCGTCCGGTGTGCTGCCGCTGCCGGCGAAAAGGCCGGAGGAAATCGCGAACTCCCTGGCTTCTTTGCTCCACTCGCCGCTGTCGTTATCCTGGAGCCCCTTCCGGTAGGCCTCCATAGCTGTTTTAAACATTTGGTTAAATTTCTCCTGATCCATGTCATCCTCCTGTTCCCGGCCGTCAAACGGCCTGATATAGGCTGTCACCAGGGCACGGCTCCGTATACGGCGGTATACGCCACCGCCGTTATCCTGGCTGCCTGCGCTGCTGGGGGAGGTATTCCCCTCAATAGCAGTGACTGTATTGCCAGACGCGCCCGCTGCAATGCCGGTGTGGCCGAAATTGTAGATGATGATGTCACAGGGCTGCGGCTCCGTGACAATACGCTCTGGCTGGTTCTTCCTGTACCAGTTCAGCAGTGCGGAACAGCTGGCGGTTTTATAGGGGAGCGCCTGCCCAGCTTGGGCGAAGCACCACTGTACAAACATCATGCACCAGGGGTTCCCATCCAGGCCATACCAAGCGCCATATTTGGTGCGGTTGCTCCCGGCGGGCTGTTCTGTCTGCCCCAGCTCCCCCCTGGCGATCTCCAGCACGTCCCGGGTGCTGGCAGGCACCTTGTTCTTATCCATTGCCGCCTCCCGCCGCACAGGCCTTTCTCGTTTCCATATTGATCTCCCAAACCGCGCCCTCAACCATATTGCGTACAGCCTCTGTGACCTCCACCCCCAGGGCGGCCAGCTGCTCTTGGACAAAGCGGCTGCGCGCCTCGCCGCTGGGGTCCGTATCGTGATAGAGCTGCTCCGCCGCCTGGGCGAAGGACTGTACCAGCAGGCAGAGCCGCTCCTGTGCCGCCCTGCTGGTGTTGGCTTCCAGCCACGCCCTCACCTTGGGTGTCAGATAGGCCAGCAGCCCTGCCATCAGGGCCGCCAGCAGTTTCCCGATGATCCCGTATAGATCCTCCATAGAACCCCTCCTTCTTAATTAAGCGCGTTTTCCAGGCCATCAATGCGGTGGTTTGCCACCTTGATTTTTTCTTCCTGGAGCTCTGTGCGCTCCTCCAGCCGGTAGGTCCGGTCAATAAGGTTGTTGTGGGCCTGCACCTTTTTCTCCAGCTGCTCCAGCCGGTACTGGGTCAGCTTGGAGGATACCAGTACGCCGCACAGCGAACCGGCGGCAGATCCCGCCAGGCCAATCAGCGCAACAAGAATGGACTCCATGGCCTCACCCATCCCTCTCTGTGCTCTCCCCGATGATCTCGCAGAGCTCCTCCTGGGTCAGCCGGCCGGCGGCTGCCAGGGCTTCCAGACGGGCCTGATCCCATAGGCGGGGGTAGTAGGATTTTGCCAATTCGTATACGTTCACAGGCTCACCCCCTGCATAGCAGCTAAAAAGTCCACATCAGCCCGCAGCTGCTCCTGGGTGCTGGGGGGTGGGGCAGGGATAGCGGCCCTGTCGGCCTCAATATCCGCCTCGGGGCGGGGACATATCTGTTCCCCATCCCACTGGTAGAGCGGGATCCCTTCTATTGTATGCAAGGGCGGGTTCTCCTCGCCTCCCGGGCAGAGCCGGAACTGATAGCCGCCTTTGTCATTGATGCAGATTGCGTCCGCAATATCCCGGTCCGGATGGGGGCCGTCGCTCCAGCCGCTGGTGATGCGTCCCTGGGCGTCGGCGGTAATGTAGTGGCGGTTGTAAAATGCGGTCATATTCGTACCTCCTCGTATCATTTGGCAGCGGGAACGGCATGAAACCGGCAGGTTCCCGCTGCCGCTCAGGATACATAGGGCTGGTACGGCGCGATAGTAGACCCTTATGGGGAAACCCGGGACGATCGATCCTGCGCAACGTAATTTGCAGAGAGATCAATAGCGGTGAGCAGCCAGGCAAGCCGCAGAGCAATTCCGTCAGCTGGCAAAGAAGCAGATAGAACAGGTGCGAAAACAAGGAGATGTATTATGAACAACAAACTGATCCTATATATTGCGATGTCCTTAGATGGATACATTGCTGAAAAAGATGGGAATGTCCGCTTTTTAGAGGAAACGCCAAGCCCTTCACCGTATCTTGCGTATGAGGAATTCTATCACTCCATGCAGGCGATCATCCTTGGAGGGAAGACCTATCGCCAAATAAAAAATGACCTTTCTCCGGATAAATGGCCCTACGAGGGGATGCCCTGTTATGTATGTACACGACAACAGCACCCATATGACCCGAATGTCCAGTTTACTTCTTTACAACCGGGACAGCAAGTACTCGATTTGATTTCTAAAAAGCACTCCGGGAATATTTGGCTCATGGGCGGAGGAGAAATCGTCCGGTGCTTCATGCGCGAGAATTTAATTGATACATATTACATTTACGTTATGCCAACTGTCCTTGGAGATGGGATTCCACTTTTCCCAGCAGGATTTCCGAAAACGAATCTGCAGTTAGAAAGCTGCAAAAATATTGGGGAGATTGTTGAGCTGATTTACCGAAAGAGCAGGCCTGGAGGCTGACACAGCTCCAGGCTATCATTACTGGGAGCGGAGAGTATCTCATTTCCGCTCCCAGTATTTTTATAAAAAAATGAACCGCATACAAAGTCATAGCGAATATAGGGTGAACAGGCAGAGGAGGTGAACCAGTGAATGCAGCAGAAATAGAAAAATGTATTGATGATTTCGGTACCGATATATACAGATTTTGCCTAAAGCTCTGTGTGGATAAGGCAGATGCCGAGGATTTATATCAACAAACTTTCCTAAAAGCGTTAGAAACGGGCTGGACGATTGACTGGGAGAATAACCCGAAAGCGCTGTTTTTCTCCTTAGCTCATAACCTTTGGAAAAGTGACAGAAGAAAACAAGCCCGCCGAAACATGATTGCCCCTTGCAGCAATATTGATAATGAACGGGAAACGGTACTGCATTCTGAAGAAAGTATTGAGGAAGATTATCTTCAAAAAGAATTGCTTGCGGAAGTCCGCCAAATCATCCAGACTCTCCCGGAAAGATTTCAGGTGCCGCTCATATTGTTCTACCTTTCCAATTGTCCCATAGAGCAGATCGCGGCTATTCTGAAGAAGCCGTCTGGTACCGTGAAAAGCCGGCTATTCAAGGGAAGAAGTTTAATTAAAAAAAGATTGGAGGATGCTGGTTATGAGAGATAACCATTCTAACATGGACATGGAAGAAGTGATCCGGGCTTCTATGAAAATGACGGATATCCCAGCCCCGGAATTGAATAAGGAACTCAAGGCAGCCCTGTATCAGCAAGAAGCCGTCCTGCGAAAACAACCTGCCACACATAGAGTATCACTTTGGTATTTGCCGATGGTTTTGAACCTGATAACGTTTTCCTTGTTAGCACTGTTTGCTCTGATCATGATTGAAAATATTTATTTATCTTATCTTGCCGCAGGCATCTGCTTCTATGTTGGTACGGCCGGCATATTGCTTACCATAGCAGGCGTAAAAAGGGCAAACATAAAAGAGGACATCGCAATCCGCATTGAGAAAAGAGGTGCGCTGGTATGAACGCTGCAAAAAGGAACCGGCTTCTGCTTTATATTGCTATCCCAGTTGTCCTGCTGTTAATTCTTTTACGGTTGGGTCTGTTTTTTCTGAAAAGTGACGGGTTCAGCGGTCTTTCCATGCTGCTTCCTGTCCTGCTTCTTTGCTTCATCCTTTTTGCACTGTGTACCTCTGCTTTTTTTGCAGCATGGGTATATCAGGATTGTAAAAGGCGCGGGGATGATCCTGTATTATGGGCAATTGTCGTTTTTGCAGCCACCCCCTTTATGGGATTGCTGATTTACTTTCTGCGCCGTTCAGAAATCAAAGCAACATGCCCGGCTTGCGGACACCGAATTTCAATGAAGGCAAACTATTGTGAAAAGTGTGGAACGCCTATCGAAAAGGAGGATCATCGTGTTATGGCAAAGCAAGGAACGCATCACTTGGCATTTATTATTGCTGGTATGGTGAGTATGGTGCTTATGCTGGTATGCCTGACAGGTTTTATCGTCAGTGCGGCCACTGGAAAGGGCATCAACACAAATGTTGCTTCCAATGATCGAGTATGGAACTTGGGTTCAATCCGTATGAATGATAACGCTTATCTGGGTGATGTTTGGAAGCTGGATTTTAGAAGCGCCAGTGAAGGGTTTGTGAAAGAACAGAACATGACAATTGCAGACGCAGACGCTCAACTGCTTTACGCTGATATTTCCTGCGGTACAGTACCCGATGGAGCAACACTTGTCTTGTGGCTGGTACAGGGAGATGTAGCAAAATCTATTGATGTTACAAATCTTTCTGAACCATTGGAGTATCCTTTGAATGCATTTGAAAATGGGAAAGTCCATGTCAGATTGCAAATCAACGGGGTGGAAAATACTGTTTCGGAAATCCATATTCAATGAATCCGGAATGACAGAAGAAATGCGCCAGTTTCCAGAACAGCTTTCGCTGTACCGGAAACTGGCGCAGAAGTTTGGATTGGCGCAGACCCGCTGTCTGCGGGCTGATTGCTGTCGGCTGAGGGCGTACTGGCTGGGGAATTATCTGCAGGGGTCTGGTTCAGCGATGAGCCGCAAGCGGCTAGCATCACCAACGCAAGGAGCATTGCGATGACGGACAGAATCCTCCTTTTGGTGTGTCTCTTCACAAAGAAAATTATTTTCTTTTCATGGGGAGTATTGGCCAAGGTTTTTTGACGCTTTTTGTAGAGTCATTCAAATATTCAACCCCGAAAAATCTGGACACAGGGTATGTTTGATGATATAATTTCTCCTGACAAACGAAAGATTATGATCTGATCCGGGCAGTAAGGGGGAAGCATGAAATATACATTCGATATATTGTCCCAGATATCCGACATGTTTCCACAGATGAGTTCCACAGAGGAGAAGCTTGCGTCCTTTATTCTGGCTGACCCCCAAAAGGCTGTCAGCCTGTCCATCTCCGACCTGGCTGACCAGTGCGGCGTCAGTATTTCTACGGTGTCAAGGTTCTGCCGTCACCTAAGCCTGAACGGATATCAGGATTTCCGGCTAGAGCTGATGCGTTCCCTGGCAGTATCTTCCGCCGCAGATGCCCCGGAATCCCAGGAGATCAACTCGGATGACTCTGTCCCCGCGCTGATCTCCAAGATGACCGCACTTTATTCATACGCCTATGCAAAGACAGTTTCAGGCATTGATGTTGCGGCCTTTTCCCGAATCGCCGATATGATCGACGCGGCGGCGGACGTCCACTTTGTTGGAACAGGCAATATGCTTCCTATTGCGTTGGCAGCGAAGCTGCAATTTATGAGTGTTTCCTCCAAGTTCCATTGTAATCTTGATTCTGCATCTCAGGCGCTCTCAACCTCTCTGATGGATGAACATAGCCTTGTGATTATCTTCACTTACACAGGCGAATACATTTCCTCCACCGAAATAGCAAAATTTGCAAGGGCGCGAAACGCCAAAGTTGTTGCTATTACGCGCTACTCGCAGTCCAAGATCATTGGCTATTGTGACGAGGTACTTTTGTGTTACGTGATTGGGAGCTCCCGGCAGTATAGCGCCCTCCCGGTCTGTGCAGGGATGCAATTCATCGTTGACCTGCTTTTTACTGAGTATTGCCGGAGGAATCCGCAGATCACAGCTGAGAATCGGGAAAAGACCATTGGCTTTATCATCGGACAGTCGTGATTGCGCACAAAAAGCATGGTGATTTTTTAGTCACCATGCCTTTTTTATCGCTTTTGTGATTTATGAAAAAAATTTTCTTGACACAGGGGAAAATATGTGCTATTTTTGACTACCCTTCCCCTTTTTCCACGGAGGAGTGACGGGCGCCGCATTTCAGCGGTAGAACCAAATTTGTTAACTGAACTGGAGGCACCACCACCAGGACTCACAGTACAACAGAAAGGTACGGTTAGAGATATGTGTAATATCCAAGCTGCAATTTTTGATGTTGACGGCACGCTGTTTGATTATCGTGACAGGAAGATCCATGACTCGACCGTTGAAGCGATCCACCGTCTGAAGAAGCAGGGGACAACGATCATCATTGCATCCGGTCGCTCCTATCCGCTGCTGGGCGTTGAGTGCCTGACCAAGATCCCCGCAGATTACTATGTTACCGCAAATGGGCACAGCATCCAGGATGCCTGTGCGAGGGAATTGTTTGCATACCGCTTCTCTATCGAGCAAACAGAGCGTGTTGTAGAGCTGACAAAGAAATATGGCAATGGACTTTTACTCAAGTATGGCGACTACAGCTATCTTTACAGCAGCCCTGACGAAATGTTCCAAGTGTTCAACAACATCGGCCTGAGCCGGGATCTGTTCATAACCTGTGCCACCATGGACCACCACTACCATGAGCTCCCTCTCGGATTTACGATCCGCGGCAGCGATGAGATCAAAACGGAGCTGGCTGCAATTGCCCATGATTACCGTGTGGAACTGTTCCACGATGTGACAGAGTGCGATGTATACAGCCCCAGACTGAATAAAATGACTGCACTCCGGAAACTAGCGGCCATGTTGGATCTGGACCCGCAGCGCTGCATCGCTTTTGGCGACAGCCGTAATGACATTGAGATCATCCAATGGGCCGGACTTGGGGTTGCGATGGGGAACTCCTGCCAGGATCTGAAAGATGTTGCGGATGCGATCTGCGCATGTTCCTGGGAAGACGGTATAGCGAGGACGATTACTGGCCTTTTGGCGCAGCAGGCAGGATAACACGAGTGAAATGATTCACATCTGTCCCATTTATAGCCGCCATGCGACATTGTCTGTTGTATACATATCATTATTACCAAGACAACCCTGGTAGGGCTGTTCTCTCTGCCTGTGGGCAAATATTTGGTCAAGGAGTGCTTAACCGCAGCAAGCAAGCGGAAATAGTTGCAAAAGTATCCTCTGGGCAGCGTGTGCGCTGGTACAAACAAAGACGTCATCAAAAATTTTTAGACAGTCTTTCCGGGGGTTCATAGCAGGTTCTACCACCCTCGTCACTCCAGCAATTCCATCCGATGAGAACAGTACCCATCGCGGCGCGAATCCGGTTCCGTTGCGGGGGAGCCCCTCTGCCTCCGTTAAGAATACGCGCGAAATTGCAAGCGCAAATTGGTGGCGTTTCCTCCTGGAATCTTTTATACTGTGGATATCCCAAAAGGAAGAGGTGTTATCCATGAATTTAGGAAACAGTTTATTTCAGGCGCGGAAAAAGTGCGGCCTTTCCCAGGAGGAGGTCGCAGAAAAACTGGGAGTAAGCCGGCAGACTATCTCGAAGTGGGAAACCGGGGAAACACTCCCCGACATACAGCAGTCCAAGCGGCTGGCCCTGTTGTACCATCTGTCCTTGGACGAGCTGATTGACTTCGACATGGACGTCGGGGAGGTCCAGCAGGCCATTGAGCGGACGAGTGCCGCCCTGGAAGAAAAGGTCGACTGGACAAAGGCGTGGGGTAAAAAATATCCCATCCTGCTGACCTACCAACAAGATGTGGATGTGGAACACTACGTTGCAAGGCTGGATGCGCTGCTCAAGGATCTGAGAAATGCGTATGGCTACAGCGAGTTGGACGCCTTCCTGGTCTTAAAGGACATCCTAGCTGTTGTCTGGAAGCACCGGAAGCAGAAGACCACGCCATATAGAAAGATATAGACAGCTTCCATCTTATCGGGGGGATTTCGCCTTTTGGTGAAATCCCCCTTGATAAACCTTCTCTTGGGGGAAGAAACTGTTTATTAAGCAGGGACACGGGCAATGTCAGCCCATATTCCTTCACAAAATGTTACGGAAGTCCGGCGGTTGCGTTCTCCGCAATTACCTCCGGTGCGGGAACAGAAATTTCCGAATTTTCCGCAATCTCATGGGCATCCTGCACCTCGCCGGCTGGCTCCTCTTTGTCATCCCACAGGGAATCAAACTCTTTATCGTTCTGCTGGGCCATCATAGCCGCCGTCTTCGCGGCCATATATAGTTGATGGTCATATTCCATCAGCTTCCACTCATCCTCCTGCGGAACCTTGGCCCCCGAAGAAATCCTCCTGAAAACCTCCATCATTTTCAGCATCTCATCTGCTTGCTCCGCCATGGCTTCACTCTGCTGCTTGGCGACCTCACTATTGTGGATAGCGCACTCCCTGGTGAGGATCCCATCCATGACGCCCTGGGTGGCCTCATATTGCGCATTGACCTCAGACAGCTCACGGGAAATCTCCACCCGGTCAAAGGCATTCAGTTCCGATCCGCCGCCTTCTTGTTCTTTCAAAAGATTGGAAAGCACCTGTTTTTTCTCCCATAAAGTATCCAACTGCGCAGAATATAGCTGCTTTGCGTCTCGAATTTTCATCGTGCTGCACTCCTTTCGGTTCCCATCGTATTCCCTTTCCCATCTACTTGCTAATATCGGCATTTTGCAGTCAATAATTTAGAGGGATCCAGCAGCGTTGCCGCACGGAATACTGGCCACAGTGTTAGCTCCAGGTGCAGGACATTTGATACTTGAGGAGTCATAAACCATGGCCTATATAGATCAAGAAAAACCGATAGTATTGCCCAGTACAAACAAGGGCGTTCCACACATGATCTAAGCGCACAACAAAGGCTGTTATACATATCATCCGGTAAATTCCCTAAAACATTTTTCCTGCAATTTTCATGGCGGGGAGGATTGGGGCGGCCTTGCAATAAGCCGTTTCCCATGGTAAAATACAACAAGTCATCATTTATACTGGACAGCAGGTCCATACCGCCCCTTTGCACTGCGGTTTACAGAGAGAAAGAACTACCGTACGGGAGAATGGATTCAATGCGAAAGCTGATGCTGTTTACCCTGCCCTTCGGGGCGGGGATACTTGCGTGCCTGTATCTCTTGCCGGAGGGCTGGTGGGCCTGGACGGCGGCAGGCATACTGCTGGCCGCTTTAGCTCCCTTCCCCATCCGGAACAGGAAAGCCGCGCGCATCATGGCTGTGGGAGCGGCGGCGGGGATCCTGTGGCTGGCCGGATACAATGCCCTGTTCCTCACCCCAGCGGAGCGGTTGGCTGGGCAGAAGGCGTCTGTCACTTTGGAGTTGGTGGACTACCCGGAGGAAAGCGGCTACGGCGCACGCTGTGTGGTCCGCCTGCCCGGCCTGCGGGGACAGGGGCTTCTCTACGGGGACACGGGCCTGCTGGAGCTGGAGCCCGGAAACCTGGTCACTGGAGAGGTCTCTTTCTACAGTGCCGCCGTTTTCGGCGGGGAGGAGCGCTTCCTCAACACCTCCCGCGGGAGGTTTTTCCGCGTATACGGCAAGGGAGATCTGGAGGCCAGCCCGGGATGGGCCGGCAGTATCCGGTATCTGCCCCAACGGCTGGCCCGGGTGCTGCGCGAGAACGTGCAGGCGCTCTACAGTGAACCGGAACAGGGCTTCCTCCTCGCCCTTCTCACCGGGGAGCGGGACGGCCTGGACGAACAGAGCCTCCACGACCTGACGGAGGCGGGGCTGATGCATGTTACCGCTGTATCCGGCCTCCACTGCGGTTTCCTGATTGCCCTGTTGGGTGCGCTGGTATTCCGGCGGCAGAGGCTGACTGTGCTGGCGGCCTACCCGGTGCTGCTGCTGTATATGGCCATGGCTGGGTGTACGCCGTCTGTAGTCCGCGCCTGTGTGATGGTGGGCCTCTCCCTGCTGGCACCGCTGTTGGGGCGGGAGGGGGATGCGCCCACATCCCTCTCGGCAGCCCTGCTGCTGATTTTGCTGGTGAACCCCTTCGCTGCGGCGTCGGTGAGCTTACAGCTCTCCTTTGCCGCTGTGGCGGGCCTTCTTCTGTTGGGGCCGAGGCTGTACGGCGCCTTGGATGCCCCCGGCAAGCTGGGCAGATGGGGGCGGCGGATATGGCGGTTCCTGGTGGGGACGGCTGCGGCGAGCTTAAGCGTGATGGTGTTGACTGCGCCGCTGGGCGCGGTGTACTTTGGCACCCTGTCCCTGGCTGCGCCTCTGGCAAACCTGCTGGTGCTGTGGATGCTGCCAGCCCTGTTCGCCCTGGCGTTGGTGGGGACCATCGCCTGTGCCTTGATCCCTGCCCTGTCGCCGCTGGTGTGGGTCACGGAGCAGATGGCCCGGTATGTGCTCTGGGCAGCAGGACTGCTGGCGAAGATCCCCGGTGTCCATTTCTCCGGGCCCCTGGCTGTGATGTGGCTGCTGTTGGTGTACACAATGCTGGGTATCTGCGCCCTCTCCAAAGACAGGCGGAGGAAATATGTGCTGGCTGCCCTGCTGTCCGCACTTTGCCTGGCCGCGGTGCGGGCCCTCCCGGCGCGGGTCATGGACGGGGAGCGGCTGGTAGCCGCAGCAGTGGATGTGGGCCAAGGGGCGGCAGCTCTGCTCCACTCCGGGGGTAATACGGTCCTGGTGGACTGCGGCAGCCTGAACAGTGCATCTGCGGCAGGCGCCTCTGTAGCCAATACCATGGAGGCCTGTGGATGGCGGAAGCTGGACCAGGTGGTGCTGACCCACTACCACGAGGATCACGCCGGCGGCCTGGCCGCCCTGCTGGCACGGGTAGAGGTGGAGGAATTCCTGCTGCCCCAGCTGCTCGGCAGTGAGGATCAGGCCGGGCTGCAACGGGAGGTCCTGGCACTGGCGGAACGCTGCGGCGTCCGGGTGCGCTATGTGGAGGAGCCGCTCCAGGCGGCACTGGGGCAGGCAGAGCTGACAGTGTTCCCGCCGGTGGCGGAGGGGGCCGCCAACGAGGAGGGCCTAACAGTCCTGTGTACTGCCGGGGATTTTGACCTGCTCATCACTGGGGACATGAACGCCTCTGCGGAGCGCAGCCTGGTAGAGGCATATCCCCTGCCGGACATCGAGGTGCTGCTGGCCGGCCACCATGGGAGCAAATATTCCACCAGTGAGGAGCTGCTCACAGCGGCAGCGCCGGAGGTAGGCGTCATCAGTGTCGGGGAGAACCGTTTCGGCCATCCCACCCAGGAGGCCATGGGCCGCATGGCGGCGGCTGGGATGGATCTCTACCGCACGGACCTGCAGGGGACGGTCATCATCCGCGTCCACTGACGCGGGCCAGGCGATATCATCAGGAGGAACAAAGGATATGGCAGTCAAAAAGAAATCCGGCGGCAATGCTGCCTACAAGCAGCTCAGGGCCGACCTGGCAGCGGGGACACTAGGGCCGCTCTACCTCTTCCAGGGCGAGGAGAGCTATCTGCGGGAGTATTGCCTGGCGGAGATGAGGAAGCAGCTGGTCCCCGCCGGGTTTGAGGCATTCAACTACCACAAGCTGGAGGGGAAGGGGCTGACATCCCAGATGCTGACGGACGCTGTGGAGGCCATGCCCATGATGGCGGAGCGGACCATGGTGCAGGTGGTGGATTGGGACGTGTACAAGCTTCCCGAGGAGCAGCGCAGCAGCCTGATCGCCCTGCTGGAGGACTTCCCCTCCTATTGCTGCCTGGTGTTGGTGTACGACCAGCTCCCCTATAAGCCCAACCGGACCTATAAAAAGCTGTACGCCGCCCTGGAGAAGCATGTGCGGCAGGTGGATTTTGAGGAGCAGAGCCAATCGGAGATCCTCAAGTGGGTTGCCCGCCGGTTCCGGGCGTCTGGCCACAGCATCGATGCGCCCACAGCGGAGCATCTTCTGTTTACCTGCGGGCGGCTGATGAACGGCTTGATCCCGGAGATCGGGAAAATAGCCGCCTACGCCAAGGAGGAACGCATCACCCGGGCGGATATCGACGCGGTGGCCGCGCCGGTGCTGGAGGCCCAGGTCTTCGACATGACTAAGGCAGTCGCCAAGGGCAGCTTTGACAAGGCGGCGGAGGTGCTGGGCTCGCTACTGCAATTGCAGGAGGAGCCGTTCATGCTGCTGGCCCTTATGGGCCGGGAGCTGCGGATGCTCTACACCGCCCGTATCGCCCTGGAGGAGGGGCGTGACCAGTTCTGGCTGATGGAGCAGTGGAACATGCGCTCCAACTACCAGGCCGGGCTGCTGCTGGAGAATGCCCGGCGGGTGACGCGCCCCTGGTGCGAGGGCGCCGTCCGGCGCTGCTGTGAGGTGGATGTGCGGATGAAGAGCGTAGGCGGCGTGGACGGGGCCGGGGAACTGAAGCTCCTGCTGATGGAGCTGGCCCAGGGGGCCCGGCGGTGAGGCGGGTACGGGAGGTCGTGGTGGTGGAGGGCCGCTACGACAAGAATGCCCTGCGGCAGGTGGTGGATGCCACAGTGGTGGAGACGAGGGGCTTTGGCGTGTTCAATGACAAGGAGCGCCTGGCCCTGCTGCGCCGCCTGGCGGCCCAGCGGGGGCTGATCCTGCTGACCGACAGCGACGGGGCTGGGTTTGTCATCCGCAATTTCCTCAAGGGGGCTATCCCCAAAAGCCAGCTGAAGCAGGCCTATATCCCCGACATCTATGGCAAGGAGCGGCGCAAGGCTGCCCCCGGCCGGGAGGGCAAGCTGGGGGTAGAGGGGATGCCGCCCCAGGTGCTGCTCCAGGCCCTGGAGCGGGCTGGCGCCACCTTTGAGGACGGGGGGGCCTGCGGGGAGCGGCCACCCATCACCAAGGCGGATTTCTACGAGCTGGGGCTGACTGGCCATCCGGAGAGCGGGGCCCGGCGGGCGCGTCTGCTGGCGCGTCTGGGCCTGCCGGAGCGAATGACCTGCGGCGCGATGCTGGAGGCGGTCAATATCGTCTCCTCCCTGGAGGAGCTGCACGCCCTCCTGGAGCAGGGGGAATGAAACGGCCTTCCTCAATCCATCCAGATTTGGCACGGGAGGCAACGCCCCTTTCAACAGGTTTCCCCCGTTACTTTGTGCGCCGTGATTGGGGAAAAAGCCGCTGGCTGAAGCGGAGCCAATCCGCCGAAGCCAGAACAAAGAAATTGTAAAACGCCAGCTAGAAGCCCTTGACTTTATGGGAAGGATGGGACGTCCTATCGATCACCCAAAAGATATTGTGTTGAAAGTGTACTTTGATAAGGAAACAGCGGCGAAGCTGGACAAATGTATGGAAGAACTCGAAGTATCAAAGTCCGAAGTTGTTCGGCGCGGTATCCACAAGGTGCATGACGATCTCAAGAAGAACCAGAAGGAAGCGGCGCTCCACCCATCACAGCATCACGCCACTTCCCAGCCGACTATTGCCCAAAGGAACTGATTGACCGGGCAGGAAAGTAAATCACGCACAAAGAGAGGATTGCCATATGGCAGTCCTCTCTTTTGCCGTTCCGCTTTTCCCGGCCCTTTCCAGAACAGCGTCCTGATCCATCAGCCGCCCCCCGCATCCCTGGTACGTCAAGCCCTCTGCGATGGCTGGGACGGGGTTGACAAACGTCTACCTTTCTGCTATCCTATTGGTAGACATTCGTATACCATTCTAAAAGGAGGGATTGCCATGCGGATCAACCTTTCCGACAGCGAGTGGAAGCTGATAGGCCGGCTGTGGGAGGATCCACCTAAGACCATCACGGAGCTGACCGCCGCCATGCGCACAGAGACAGGGTGGAGCAAGAACACCGTCATCACCATGCTCTCCCGGCTGGAGGCCAAGGGGGCCGTGCGCCATGAGGAGGGGGGCCGGGCCAAGCGCTACTACCCCGCTGTAGACCGGCAGGACGCGGCCCGGGTGGAGACGGAGAACTTCCTGGGCAGGGTCTATGGCGGCAGCCTGGGCCTGATGATGAGCGCTATGGTAGACAGCCGCCAGCTCACCCAGGCGGACATTGCGGAGCTCTCCGCTATTCTGGAGAAAGCGGGAGGTGAGAGCAAATGAACGGGGTGTTGGTGGCCTCCTCCGTATTGATCGCCGCCCTGCTGCTCCTGCGGCAGGTGTTCCGGCAAAAGATCTCCCGCCGCGTCCAATACGCCCTGTGGGGCCTGGTGCTGGTGCGGCTGCTGGTGCCCGTGAGCCTGCCGCCTGTCCAGTTCAGCGTCCTGCGCGCCGCAGAGCCGGTAGCAGCGGCCCTGGACAGCCAGTCTGTCTATCTCGAGCCCACCCATGAGCGGGTGTGGTACGCTGGGGAAGAAAAGGACTCCCGCTACATGTCCAATGCCCCCTACCGCTATGTAGTCATGGCTCCCGCCTCCCAGGATAATGCCCACGTGTTCACTGACGCACACAACGTTACCCACCGGATTACCTACAGCCAGCAGATCCGCCTGGTGGATCTGCTGCGGCCCATCTGGGCGGTGGGCGCGGGGATAATGGCCCTGTGGATTCTCGCCGCCAACTTCCGTTTCTGGCTGCGCCTGCGGCAGCGGCGGATCCCCCTGTCACTGCCTGGATGTCCATACCGGGTATATCTGGTGGAGGGCGGGCTGGGCTCGCCGTGCCTCTTCGGGCTGTTCCGGCCCGCTATCTATCTCACCCCCGCCGCCATGTCCACGGACACCAGCCTGCGCCATGTACTGGCTCATGAGACTACCCACGCCCGGCATTGGGATCCCCTATGGGCCCTGCTGCGCAGTGCCTGTCTGGCCCTCTACTGGTTCAACCCGCTGGTTTGGGCGGCGGCTTGGGCATCCCGGACAGATTGTGAGCTGGCCTGCGACGAGGGGGCTTTGGAGAATTTAGGGGAGGCGGAGCGCATCCCCTACGGCCAGACCCTGCTCCAGCTGATCCCCGTGCGGCGGATGCCCGGCAGCCCT
This sequence comes from uncultured Oscillospiraceae bacterium, assembly GCA_910583885.1. Lineage (GTDB taxonomy): Bacteria > Bacillota > Clostridia > Oscillospirales > Oscillospiraceae > Pelethomonas. Next base: position 1,249 of record CAJUAC010000024.1, on the reverse strand, counting down.
GTGCTCACTGCTACCACTATGACTGCCGGTAAGCGCCGCCTGCGGGAGCGGATCACCCGCATTGCAGAGCACCGGCAGACCCGGGCCGCCGCTCTGTGCGCCGCCCTGTCTCTGGCGGCTGTCGTGTGCGCGTGTACCTTCACTGGCTCAGAACCCACCGGAAACCGTCCTCTGACGGCGGAGGAGCTGGCTTATTTCAATGAGGAATTCTTCAACGGGGAGACGATGAATATCCGCAACCAGTTCCTATCCTCCACCTATGAGACCCCGGCGGAGATCAACCTCTATGAACTGGTATACTGCGGCGTCCCCGAGCAGTATGGCGACCCGGACAAGCTCCAGGCGGACGAGGAAACCCTTCTGAGCCGGGTCTATGACGGCCAGTGGCCGGATTGCGCTGTTTATGAGATGACCACCACCCAGTTGGACGGGCTGCTGTCTGACTGCATGGGCGCCGTCTCTTCGGAGACGGACCGGGTGGGCCTGGAGGGATTCGTCTACCTGCCGGACTATGACACCTACTACTGGGCCCACGGGGACACCAATTACCGGGGCGAGGTATCCATCGCCGCCGGGGAGCGGAAGGAAGGGGACATCTGCCTCTACTACGATGATATCTTCTATACGGAGGGCTGGAAGTGTGTCACTCTGCGGGAGAACGGGGGCGGCGGGTACTGGTTCGTATCCAACCTCCCCTGTGCGTACCCAGCCCACCTGTTGGGGGCGGCGGAGCCCCAGGAGCCCGCACCCCAGCCTACAGACACCGTGATCCTGCCGGAGAAGGAATTGGTGCTGACCATCCCCTTGACAGATTTGGAGCCCTATATGCCGGATACCTCCCGGCAAATGGAGCCCGATGAGGTCTCCGCAGATACCATGGGGGAGGTGTTGGCAGACCAGGCCCTTACCAACGGGAAACGCATACTCTGTTATCGGGCACAGGAGGATCCGGATATCAAATACTGGGCTGTCCGTGACGGGGATACCCTGCTCCGCTTCTGTAGGGAGGAGGCCGCCTATGCGCAGGGGTATGGGGTGCATGAGTTTATGAACCTCTTCGGCCACGATGGCTTTGTCCTCTGCGCGCCCCGTGACATGGCCTACAAGGCACTGGATTACTATTACTTTGATGAAAGCGGCGTCCCCCGCCTGCTGGCGGGCTGTGCCAATGAGGCCACCCAAGCCGACTGGGACGCAGGGCAACAGCATTTGAAATTCAAGGGAAAAGGATATCCAGAAGACGCTGAGG
>CAJUAC010000023.1 GCA_910583885.1 uncultured Oscillospiraceae bacterium | reverse complement strand
TGCGGAAGTACCCAAGTGGCCGAAGGGGCTCCCCTGCTAAGGGAGTAGACGTCCAAACAACGTGCGAGGGTTCAAATCCCTCCTTCCGCGCCAAAGGAAATTCCCATATCCGTGAAGGATATGGGAATTTTTGTTTTATATCCGCCGTATTTGGGGCAAAATCATCCCAGACTTTTCTTTTGCGCTTCGACTATACCCTTCAATATACCCTTTACCCTTTAACGGCGAGCCCGTTATAGTAGCTTTGCATCCGCACCGCCGTGTCCTTCATCATCTGCTCAGGCGTGTGGGCGTAGATGTTCAGCGTAAAGCTGGCCGTGCGTCCGGCCTCCCAATACTGGCAGCGATGGCCTTGAACCGCTTGTAGAAGGTGTGAATGGCATAGTGTCCCCCGGCCTCATCCGTAAACACCAGATCGTCCGGGTTGCTCCACATCGGGCCAGCTCTCAGCCGATTCTCCAGTTGCTTTACCCGCTAGGCCCGGAGGTATTCAAAGGCAATGGGCGGCGGCTCGACGGTGCGGGGTTTCCCGCTCTTTGTGCCGGGGACAATGTAGTACCTGCCGCCCCTGACCTTCTCCAGCTGAAGCTGTTGGCTCACTCTAATTTGGCCCTTCTCAAAATCCACTTGCCCCCAGGAAAGGTCCAGACACTCCCTCTCCCTCAGACCGGAGAACAAGCATAGGGCGTATGCGTTGCGCATGGGGGAGCTGTCAATAGCGGACAGGAACATGGGGATTTCATCGTCCGCGAGCGGGTGGATTTCCTTGCGCTCTGCCTTTGGCAGTCCCGCCGCGTCACAGGGATTGGCAGCTATGATCCCCTGCTTCAAGGCCACGCTGAACGCCTTGTGCATGATGGCGCTGGTGTTTTTGACCGTCTTTCCAGACAGGCCCGCTCGGGTCATGGAGTTATACAGACGCTGAATGTGGGTACCCGTGACGGCCTGGAGCTCCATAGCTCCGATAGCGGGCACAATGTGGTTTTTGATGCTGGCCTGGTAGCTTTGGAGGGGCAGAGGCTTCACATTGTTCTCGCAGAACGTGGTAAGCCATTCCTCCATCCATGCACCTACGGTGATTTTGCTAGGGGTCTGATAGGTGCCTTTGTTGATGGAGGCAGTGATCTGGGCCAGCTTCTGGCGGACTTCTTTTTGAGTGGAACCCGTAGATGCTGCGCTGGATCTGTTTCCCAGTGCCGGGGTCTCGGCCTACAGTGTACCGGGCTTCCCAAAGCCCATTTGCCCGCTGTCGGATGGTGCCGCCGCCTTGGGCGCTACGGGTTGCTTTTCTTGGCATTGATTTTCCCTCCTACGTTTGGTAGAATGGAGGGGCAGTTAGGCCGCTCAAGTCTTACTGCCCTCATAGCTGGTCTCGGTGTTGGTAGCACCGGGGCCAGCTTTTTGTTTGGCCAAACTCTCTCAATATATCAGACTCGCCGCTGCCTATAGATGTTTTGGATAATCCGATGCTCGGGCTTGACCGGGTGAGTTGCCCGCGCTAGATGCTCGGCAATGGCTTCCTCGGTAATCCACACCTTCCCACCTGGCTTTCGCTGGATATAGGCCAGATGGCCAGTGCTGCGCTCCGCATCCAGGGTAGGCAGCGATACCCGAAGCAGGGTAGCGGCTTCCTTACGGGTCAACAGTTTCTTTAACATCGTTGGCTCCATATCCCGAGGAAGTCCTCTTGCCGGAGTTCTGCTCTTTTCTTTCTCTGATTTTCGCATCCAGCATCTCACGCCCACCGGGCTGGGCTAAGATACCCCGTACCATGTCCAATACTGCTGCGGCGAGCTCGTCCCGCACATGATCTGGTATTTCATCCACGTTGATATGAACGGAATCGGTCAGTTCGCCCAATGGCGGTGATGCTTTATATTTGTACGTTGATTTTTTCAAGTATTATCATCCTCTCTGCGGACTCGTAGCGGAGCTATTTCTTTTGCTGTTCCAGAACTTTTTTGTAGAAGCGACCTTCTATAGCTTCTTTGGCCACCGCCTGCAGTTCTTCAAATTCTGCGCCTGTGAATGTGGCTGTGTGTCCATCCTTCGATAGAACAGTTCCGATTTCGTCTGCTATTTCCGCTTGTCCGATGATCTGACCTGATTTGTTTATCTGATCTTCACAGTGCGATTTAAGAATACGTCCAGAAACAGTGAAACCCATTTCTTCCAAATACTTAAGTACAGCTAAACCCTGTTTCGCATTTTCCTCATCATCCATTCTCTGCTGGTATTCTTCATCTTCAGCAAACTGTTGCAACCTGTGCGCGGCATCAGGGGCATTGTCCTGCTCCAGGGGGGTTCTATTTACCTAAATACTTTGCTCAGTTCGATGAAGCAGCCATCCAGGACGTTGACCTTTGCCACACCCGTCTGGTCATAAACTTCATGGGGAAGTAACAACCCACCAGACAGGGTACATACTTGAACCGTCTGGCTGTCAGGGTCTATGATCCAGTATTCCCGCACCCCAGCCCGCTGGTACAAGCCCAGCTTTACCAGGCGGTCATGACGCTGGGTAGACGGGGACAGGATTTCTATCACCATGTCCGGAGCACCCTTGCAGCCCCGATCATCCAGTTTGGATGAATCACACACAATGACAATATCCGGCTCCACTACCGTGTCTACATCTTCGGGGGTATCGCCGTCCTTCTCAAACAGCCGAACATCAAAGGGAGCGGAATAAGCCTGGCAGCGTTTCCCCTCCAGATAGTTTCCCAGCTGACGGCACATCTCGAAGCTGATTCTCTGGTGCCCTCTGGACGGGGCCGGGGCCATCAAGAAAACCTCTCCATCAATAAGCTCCGCTCGTTCGCCCTCGTCCCAACCAAGAACATCTGCGAATGTATAGCGGTCTTTGTCTGCTGGTAATGCCATCGTAATCACTCCTTCACCGTTAAGATGTCCTAAACACCCTTTCGATATTTCGATTGTACCATGGCTCTTCTTGAATTGCAAGGAGAAGGATGTGCAGTATTGGGAAATGCTTTGCAATATAGGTCTGCTGGGTGAGCCGATATTCCTCTATGAGGGTTTCCCCTACCCCTGATATTTATGCCAATCTATACCCTTCAAAATACCCTTTAGACGACGTACGACGCTGCACAGCATTTTACGCCGAAACCCGGAAACCGTTGGGGCGCAAGGGCTACGCACACCGGATTGTACACCCTTTCACTAACACCTAATAATTCAAATCCCTCCTTCCGCGCCAAAAAGTAACCCCCCGGAACTAGTTGGTTCCGGGGATTTACTTTTATTGGGAAAGCTAACGCTCTTGCAAACCCGCGCCTACGTTGGTAGCCGAAGAGTGTGAGTAAAACCGTGTCATAGCTGTTTGATACCGTTGGATATCGGATTTAGCCATGTAGGTAGATAACCGTGGTAATATTTCACAGATTTGCTTGATTTTCACCGGCAAAAACAGTATAATATTTCATGAGAAGCCCCCGATACATTTGGAGGTACTGCAATGGGATATGAAAAATTCACAGAAAAGGATCCTTTGACGGATTTACACTACATACGTAGTTTCATGCTGGCAGCAGGGGAGTTCCTGCAGGACACCCAGCCCGGCGCTTATGGGATGGTGGCGGTAGATATGGAGCACTTCCGCATCATCAATAAACTCTACGGCCGGGAATCCGGGGATAAGCTGCTGGTCTTCATTGCTGGCTGCCTCCGGCAGTGCCAGCAGACCCACGGCGGCGTAGCCGGCTATTTTGGCGGGGATAATTTCTGCATCGTGATGCCCCTTCGGATGGAGCTGATCTACGCACTGTGGGCCCAGATCGCGGCAGGTGCGGCCCAGTGGAATAAGCTGGCCAAATTCCTTCCTGCCTTCGGCGTTTACCAGATCGATGACCCCACCGTGCCGGTGGAGACGATGTATGACCGGGCAACCATGGCCCTCTCCCACGCCATAGGGGATCTCACGAACCGCATCTGCCTCTATGAGCCCAGCATGGAAAATGCCCTGGCGGAGGAGTGGCAGCTCCTCTCAGAGATCCGGACGGGCCTGGACAACGATGAATTTACCTTTTTTGCCCAGCCCCAGTGCAATATCACCACCGGCAAGATTGTAGGTATGGAGTCCCTGGTGCGCTGGATCCACGAGGGGCAGGTGATCCCACCCGGGCGGTTTATCCCCGTGCTGGAGAAGAACGGGACCGTGACAGCGCTGGACGAAGTGGTGTGGATGAAGGTAGTCCAGTGGCTGCGCAGCTGGCTGGACAGGGGGTACCGCCCGGTACCTGTCTCCATCAACATCTCCCGGATTGATATCCTGTCCATCGACGTACCCACCTACCTGATGGAGCTGACAGCCGCCTACGACATCCCGGCCAAGTATATTAAATGTGAGATCACCGAGAGTGCCTATGCGGAGGAGGGCGTGCAGCTCAATAAGACAGTCCGGCGGCTGCGGGAGGCTGGTTTTACGGTGATGATGGATGATTTCGGCAGCGGCTACTCCTCTTTGAATACGCTCAAAAGCATGGTGGTGGACGTGCTGAAAATCGATATGTGTTTTTTGGAGATGAGCACGGAGGAGGAGCAGAAGGGGATTAGTATCCTGGAGTCCGTGGTGAATATGGCGCGGCTGATGGGGATACCCATCATTGTGGAGGGCGTAGAGAACCAGCGCCACGAGAACCTGCTGCGGAATATGGGCTGCCGGTACGCGCAGGGCTATTACTATTACCGGCCCATGCCGGTTGACCAGCTGGAGCATCTCCTGGCCGACGAGCGGAAGCTGGAGTTTGACGGGCTGCTGTGCAAGCAGGTGGAATCCCTCCACATGCGGGAATTTTTGGACGGCAACCTGTTTACAGACGCAATGGTCAACAACATCCTGGGGCCGTCAGCCTTCTATGATGTGTATGAAAACCAGGTGAAGATCACGCGGGTTAACGAGCAGTATTTCCAGCTGATCGGGGCTGGCGCGCAAAGTGGGGTTCAGTATAGCGGGAAGCTCCATAACCACGTGCGCGATGACGACAGGCCGGTTCTGTTCGACCTCTTTGAGCGCGCTTATGAGAACCGCCCCGGCGGCGCGGAGGGGTATGTCCATTTCATGCGGCAGGATGGGAAGGTGCTCTGGGTCTATATGCGTATGTTTTTCCTGCGGGAGAGGGACGGGCGCAAGATGTATTACAGCTCCCTTGTCAATGTGACCTCCTTCCGGGAAAAGACGGAACGGAAGCAGCGGCTGGCCGGTACGGATGTAGCAGAGCTTACTGGGCGGGAGCGGGATGAGCTGGAGGAGTACTATGGCAGCATCCCCTGCGGCTACGGCCTGGCGAAAATCCTGCTGGGGGATGACAGCAAGCCCTGCGATTATGAGATTATCTACGCCAACCATGAGATGGAGAAGGCCTGCGGCGGCGACAGCAGGCGGCTGCGGCAGATGATATTGAAGGCCTTCGGGGACGACCAGACGGAGCTGCTGTCTAAGGCTTATCAGGCGGCTTTCTGGGGGGAGACGCTTAACCATTACGCCTACAGCTCTGTGACCGGCCACTACCTCCAGCTGATGCTCTACCAGCATAAATATGGGTATGTGGCCTGCCTGCTGCGGGATGTAACCCACATGCATATCCACGAGGGGGCCCTCAACAGCATGGTGCTGGCCTACCGGGAGGTATATTTCCTGCATTTGCGGGACAACTATGTGCGCATGATCTACCCGGATGCAAACGGCATTATGGAACGTGGCAACTACGGGGCCCTGGTAAACCGGCATTTCGGGACAGGCAGGATCCTCCCCTATGACGAGAAGCGGGTGCGGGAATTCCTGTCCTTGGGGAATCTCCGCACAGCCCTGCTGTCGCAGGACTCTGTGGAGTACCGCTACCGCAGGAGTGCGCCCGACAAAACAGAGGAGTGGTGCATGACGAGTATTACTGTCAGTGAGCGGCAGGACGGCGTCCCCAAGACCGCTGTAATCACCATACGGAGCATCGACAATATCATTAAGGAGGAAGAGGAAAAGCGGCAGCAGCAGCTGGCCAAGACCTTGGCCAGCATGTCGGACGGCTTCTTCATCTACCGGGCGGTGGATGAAGAGCGGATCCTCTATGCCAATCCGGCGGTGATGGAGATCTTTGGTTACAACACCATGGACGAATTTATGGAGGCGGTAGGCGGCTCCTTCAGGGGCATGGTCCATCCGGAGGATTTGGACCGGGTGGAGTGGGAGATCAACCACCAGATCCAGATGTCAGATGAGAACATGGATTATGTCCAGTACCGGATCATCAGGAAGGACGGCCAGATCCGGTGGATCGACGACTGTGGGCATCTGGAGAGCACGGAATGGGGGGAGAAGTACCGGCTGTACTATGTTTTTATCCATGACATTACAGACAGTATCACCCAAATCCAAAAAGATAAGCTCCTAAATGCCAACCAGTTCTATCAGGGCGAGGAGTAGGGGGATGGGCGCGGTGGGGAGGCCGCGCCCGCTTTCTGCCGGGAGGCTGGGCCGCGGCGGCTATTGACGGGATTTGCCAGTAGAATCCGCCTGGCCGATGTGCTATACTGGGTGTAACCGAAAAGCGTGATAGCAGCTTTCCCAATTCCTGCCAACAGACAGCCCCCCCGGCTGCCATGAATTCAGAAGGCTGCTGCAGGCACCGGCGCAGGCCGGTGCGCATAGGATAATGCGGGGCAGGAAAACCCCGGTGGCATACGGCTCCTGCGCTGCACTTAGCCGCGCTGGCGGCGGGACAGCGTTTTGAAGGGAGAGCAGTATAAATTCCGCGGTTGCGTGGGAGAATGATAGTGGTCCGGTCAATACCGGGCACTTCTTCCGGCGGAGTGTGAACTTTGTGGATACAAGCGTAAAACGCGGCGACATCTATTATGCCGACCTCAGCCCGGTTGTCGGGAGCGAGCAGGGCGGCGTCCGTCCCGTGCTGATCGTTCAAAACGATACAGGGAACCGATACAGCCCCACAGTGATTGCGGCAGCCATCACCAGCCAGACAGGCAAGGCAAAGCTGCCGACGCATATCGAACTTACAGCGCAAAAGTATGGACTTACCCGGGATTCTGTGGTACTATTGGAACAGATCCGAACGCTGGATAAGCGTCGTCTGCGGGAAAAGATGGGGCGTGTGGACAGGGAGCTGATGGACAGGGTTGACGCGGCAATCGCGGTCAGCTTTGGCCTGCACAGCGAGCGGCTTGTGTAAATTCCCGGACAGCTCGTGCAAGGAAACAGGTCCGCGGACGCGGGGAGCGCCGCGGGCCTGTGAAAAAGCTGCGGACCTGTATTCACAGGCGTTGAACGCTGTCTTGACAGGTATTTTTCCGTCCTCCTGCGTTAAAAAGTCTTGCAATACACAAAGTATTCCTGCGACTGTTGCCTTGCAGGGCGAAACAATCCCCCGCCCATCCAGCATTCCCCGTCTATGAATACAGGTTCTACATAAGAGGAGCAAGGAATCTATGAGAAGGAACAAATTGCGGATAGCCGCCTGCGCCCTGCTGGCGCTGACGGTGTTGACTGCTTTCGCGGCCCTGGCCGGCGGCGTGGGCTCCCAGGATGACCCGCTGGTGACGCTCAGCTATTTAAACGACACCTTTACCACCCATGTCCTGGAAAAAGTGGACAAGGCCCTGGAAACCCGCAGCGCTGCCCTCCGTCAGGAGCTGGAGCTCCAGATCAGCCAGCGGGAGCAGGCCCTGCGCGGCCAGCTGCCTGGCGGAACGCCGGGGGAGGGGAGTGCGTCCTATGTCGCTGTGGAGCTGGCAGCGGGGCAGTCCCTCCGGGGCGAGGCCGGCTGCGAGGTACTGCTGCGCAGCGGCAGCGCTGTGTGCGGCGCCATTGGAGCCAGCGTGCCCGGCCTGGTGGACACCACCTCTGGCGGCAGTGTCAATGGCGGCGGGGCACTCCAGCCCAACCACCTCTACCTGATGACCGAGGCCAGGGAGGTGACAGCCTCCACTGCCGTGACCATATTGGTCCGGGGGCCCTATACTGTCGGGTAACAAAAATCCCCAGGCTTAGAAGCCTGGGGATTTTTTTGCGTTCCCTCTTTGGTGGTTATCAAAATTTTCAGCATCCCCTTTACAATTTCCCCAAAAACTGCTATACTGCCGTTGTTATAAAAAATGCCGCCGTGCAGGGGAAGTCCGGTGAAAGACCGGCGCAGTCTTACCTCTGCTGTATACGCCGTTGGGCGTGAGCCAGAATGCCTGCCGGCGGCAGGGTTCGCCGGTACTCTTAGGTGGGGAGGCCGGGCGTTTCCTGTCTGCAAAAACACGCCCTCCCCAACCGGGGAGGGCGTGTTTTTGCAGACACCCGATACACGACAGAAGGAGGCATTACCAATGGAGCGAGGCGTTTTATATGGGGTAGGCGTAGGGCCTGGGGATCCGGAGCTGTTGACGTGCAAGGCCCAGCGTATCCTGTCCCAGGCGGATGTCATTGCTGTGCCCGACAAGGGCGCGGGGGAGCAGACAGCCCTGAAAATTGTGGGGGAGCTGGTGGAGGGGAAGACACTCCTGCGCTGCCACACGCCCATGGTGCGCAACCGGGAGGCGCTGGATGCCGCCTACGGCCAGATTGCCGCCGATATTGCAAAGCTGCTGGATAGCGGGAAAACCGTGGCCTACATCACCTTGGGGGACCCCTCCATCTACTCCACCTACCTGTACATCCACCGCCGCGTGCTGGATATGGGCTACCAGGCGGAGATCATCCCGGGCGTCCCCTCCTTCTGCGCGGCGGCAGCCCGGCTGGGGCTTGGGCTGTGCGAGGGCAGCGACAGGCTGCTGATCGTCCCCGCCTCCCACCGGGAGGTGGAGGACTGCTTGGCAGTGGACGCCAACCTGGTGTTTATGAAGGCCGGGCGGGAGCTGGGCGCACTGCGGCAGACCCTGGATGGACGCGGCCTGCTCCCCTGCGCCGCCATGGTAGAGAACTGCGGCATGGCGGCGGAGCGGGTCTACCCCCGCTTTGCCGACGCGCCGGAGGACAGCGGCTATTTCTCCCTGGTTGTGGTGAAACGGGATGAACCCTGACGCTATGCGCTTCCCCCTGTTTATCGACCTCCACGGCCGGGAGGCCGCAGTGATCGGCGGTGGGGCCGTGGGCCTGCGCCGGGCGGAGGTGCTGTGCCGCTTTGGCGCGCGCGTTACGGTGATCGCCCCCCATCTGATGCGGGAATTGGACGGCATCCGGCACATCCCCCGGGCCTACCAGCCTGGGGACCTGGCCGGTATGTCCCTGGCCGTGGCGGCTACGGACAGCGGGGAGGTCAACGCCGCCGCAGGCCGGGAGGCGCAGCAGCTTGGGATCCCCTTCAACCGCTCGGACTGCCCAGAGGGCTGTGACTTCTTTTTCCCCGCCATCTGCGAGGGCGGGGGCCTGGTGGCCGGTGTGGTAGGGGACGGTTCCGACCATCGCCGTACCGCCCTTGCCGCGCAGAAAATACGGGAGACATTGCGGGAACTTTAGGGCTCTTTGCAAATGGACAGCACACCCAGCCGGCCGTTCCCACGCAAAACATAGTTTTGCGGAAAGGTTTTCTTTTGATCCTTTTCTTTTGCAAAAGAAAAGGATGATTACCGTAGTAACGAGGTAGCCTGTTATGAAGATCATCGTCGGCAGCCGGGAGAGCCGGCTGGCCGTGATCCAGTCGGAGCTGGTGATGGAGGCCATCCGGCTCTCCCACCCGGAGATCGCGCTGGAGCTTGTCACCATGAAGACCACCGGAGATCGGATTTTGGACCGCACACTGGACAAGATCGGCGGCAAGGGCCTCTTTGTCCGGGAGCTGGACGCCGCCCTCCGGGAGGGCCGGGCGGATCTGACAGTCCACAGCTGCAAGGATCTGCCCATGGATTTGCCGTCTGACCTGCCCATCGCGGCGTTTTCCCGGCGGGAGGATCCCTGCGATGCGCTGGTGCTGCCCGTTGGGGCGGCGTCGCTGGACACTGGCCGGCCCATCGGCTGCGCCTCGGCCCGGCGGCGCGTCCAGCTGCGGGAGCTGTTCCCGGGGGTGGAGGTTCAGCCCATCCGGGGCAACGTGCTCACCCGCCTGCAAAAGCTGGACGCTGGTGAGTATGGGGCCCTGGTGCTGGCGGTGTCCGGCCTGAAGCGGCTGGGGCTGGAAGCGCGGATTTCCCGCCGCTTCTCCCCCCAGGAGCTGCTGCCCGCCGCCGGACAGGGCATTTTGGCGGTCCAGTGCCGGGAGGGGATGGACACGTCCTTTCTCGGGTGCGTCCGGGATCAGGAAGCCACCCTCTGCGCCCTGGCGGAGCGGGCCTTTGTCCGGGAGCTGGACGGCGGATGCTCCTCCCCTGTTGCGGCTTACGCCGCCGTCTCCGGGGAGTCTATCTCCATCACCGGGCTCTATGTAGACGACGCGGAGCGGACAAGCCGGGGGACTGTCCAGGGCCCCGCGGGGCAGGGGGAGGAATTGGCCAGGGAACTGGCACAAAAGCTGAAGGAGGAAGCGGTATGCCGGGCAAAGTAACACTGGTGGGGGCGGGCCCCGGAGATCCGGGCCTGCTCACTGTCAAAGGCCGGCAGGCTTTGGAGGAGGCAGAGGTGGTGGTCTACGACCGCCTGGTCAGTCCTGCGGTATTGGCTCTGATCCCGGACACAGCCCGCCGGATCGATGTGGGCAAGGAGGCCTCCCGCCACCCAGTCCCCCAGGGGCGGATCAACCAGATCTTGCTGGAGGAGGCCCAGGCGGGCCATCAGGTGGTGCGGCTGAAGGGGGGCGACCCCTTCGTGTTTGGCCGTGGCGGCGAGGAGCTGGAGACCCTGGCCCAGGCCGGGGTGGACTTCGCGGAGGTCCCCGGCGTCACCTCTGCCATTGCGGCAGCGGCCTACGGTGGCATCCCTGTCACCCACCGGGATTACAGCTCCTCCCTCCACATCATCACCGGCCACGCCCGGGAGGGGGAGTTGCTGTCCATTGATTTTGACGCCCTGGTCCGGGTACGGGGGACACTGGTGTTCCTCATGGGTGTGACCGCTATGCCCACCATTGTGCAGGGCCTGCTGGCGGCAGGCATGGACGGAGATACCCCGGCCGCTATGGTGGAAAATGGCACGCTCCCTGCCCAGCGCCGGTGCATTGCTACCTTGTCTACCCTGCCGGAGCGGGCGGAAGAGATGGGCATCCACAGCCCCGCCCTCATTGTGGTAGGCGGCGTCTGCGGCCTGGGGGACGCGCTGTGCTGGTTCGAGCGCCAGCCCCTCCACGGCAAACGGGTCCTGGTCACGCGGCCCAAGGGCAGGGCCGGGACCTTGGCAGGCAAGCTGCGCAGCCTGGGGGCGGATGTGACCGAGTACCCCTGTATTGAGACCGCCCCCATCTGGCCCTGCCCTGCCATGGAGGCGGCGCTGGAGGGGATTGGGCGCTATGAGTGGCTGGCCCTCACCAGCCCCGCCGGGGTGGACGCGCTGTGGCACGGCCTGCGGGCCATGGGCCGGGATGCCCGGGCCCTGGGGGGTGTGAAGCTGGCTGTTGCCGGACCTGGTACGGCCAAGGCCCTGACGGCCTGCGGCCTCGCCGCCGACCTGGTCCCGCCGGTCTACGACGGGGCCCATCTGGGCCATGCCCTGGCGGGGGTTGCCCGGGGACGGGTGCTCCTTCTCCGGGCGGAGGTCTGTTCTCCGGAACTGCCGGAGATCCTGGGCCGGGCCGGTGTCTCCTATGACGATATCCCGGTCTACCGCACGCGGTACGGTGGAGAGCACTCCCAGACGCTGCGCGATGCCCTGGGGGGCTTTGACTTCATCACATTTACCTCCGCCTCCACTGTGAAAGGCCTGCTTGCTGCAGTGGGGGAGGATGCAGACTTGCGCCATGTGACCGGGCTGTGCATCGGTGAGCAGACCGCCGCTGAGGCCCAGCGGCACGGCATCCCGGTCCGGGTGGCGGGACAGGCAACCGTTGATGCGCTGGTGGAACTGGCGGTAAGCACACAGGCTTGAGTAGATAAAATAATAGGAGGAAACCACACGATGGAACTGATTGATCGCCCCCGCCGCCTGCGGCGGACTGATACGCTCCGGCGGCTCTGCCGGGAGACCCGGCTCAGCACGGACAGCCTGATCTACCCTATCTTTATTGATGAAACCCTCTCCGGTGTCAGGCCCATTGCAAGCCTCGCGGGCCAGAACCACTATGGGCTGGACAGCGTGGCCCGGGCGGCGGAGGAGTGCCTGGCCCATGGCGTGACCCACGGCATCCTCTTCGGCCTGCCCGCCGGGAAGGACGGATGCGGCTCTTCCGCTTGGGCAGAGCATGGTGTTGTCCAGGAGGCTGTGCGGGCCATCAAGGCCAGTTTCCCGGATTTTTATGTCATCACCGACGTATGCATGTGCGAATATACCGACCATGGACACTGCGGCATCCTCCACGGCCAGGAGGTGGATAACGACGAGACCCTGGAGTACCTCGCCAGAATCGCCGTCAGCCACGCCGCCGCCGGTGCGGATATGGTGGCCCCCTCCGACATGATGGACGGCCACGTAGCCGCCCTGCGCCGGGCCCTAGACGGCGCGGGCTTCCAGCATATCCCCATCATGGGCTACTCCGCCAAGTACGCCTCCGCCTTCTACGGCCCCTTCCGGGAGGCCGCCGGTTCGGCCCCCGCCTTCGGGGACCGCAGGGGGTATCAGATGGACCCCCACAACCGGAAGGAGGCCCTGCGGGAGTGCGCCCTGGACGCGGCGGAGGGGGCGGATATCCTGATGGTCAAGCCAGCCCTCAGCTACCTGGACGTGATCCGGGAGTGCGCGGATACCTTCGACCTGCCGCTGTGCGCCTACTCCGTGTCCGGCGAGTACGCCATGATTAAGGCTGCCGCCGCCGCCGGGCTGGTGGATGAGCGGCGCATCATGTGCGAAACAGCCCTGTCCATCTTCCGGGCGGGGGCGAATATGCTCATTACCTACTACGCCAAGGAGCTGGCGGACGCCATCCGCCAGGGGGAAATTGGGTAGCCGCCGGGGCGAGGGCGAGATGGGGCAGGCCCTTGTCATTGTCAGCTTCGGCACCAGCGTGCCGGAGGCCCGCGCCGCCATCACGGCGGTGGAGGAGACGCTGGAGCAGGCGGCGCCTGGCTATCTCTGCCGCCGGGCCTTCACCAGCCCCACCATCTGCCGCATCCTGGCCGGGCGGGGGGAGGAAATCCCCAGCCTGGCCCAGGCGCTGGATAGCCTGCGGGAGGCTGGGGTGGGGCGGGTGGTGGTGCAGCCCACCCACTTGCTCTACGGCTACGAATACGATAAATTGAAGGCAGAGGCAGATGCGGCAGCGCCTGCCTTTCAGAGCTTGGCCCTGGGTCGCCCGCTGCTGGCGGGTACGGAGGACATCCGGCGCTTTGCCCGCCGCCTGTCGGCGGCCTACCCGCCAGAGGCGGGGCAGGCGGTGGTCCTGATGGGCCACGGCACAGAGCATTTTGCCAATGCGGTGTACCCTGCCCTACAGACGGCCCTGCGCCTGGAGGGTAGGGAGGATCTGCTGGTGGGCACTGTGGAGGGCTGGCCGGGCCTGGAGGACATCCTGCGGCAGCTGGAGCCGGGCGGGCCCCGCCATATCCGGCTTGTCCCATTGATGCTGGTAGCTGGGGACCACGCCCGGGCGGATATGGCGGAGGAGTGGAAGCCCCGCCTGGAGCAGGCCGGGCATACGGCCTCCTGTGTCTTTACCGGGCTGGGGGAGCTGCCCTGGGTGCAGGAGATGTACCGGGAACGGCTGCTGCAATTGCTCCACATGGAACAGGCCGTTGATTGACAGCCTCCTTTGTGGTATACTGGCCGTGTAACCGTGCAGAGGACGGGGGTGTGACTATGCGGAGGCCGCGAAAGTGCTGGCCAATACTCCTTACCGCAGCGGTGGCTTTATATGCGGCGTGGTCTATCCACACCAGCTGCTTTGGCCCCAACACCTGCGGTCCCAGCGAGGAGGCCATTGCCCAGTACCTGGAGGCAAAGTTTAGCCGCGATGTGGACGTGCTGAAAGTTGCCCAGACTGGCAGGGTCAAGGCGGTACTCTACCAGGATGGGCAGTATGAACCGTCAGACGGCAGGTACATCATGTTGTTTGAGCGCCGCCTATTTGGTATGCGCTGGCGGCAGATGGGCATGAATACCTTTGGCAGGGAGGGGCTGGCCTGCGCAGGGAGCTGGCACAGCGGGGATCCATCCCGGTGTGAGGTTGCGGTCTATGGCGACAACCGCAACGGCGCGGTAGAGGGCTATCTCTTTGCCGACGCCCCGCAGGTGTGCCGGGACAGCTTGGAATCGGGCTATATTTTGGATCTCTACATCCTGGATGGGATCGACTGCCTGCCCAGGGACCTGCAATTTTCTGCCCCGCAGTAGGCGGCGAATTGGTTTTCTTTTGCCTCTTTTCTTTTTCCAAAAGAAAAGAGGAGAAAAAGGAGGCATGTGGAAGTATGATTGCAGAACTGATTGCCGTGGGGACAGAGCTGCTGCTCGGCAACGTCGCCAACACAGATGCACAGATGGTCTCAGAAGGGCTCAGCACCTTGGGTATCACCGTCCACCACCACATTGTAGTGGGCGACAACCCCCAGCGCCTGGCAGAGGCCCTGGAGACTGCCCGGAAGCGGGCGGACATCATCATCACTACCGGCGGCCTAGGCCCCACCTATGACGATCTCACCAAGCAGACCATCTGCCGGGCCTTTGGGCGGGAGATGGAGATGCACCAGGATATCTTGGATGACATCCGCAGCTGGTTTGAGACGAAGATGGGCAAGGCTATGCCGGAAAACAATACCCAGCAGGCCATGCTGCCTGTGGGATGTACGGTCTTCAGCAACCCGGTCGGTACCGCCCCGGGCTGCGCTTTCCAGGAGGGAGGCGTCCATGTGCTGATGCTTCCCGGCCCGCCCTTTGAGTGCCAGTACATGTTTGAGCACCAGGCGGTACCCTATTTGGCACAGCTTACAGACGGAGTGATCGTCAGCCACGAGATCCGGATTTTCGGGATGGGGGAGAGCGCGGTAGAGGAGGCTCTGCGGGAGCCGATGACCCAGCTGACGAACCCCACCCTGGCCCCCTACGCCAAGACCAACGAGTGCATGGTCCGGGCCACCGCTAAGGCGGCGACCCGTGAGGAGGCAGAAGATATGCTCCGCCCCCTGGTGGAGCAGGTGAAGGGCATCCTGGGGGATGTGGTCTATGGTGTGGATGTAGACAGCCTGGAGGCTGTCGTATCCACCCTTCTCCGGGAGCGTGGTCTGACCCTCTCCGCTGCCGAGAGCTGCACCGGCGGGCTCATCGCCAAGCGCATGACCGACCTGCCCGGTGCGTCCAATGTGTTCCGCGGCGGCGTGGTCAGCTATACCAACGGCGTCAAATCCGGTGTCCTCGGCGTGCCGGAGGCTCTGCTGGAGCAGTACGGCGCGGTCTCCGAGCCTGTGGCGCGGGCGATGGCGGAGGGCTGCCGCAAGGCCTGCGGCAGTGATCTGGCAGTGTCCGTTACCGGTGTGGCTGGGCCGGACAAGGACGATTGGGGCAATGAGGTGGGCACGGTCTATATCGCCCTGGCCACACAGGCAGGTACTTGCTGTAAGCTGTTCTCCTGCGGCCGGGGGAGGGGTCGCAGCCGCGTGCGCACCGCTGCGGCGCACAATGCATTTGATTTCATCCGGCGGACACTGCTGGGCCTCCCCCTGTGAGCAGGCCCTTGTGATACGCAAGAGAGGCGCGGCCCACGATGCAGGGCCGCGCCTCAGCTTGTCGAAAAAGTCCATTTTCAGCATTTGAGCCGGGCAGAAAAGTTGTATTGTTCAAATGTCGCCTCTTTTTCATTATACCACCCCCCTCGCCACTGGCTAGGGGGGGTGACACGCTGAAGCAATGCGCCGGTATTTACCGGCGCATTGCTGATCTGTTCCGCTTTTCGCGTCTCATTTTAGATATTTTTTTAACTTGTAGGCAACGGCCTGGACATCAATTGGTTTAGCCAAATGGTCATGCATACCGCACTCTAAACACTTTTGAATATCTTCTGAAAACGCGTCGGCAGTCATTGCGATAATGGGAATATCCGCATCCTCACGTTCCAGCCCCCGGATGGCTGTGGTCGCTTCATAGCCGTCCATAATAGGCATTCGCACATCCATAAGAATCGCGTCATAATACCCAATGGGGGATTCCTCAAATTTCGCGACACAGATTTGGCCGTTCTCGACCCAGTCCAATTCCATTTCGAGGACAGAGAGCATTTCTCTTGCCACTTCCCAGTTCAGCTCATTGTCCTCTGCCAATAAAATATGTTTCCCCCGAAGCACCAGATCAACCGCTTTTTCGGTACCGGCAGCTGTCCCAGCCTCAACGCCGATACCGGCAAATGCGTTTAGCGCGTCGAACAAAGTGGACTTAAATAGCGGTTTGGAAATAAAGCCGGCAATCCCTGCTTCCCTGGCCTCGTCTGCTATCCCGCTCCAATCACAGGCTACGAGCTGCATTGCCGGGCTGCCTTCCCCACAGTTCAACCGGATTGCCCGGGCTGCCTCGATCCCGTTCATGTCCGGCAGATCCCATCCCAAAAGGATCATCTGATAGTGGTGGTCAGCAATCCGTTCTATTGCCTGTTCAGCGCTCAGACACCACTGGGAGCGGATGCCGATGGATTCTAACATACGAACCGTATTGGTGCATAGCCGCTCATCGCCATCAACCACCAGTACATTCCAGCCCGGGAACGCCGGATCCATCTCCTGCTCTGCCGCCTTTTCCAAGTCAAGTACAACATGGAAGCTGCTGCCCCGGCCCTGTTCGCTGCGGACAGAAATGGCGCCGCCCATCGCGTCTACAATATACTTGGTGATCGTCATTCCCAGCCCGGAACCCTCTGTTTTCTGTACCCGGGTATTGTCCTCCCTGCTAAAAGATTCAAATATTACCTTTTGATACTCTTTTGACATGCCAATTCCCGTATCACTCACCAGGAAATGGGTGCGGACACGGGAAGGCGCATCCGGAATTGCCTCCTGGTACACTGTTACTTGAATCGAGCCGTTTTCCGGGGTAAATTTGACGGCATTTCCCAGTAAGTTAATCAACACCTGATTCAGCCGCACGCTGTCACAGTATACATCTTCCGAAAGGATTTCGTAGGCAGCTGCGTTGAACTGTTGATTTTTCACCTTGACCTGAGGCTGCATAATATTGACAATGCAGTCCATCACCTCCCTTAGCGACATTGGCTCAATATTCAGCGCCATTTTACCGCTTTCAATCTTAGAGATATCCAATACGTCGTTAATAAGCCCCAGCAGATGCTTGCTGGACAGCGCAATTTTACGCAGATAATCCTGGACCTGCTCCGGATTAGTTGTATGATCTATGGCCAAGGACGTCATCCCGATGATAGCGTTCATAGGGGTACGGATATCATGGCTCATGCTGGAAAGGAAGTCCTGTTTGGCCATATTGGCCTGCTCGGCCTCTTCCCGCGCCCGTTCCGCGTCTTTCCGTGCCATATCCATTTCCGTATTCATGCGCTTCAATTCAGATACTTGGTTTCTGAACAGCCTCAAATATTGGAAGAATATGTAGAGGAGCATAGCGATGACCGCGAAAGAAGCGGCGTAAACAATGGTAAGCCAACGGCTGCTCATCCCTGCAATCGCATAATCCAGCCCATCAAAGGGAAGGTCTGTCACCAGGTACCACTCGCAGTAGGGGAGGCTTGTGCAATACAGGTGGTGGCGCGATTCGCCATTTTTCAGAATAACGGAATACTCTTCATTCGCGCTTATTGCCGCCGTCAGCTGTTCGATGTAGGAAGTGGTTTCCTTGCCCTGGCTTTCAAAAGTACGGTAAAGCCTGTCAAAATAATTTTCGTGGGCATCGTCCGCGTTCCCAACAACGTAGCTTCCGTCCTTCCGTATGACAAAAGAATGACTCAACGAATTGTCTGAATCCAGGAAGAGCACCTCGCCCATATATTGGGTAGAAAGCCCTACAACTATGGCAAGGCTGCGGCTTCCGCCGGACATGGGGTATTCACAGGGGACGCCGAACAAAATGACACCGTCCCCGCTGCCGTCAACGGCGGATGCCGTCTTACGCTCCCCATTCCGCAGGCTCTCTAAAAAGGGCTCCGGGTGATTGAGATTTACAGGATCACCATAAATCATTTCAATTTCGCCATCGGGCGAATATAGGGCGGCGCACAAAAAGTGCCTTGCCCTTGCGCCATATTCGATCTCTTCCTCTGAGCCGTAATTGGAATTTCCGTCCCCTGCCGCAATATGTGCGATGGACTCCGCCATCGTCAGGCGGAGTTCAATGATTGTTTCAAAGTGTAAAGATACCTGTTCATTCATTCCAGCCATATAAGCGGTACCGATGTCCTCAATCGCGTTTTCGCTCATATTGTGAATGGATATTCCAAGAAAGGAAAACACGAAAATGGTGAAACAAATAATCACCGCTATGCTGGTTTTGAAAGAACGCGGCAAAGCCTTGTTTTTCATACTTTTTCCATCTCCACAGTTTTCAACATTGTAACTTGTCTGGCCGTCCGTTTACGGGTCCTGCCCAACCCGCAACTGGCTCATGACCTGGAACATTTTGCGGATGTCCACCGGCTTTGCCAAATGGTCATTCATCCCGGCATCCTTTGCCAGTGCAATATCCTCATCAAATGCGTTGGCTGACAGTGCGATGATGGGCACGGCCCCTGCATCCTTCCGGTCCAGGCCGCGAATCACCCTCGTTGCCTCATATCCGCTCATGACCGGCATCATCAAATCCATGAGCACGCAGTCAAACGCCCATGGTTCAGACGCCGAGAACACATCCACGGCAACTTTTCCGTTGTTGGCAGTCACGACCTCCACGCCCACGTCCTTGAGGATGTACTCTACGATTTCACAGTTGATCTCGTTGTCCTCTACCAGAAGCACGCGCATCCCGGCAATATTGTCCGGCATATTCCAAGCCTCGTCTGCAAGATCTCCGCTTCCCTCTTCATCGGCTCGAACCGGGAGCGTGATCTGGACCACACTCCCCTTGCCGATCCGGCTGGTTATCTCAACCGTTCCCTTCATCTGATCGACCAGTTTCTTTACGATGGACATACCAAGCCCAACACCGTTATAGTTGGTTCTTGCCCCCTGATGCTCCTGTGTGAAGGGCTCAAAAATGTGCTCCTTGAAATCCTCTCCAATGCCGATTCCAGTGTCTTCGATGACAAAGCGGCAGCTTGCGGTCCCGTTTTGGAAAGCGGTTTCCTCGGCCCGGACAAAGACGGCGCCGTGGGGCCTGTTATACCGGAGTGCATTGTCGATGACATTTGTCAGGATTTGTTTTAAATGCAGCGGATTTCCGATGACTTTACTATGCCGCAGCCCGGAATCCTCCAGCTCCAGCCGGATCCCCCGCTCCTCCGCCAGGGGGGACAGCATCGCAATACAGTCTCCCAATGTATCATGGAGGTCAAAGGGCTCCTCCACTGCCGCGGGCCTTCCGCTCTCCAGCTTGCTGACCTGAAGCACATCATTCACCAGGGACAGCAGATGTTCTGTTGAAATACGGATCTTCTTCCGGCACTCCCTCTGCCGCTCCGGGTCGTCCTGGCTTTTTTCCAGGATGGACAGCATTCCCAGAATCCCGTTGATGGGTGTGCGGAGATCGTGGGACATGTGGGAAAGGAATTCACTTTTTGCCGAGTTTGCCTGCCTCACCCGCTCCAGAAGCTCCATGATGGACTGTTCCTGCTTCTTTCTGGTCACCATGGTCTCTGTGATGTCCTGGTGGTACCCGTTCAGGCAGGCTCCCGGCTTTTTGAATGTCCTGTCTGGGACGCCGCCGCAGCGGACATAGATCTTCCCCAACACCGGGTGGTTCCAGGGGTAGATCACCTCGGAACGCCCGGTTTCCAGGATTTCTCCCACTGCCTCCTGTACCATCTCCATATAATCCGGTTCGATGCGCTCAAACCAATGCTGGTAGCACTCCTCAGGCCCAATCTCCTCCGGTAGCCCTAGGAGGATCCGCATGGTCCGGTCCGCGTACATTCTCGGCAGGCAGCCCTCCTCCAGCTCAATTGTCCAGATTCCGGTCCGGGCCCCTTCCAGAATGTCCTCAAGGCTCTGCCGTGCCTCCAGCTTGTACTTCTCCTCCTGCTCCACAAGGGCATTGACATCCCGCTGTGCAAAAATCGCACAGTTTTCCGTCACGGTCCTCTCCGTGGC
This sequence comes from uncultured Oscillospiraceae bacterium, assembly GCA_910583885.1. Classification (GTDB taxonomy): domain Bacteria; phylum Bacillota; class Clostridia; order Oscillospirales; family Oscillospiraceae; genus Pelethomonas. The sequence continues at coordinate 16,191 of CAJUAC010000023.1, read as the reverse complement.
AGAAAAGTGGATCTCCAGGTGCTTTAGACCAGATGAGCAGTCTTTTACCTGGTAGCGGACCGAGAATTTTTTCTTGGTCCTTAGCTGGGCAAGCACATAGCTTTTCTTCGTCATCGTACGAAGCCGCTCCTGATCCCGGGGGACCACATACTCGGAAATATACCGCTCCATAGCTGCCGCATAGCCGTCCTGAAAATAGGCTGCCCAATCCACGCCCACCTGTTCGCTGCTGCGGTAAACCTTGCATTCGCCTGCGTCGAAGTTCACTTCATAGATGCCAAGGAAGTCCATACTGAGGGCGTGGAGCACGTTATAGCTCCGCTTTTGAAGCTCCCGGACCAGGTTGCGCCGTTTCAGGGAGGATACGATAAAGTATGCCGCGGTCTGGAGCATATTCGACGCATATTCCAAAGACCTCGCAGGTGGATTGTCCACACCGTAAAAGCCGATAATCCTTTTGCCGTTATAGAGAGGGACTACCACAAGGGAATGAATGCCCTGCCGCTCCAGGTTCTCATACTGAAGGGGGTCGGTCTCCCGGATATCCTCCAGGCTCTCAATGACGATGTGCCTGCCAATACTGAAATTCCGGTACCAGCTGGCGCACACCTCCGGCGGGAGGTTCTGGAGGTTCTCCTTTTCCGGTTCCACCCCGTCGGCCGCCCACTCATAGGTGTTGTCATCGCCGCCGGACTCGTTCTGCTCGAATATATAGGTCCGATCCCCGTTCAGCGCTTTTCCCAGGTGCTCCAGCAGCACCTCCAGCGACTGATCCGGCGTCTCCTCCAGCAGGGCGACGCGAAGGCCCTCATTGATGACGGCTTCCAGATTCTGAACACTTCGTATGCCGCTGTGCCGCTCATGGGCCTCGGCGGACGGAACGCCCGCCCCAGTCCGTTCAAAAAGTCCCCCTGAATAATCCATATGCCTGTCCTCCATATTGACCGCTTCCCGGTCATAGTTACTACAGCGGATTCCCATACACAGATGTGCTTTTCTGGAAAGTACTGTTTCACAGTGCTGGCATCGTTCCGCATTGTTCTCGCCGCTCCGCGGCTAAAAACAGAAAAATCTGTGTCATGATACCATGTACCCACCAATCATGTCAATAATATGCAGCAGAAAAGGAGTATCCAAATAGAGAGTTAAAGGAGGGCGCGGAGAGAAATGGAGCGGAGGCCCCAGGAGAAAAGGACGACAACGGTCTGTTTGGATACTGAAAATGTGCGTATCATGCATGAGCAGTTCCAATAGGCAGAAAGTATCGAATGATCTTCTGAGGGGTTGGGCAATAAAAAAACGCCCAATGCAGGCGCTGTGCAGGCATGATATAAAGTTACAGAGGGCTGTGGCACTGCTGTCCTGCGGACATTCGGGATGAGAAGGTCAACACCGAGGTAAGATAACGCAGCCTTTTTGGAGAGGGCGTTATCTTACCTCTTTGATGTATGTCAAGAACCGTCCTAAAAGCGCCGGATAGCCAGGCCAGCGTCATCCGTTCCCTTCTCAATGGAGCGGACTTCCATATCATAGGAGAGCCCGCCATCGAGCTGTACCTGTACCCGTTCCCCAACCTTACGGCCCAGGAGTGCCTTCCCCACGGGGGACTCCTTGCTGATGAGGCCCTTGCCTGCGTCAGCACGCAGGGTGGTGACAATGCGCAAGGTGAGCTCCTTTTGCAGCTTCCCATGGAATACCACCACATGGTCGAACAGGCCCACGGTATCCTCCTCGGAGCTGGCGGAGATCACCTTAGCAGTGCGGATCATCCGTTCCAGATAGCGGATACGGCTATCATTGCGGTTTTTCTCCTGTTTGGCACATTTATACTCGTAGTTCTCGCTGAGATCCCCAAAGGCCCGGGCGGTCTGTACATCTTTAATCAATTTCGGGCGCAGCTCTTGAACCCGGTAATTGATCTCCTCCTGCATCTTTTGGATATCTACCGCAGTCAGTTCATCATACACAGCAAACTCCTCCTTTCCTATCTGTAGCCAGTATAGCACCAATCTAAAGGAAGGGCTATAAAAATTTTTGAAATGCCCCCAGGTGGCTCGGGACAAGGAAGCCGTTCTCTGCTGCCTGTGTTTATCATATATAGTAACAGGGTAGGAGGGGGAAGGGCAAAAGGGCCGGGCCCTGGCATCAATCGCCGGGGCCCGGATAAATGACTTTGCCGATGTTCCACTGCCGTGCGACACGGCGGGCCATCTCCTGACGCTCCGTCTCGTCGCGGTAGGCGAGCTCAGCGGTGTGGCAGCCGCAGTCCAGGCACTGGACATATACACACCAGCCGCCTTCCTCTTCAAAACACCCCGCGCCTTGGCAGAGTGGGCAGTCCTGTAGCTCGATTTCATCAAATGGGTGCATGTGGCGTCCTCCTGTCTAAACAAATGGTAGTTATAGAAAGAAATAAACGGTTTGTAATCATACTTTTTCTTAAAAGAAAAAGTATCAAAAAGAATTTTATACCGCTTCTTTATATTGTACCACGATAAAGGGGAAAGGACAACCGTCTTTTACAGCATCCCCCTGAGCTTCCGGGAAGATAGGGATAAAGAAACGGCCAGCCGGTTAACCGGCTGGCCGCCCGGGACCGGGTCCCGGAAAAGAGGAAAATCCCCGGAAAAGCTTACCGCACGACTACCTCACAGAAGCGCATGAGGATCATCGCGGCCTGCGCACGGGTAGCGTTGCCCTTGGGGGCGAGGGTCGTGCTGCTGGTGCCGGTGATCAGGCCAGTGGCATTGGCCCAGCTCATGGCGGTCTGTGCGTAGCTGCTGATCTGGGAAGCGTCGGAGTAGTTGGATGTGCTGGAGCTGGCCGTCACGCTGTAACCCTTGTAGGAAGCGTAACGGTACAGGATCGCTGCCATCTGCTCCCGGGTGATGTTGTCGTTAGGGCCGAAGGCACTGCTGCTGTAGCCGTCAACAATCCCGTTCTGCGCGGCCCACGCCACGGCCTTGCTGTACCACTGCCCGGCGGGCACGTCGGTAAAGCTGGCCGTACCAGCAGCGGGCTCACCCTCCAGGCGGTACAGGATCGTCACGATCATGCCCCGGCTGGTGGTGGCATTGGGGGAGAACGCGGTGGGGGAGGTGCCGTTCATCATGCCTTTGCCGTAGACAAAGCGCACCGCATCATAGTACCAGCTGCCGGGGGCAACGTCCGTGAAGGGGATCGTTGCAGGCAGGGTGGTGATGGTGGGCTGCTTCTTCTCGGAGACCTTGAAGCTGGCCTGGATGCTGACCTCGCCCTCGGGCATGACGAAAGTGTACTTGTTGTTGCCGCGGTCGGTCACAGTCAGCTCGTTGCCGTCCTTGGCTGTCACGGTCAGGGTGTCCAGCTCATAGCCAGCCTCGGGGGTGGCGGTGATTGTCACCGTGTCGCCCCATGCGGCGGAGGGCCACAGGACGCTGACCGTGCCGTGTGCCACGTTGGAGGGCACGCTGATGGCGTAGGTCTTGACGGAGGGCTTCTTCGTGCCCTCACTGCCGCCGCCAATCACGTAGTCGGGGTAGCTCGGGATGCTGGGCCGGCTGGGCTCCTCGGGCTTAGGCGGAGGATCAGGTGTGGGCTCCGGCGTGGGCTTCTCGGGCTTAGACTCATTTTCGATGGGCTTGTCCGTATGGTCTGGTATCGGATCTTCTCCGAGAAACGCATCAAATGTTAAGTCCTGGTCAGTGCCCAGGCTGGATCCTAAGTTAATATTAACATCGCCGTTCCCGTCGGCAGTTCCGGCACCAAAAATGAGGTGGTCGCCGTTTTCATCTTTCACGCTGACATAGACGTCCTCACCGTCCTTAAAGCCGCCGCCAGTAATCGTCAGATTGCCGCTCTCATCATATTTTCCGGTAAGAGTGCCACCCGCTGCAAAAGCGGTGACGCACAGGCAGGACAGGCTCATAACCATAGCCAGGAGGAGCGCCGAAAATCTTTTTTTCATAATTTTCCTCCTGGTTTACGCGAGGTACTCGCCATAACCAAGTCCGCCACCGAACATGGTAGGAACGCCCTTTTCCGCGGAAACCACCTTCGCAAAGACTCTGGAAACACTACCATTATAGGAAACGGTCACAACTCCGCTGGCAGGTATTTCTACCATAACCATGGTAATGACTTTATCTGCATTGGTAATGCAGATGGCCAGATTCTTGTTGGTGTAACCATCTGTGTTCCCCTCAGCGGGAGTAACGGTGATATGACGGTAATGCTCACTGTTGCTGCCGGTAACGTTACCCTCTTCCGGATCAATCACGACTACATATTTTTTGGATTCAGGCTCCTCAGGCTCGGTGGGCTGATTGGGCTCGGTAACGTCGCTATCTTCAATCACAGCGAACTCGGACAGGTGGTTCACATAACCAGAGATGATGCCGTTAGCATAGCTGGGATTCAGCAGCTTCTCAAAGGCATTCGTCACACGGTTCATGTAAGCCAGAACGGGGCTCGTCATACCAGTAGCTGTAAAATTGAAGGACAGGTGGATGCTGGTCGCCAGACCATTGACCGCTACATTCTGGCCGCCACTCTGGAGGCTTACAGAGAAAGAGGTAGCGATCTTGACAGAAGCAGCCTCTCCCTCCATGGGCTTGGGCTGATCCTTCTTCTCGACAACCATGGTCACATCCTCGCCGGTGGCCTTGGTGAGGGCCTCGACGGGCATGGTGACATTACCAACATCAGTAGCAATATCTACCTTCTCAAGAGCATTCTCGCCAGTCGCCATATTCTTCACAGCAGCAGTAGGCAGCTTTACCTCAACCTTATCAACCTTGGTCGTTGTGGAGGAGCTGGAGGTGGCCTTGATTGTCACACCGCCGTTAGAAACTTCAAGAGCCTGGAAAGCCTCAGTTGTAACCTCAGCCGTGGAGACGCTGATGGTCACGCCCTCGTCGTTCGTCTCTTCCTTAGGATCAGTGGGCGTTACTTCGACAATGCTGTTCGTAGGCTTCTCGCTGACAGTCCAGGTCTTGCCATCGGCATTCGCCACGCACTGATATGCAGCGGAATCAATGTACGCGCTCACATCACGGTCGAACGTACCGCCGGTGATGGTCTTCGCACCGGTAGGCAGCTCACCCATGTATGTACCGGCAGCCATGGTCAGGCTGCCAGTCAGGCTGCCGGTGCCGGTGACGGTCAGCGCGCCATTCTCAACCACGTTGAGGGCGGCGGCGCAGGTCTGGCCGTTCAGATTGAGGGTAAACGCCTTGTTGATCTCAACAGGATTGGTATCCGCACCCAGGGCGTAGGTCTCGCTCAGCAGGACCGTGCCATTGGCGGGAACTGCCGAGACAAGCGCGGACAGCTGAACATCCTCACGGACAGCGTAAACAAGGTCTCCGCTCGTTGCGATGCCGGTCTGGTCATTCACGCCGTCAGCGGCCATTGCTGTGCCAGGGAACAGTGCCAGTACCATGCACAGCGTCAACAGTACTGACAGGACTTTGTTTTTCATACTAGAGTTCCTCCTATAAATATGGTATTACGCGCGGGATAGACAGAATAAAACTCTCCTTTCCCCCTTTCTCCTCCATATTTTAGGTTTTGGCTCCGCGTACCTCACCTTCTTCTCAGGGGTACAATTATCAAAAGGTACACCTTTTGATAATTGCCTATTTTTGGGAGAGATTAAAAAACAGTATACACAAAAAACCAAAATTTCATTCTAAACCATTGCAATTGCGAATTTTGTGTGATATATTTATGTACGTAGGCGGACTGTCAAAAGGTGTACTTATTGACAGTTTTTATTTTTGCTGTCCCGCAGCATCCGAAGCTCACGTAATCTCCGATAGAAGGTTGCCTCACTCATGCCGCAAAGGAGGAGGGCCTGATGGAAGGAGATTCTTTTTTTCTCCCAATCGGTCACGACGCTGACGAAATTCTCGGGCGGTTCTACAGAGGGCCGCCCGAACCGTACCCCCCGGGCCTTTGCGGCGGCAATGCCTTGTTCCTGGCGTTTCCGGATGCTTTCCCGCTCGTTTTGTGCCACAAAGGATAAAATTTGCAGCACCAGATCTGCGATGAAAGTGCCCATCAAATCCTTGCCGTTCCTGGTGTCCAGGAGCGGCATGTCGATGACGCAGATATCAACGCCCGTCTCCTTGGTCAGGATACGCCATTGCTCCTGGATTTCCTCATAGCTGCGCCCCAGCCGGTCGATGCTCAATATGTAGAGCAAATCGTCCTGCTTGAGCTGTCCCACCAGCTGTTTGTACTGCGGCCTGTCAAAATCCTTGCCGGACTGCTTGTCCATAAAGATATGCCGGTCCGGCACGCCCGCCTCACGCATCGCACGCACCTGCCTGTCCTCATTCTGGTCTGTGCTGGATACGCGGATATACCCATAGGTGTCCTGCATCTTCCCAACTCCTGTCTGTTTGATATATAGTATGGACAAAACCTCCCGGCAAGTTGCACAAACCGGCACAACTTCCTGCCTTTCCCCAGTTTACAGGAGATATGGGAAAAAGATTTCCTTTTCTGTAAAACTGTACTGGCTGCTGTGCTGCGATAATTTTCGCCTTTGCGGGAACCTTTTATAAAAAGGCACGTCTATACCAGTAAGAGAATCAGACCTCTTGTTTTCACTACGACAGTAAAAGGAGATATGTGATATGAAAAAGAAATTAGCAACCTTGGCGCTGAGCGGCGTGCTGCTCTGCTCCATGGGCTTTCCCGCCTTTGCGGCAGATCCCCCTTCCTCCGCCCCGGTCGCAGGGGCGGAGGATATCCAGCCCCTTCCCGACAGTGTTTTCTACTATGGGGAGGTCAAGGAGGTCATAAAAGGGGAGGACGGGGCTGTCACCAGCCTGCGTATGGACTCCGAACAGTCCGGCGAATACGTGATGCATGTATCTGACGATACCTTCTGGATCGACAACAGCAGCCGGGCCCCCAGCAGCCCCGACGGCTTGGCGGAGGGGGAAATGCTCTATGTGTTCCACAGCCCCAGGACGACCCGTTCCCTCCCGCCCCAAACCGCCGCCTTTGCGATTGTGCGCAATATCACCCAGGAGGCGGACGGCGCACATTACCATGAGGTAGAGGCTGTGGAAGAGGTAGACGGGAAGCTCCAGATTACCACCAGCAATGGCGGCCTGTACCTGTTTGCGGATGCGGACACGCCGCTTTCCACCTATTCCGGGGAGGCCCTGGAAGGGCTGGACGGGATCAAGGCTGGTTCCCATATCATGGCCTGGTATGGCGCTGTAGCCCTGTCCTTCCCCGGCCAGGCCTATGCCCAGCACATTATGGTGCTGGACCGGGCAGACGGCTCTGAGCCGCTTACCCGCTCCGCTTTTGCCGTCCTCCTTCACACTGCCGAGGGCAGCCCGGTGGTTAACTATGCGATGGATTACAGTGATATCGATCCGGCTGCCAGCTATGCGGAGGCGTTCCGCTGGGCCAGCAGCGAGCAGCTGATCAGCGGCTACAGCAATGGCAAGGCGGGCCCCGATGACGCGGTGAGCCGTGAGCAGATGGTGTCCATCCTTTGGCGCTGGGCTGGCAGCCCGGTGCTGGCGGACTATCCCGGTCTGGCCGCGTACAGCGATGTGGGGGAGATCTCCCGTTACGCCCAGCCGGCAATGGCATGGGCCCATCAAATGGGCCTGCTGACCCCCGCTGAGGGCCATCTGGGCCCCAAGGATGCAGTGACTTTGGCGGAAGCAGAGGCTATGCTTGCCGCTTTGGAAGAAAAGAAATAACAGACCCATAAAATAAAGGACAGCCCGGAGTTTTAAAACTCCGGGCTGTCTTAGCTGATTGGCATAAAACTGCGGGGGAGGCAGCAGCGCTATTGGAGGATATCCAGCGCCCGATACCCATCCAATCTCTGGGCCACTGCCTGCCAGGTGATTTGGGAGCAGACAAAATCATAGTCGCTCCAGATGCGCTCCAGCTCCGCCTTGATCTGGGGGACATCCTCCAATTTGCCTGCCCCGGTGCGGACGTAGTAGTCAGGCAGCAGGGTGCAGCCTACCATACTGCTCTCCGCAGCAGGCGGCTCCTGGCCCTGGCTCAGGGCGCTCAGCAGGCGCAGGTGGTTGTCTAAATAGCCGTTCAGCTCCAGATGTACACCCATCATCCCGTTCAGGTCAAAGACCTGGAAGGGGGCGCCGCCGGGGACATCAATCGCACCGCCGGCATAAAACGCCTCGGAGTCCCCCAGGTCATAGAGCTCGTTGCAGATATCCATCAGCTGGCCATATTCATCCTGGGTGATGGGTTCCTGGAAGGATTTGAGCATGGTCTCGATAGCCCAGCCCAGCCTGCCCAGCACCTCGCAGCCGGGGAGCTTGCCCAGCCGCTCTCCCAGCCGGACCAGCCTGGCAGCCGACAGCAGCCCCCACACCCGGATCTGGACATCGTTGAGCTCCTCTGCCTTCTCTTCCACTTCGGCGGGGACATCGTTGTGGAGCAGGGGGGCGTCCTCCAGCGCGCCTATGCGCTCGGAGCAGTCGCTGACGATCTCCTTGCGGAAAAGGCGCTTTTCCCCAACGCTTTCGTATACCTCATCGCTGGCGCTGTAGACGGTGTCCGCCCGGTGCAGCCACAGGACGGCCTGGTTCAAATCCCCCTGGTCCATAGCGGCAGCACCCAGGTCATAGCAGGCCCTGGCCAAGCCATCCCAATCCTGTTTCTTCTGGCATTCCTCGATCCGCTCCTCGGGGCTTTTTTTCTTTCCAAATAGACCAAGCATAGCGGTTCCTCTCCTGTTATTCAATCAATCTGGGCCGTTGTGCGGCACTACGGATAGTATAAGTCCAGCGGCTGCGGGAGATGTGGATAAATTGTGAACAAATCCGACAGGATGCACCGGCGGCAGCTTGCCGGGGCAAACAGAAGGGCCGCCGCAGAAGCCCTCTTCTGCGGCGGCTGGTTCCCAATCCCGCCTATTCCGCCTCCATAATCTTGATCTGGTCGGCGGCATAATCTGTCTCGCTGAGCACGATATCCGTAATCTTTGCCACATCCTCGGTCTGTAAACCGTCCTCGGCTGCGGAGACAACTACGCTGATGCTGTTCTCACCCATGAAGGCCACGCAGTCGGCATAGCCCTTGGCGACAACCAGGTTTTCGATCTGGCCCTCCAGCATGGTATAGCCCGCCAGGGTCTGAATGGCCCGGTTGGCCTCGTCCAGGGCGGCCTGCTCCACATCCTGCTGGCCTGCCGCCTCCCGCAGGAGGCTGAGGGCGTTGTCCCGGGACTGCTGGCGGCTGAGCCGTGCGGTGTCAAAATAGCTGCTGGCCGGTGCGGTGGGGGTGCTGGCGGCAGCAGCTGCGCCCTCCTCAGTCAGTGTGGGCACACCGCCAACTAATGTTGCGTCGCCCAGGATCTTGGTGGAACCGCCATCCTCTGACTGCTGGCTGGCTGGCGTTGCCTCATCCGCCGCCAGGTTCCCGGCGTAGCGCCAGTTGAGATAGACCGCTGCACAGACAAACAGCAGCACAGTCGCCACCACGGCGTTCCGTTTCCATTGGTTCCTCATTGTCTCATTTCCTCCCATATCATCATTTTTGTCCCAATCCGCTGTCTGCCGCCGCACCCTGCCATTCGACCACGGCAATGCGGTCCGAGCCCAGGCCCGTCAGGGCGGATACCGCCGCGATCACCTGTAGGCGCACCGCGTCACTGCCGCCGCCGTCACAGACGATCAGGGCGCCCCGGTACTGGGGATACCGCTCCTGGGTAACGACCACACCGCCGGAATCGGTCACGGTATCCGACGAGCGCTCGTAGTCGTCCGGGGATTGGACATCCCCCCGGTAGCGCAGGGTCGTGTCCTCCGCCAGCACCAGCTCGCTGCCGCTGTGGAGCGTGAGCATCACATCCGCCCGCCCCACGCCGTTGATGCGCTCCAGGATGGACTCCATGGCCTCCTCGGTCTCCCGCAGGGTCATGGCCCCCGCCGGGAGGGAGGGGCCTTGCTCCTCCACCGCCGGGGCGGTATGGCTGGGCCAGAGCAGCAGCCCAGCGCCCAGCAGCGCCACCAGCAGCGCGTACTTGTAGCGGCCGATCACCTCCAGGGGCTTCGTCAGCTTTCTTTCGTCTCTGTCCATGCCTTTTCCTCCAGCCAGAATTGTTTTTCGGCGGGAATGCCCACCTCCTCCTCGATGCACACGGCCAGCGCCTCGCTGTAGCCCCCCCAGATGGTCACGGTATCCGGCAGGGGGATGCCGCTCTCACCGGCCGCCGCAGTCACCGACACCGTGCAGTCCAGGCCAAGCCGGTTCGCTTTGTCCCATATATATGCCCCGGTTTTCTCCTCTATGATAGCACGGAGGGACTCCGTCTGATTTTTCCGGTAGAGATCCGCCTGTTCCCCACTCTGGGCCCGGAAGGAGGCCGCCTCCAGGGCAGGGCCCTGCCATTCCATCCTGGACAGGGGCTGGAGGATTGCCAGTGTCAGCAGCAGCCCGCCCACCAGGCGTACCATAGCCTGCTCCCGGCCCTGGGGTGTCAGCTGCCGGGCCAGTCCGCCGGCGAAGGCGGTCAGTACGATGCCCAGCAGCCATGCCCGCAGCGCGCCCATCACGGGGCCACCGCCGTCAGCGATGACACCAGTGAGATCACCAGCAGCAGCGCGGAGGCGGCGGTCATTGCCAGCACCAGGCCGAAGGCGTCCCCCAGGGCGGCAATCAGGCGCGTCAGCTTCTGCGGCCCCACAGTAGCTGCCACCAAGGCAGCCCCCTGGTAGAGCAGGTATTGGCAGCCCAGCCGCAAAAACGGCAGCAGGCACGCCCCCAGCACGGCCAGCGTCCCCATCGCCCCCACCATCCCCTTGAGCAGGCCTGCACCGGCCAGGACGCTCTCCGCCGCCTCCGAGAGGATCCCCCCGACCACTGGCACTGCGGCAGAGACCGCCGATTTGGCCAGCTTCACCGCCTGGGCGTCCGCTGTCCCGGCCACCGCTCCGGAGATGGTCAGGTAGGTGGTAAACAGCAGCAGCAGGCCGCTGAGGATCCACCCGGTTACTTTCTTCAGCAGCTTCCCAATCCGTTCCATCACATTCCCCTCCAGTACCGCCCCGGCGGCAGCTGTACCGATGTAGAGGTACACCATTGGCAGCAGCACCCGCTCGATGACTGTCAACAGCACGTCAGCGAAAAACACAGCCGCTACCTGCCGCACCGATGCTGCTGTGACGCCGCCCTGGGCTGCCTCTGCTGCCGCCAGCGTGGGCAGCAGCACCTTGCTCAGCTGGGAGACCTCCACAATGGTCTCCCGGCCCAGGCCGATCAGGGCGCTGAGATCCCCGGCGGCCATCGCGGTGATCCACAGCACCCCCGCTGCCGTGCCGTACCGCCCCAGCAGATCCCCGCCTGCCGGGACGGCGCTCTCCAGCGCCCCCAGCAGCACTACGCCCGCCATGATCGCCGCGATGGCCCGTACGCCAGAGACCAGGTACTGCCCCATCTCTGCCAGGCCCTCCTCCACCAGCGCCTGTGCGCCGGCGAGCAGGCCGAAGCCCTCCTCACCGCTCCCGCTGACCAGTTCCGCCGCCTCCGGCGCGGCCCGGGCCAGCTCCTCCGGGATATCCGCCGCCGCAGCCTGCCCGCCCAGCAGGCACAAGGCCAGCAGCCATATGGCCACTGCCTGTATCCGTCTTGTCATTGCCTGTCCACTCCTATGTAAAATATCCCAGCAGCAGCTCCACCACCGCCCCCAGCAGGGGCAGGGCAATCAGCAGCGCCGCCGCCATACCCGCTATCTCCACTGCCGATGCCAGCGCCTGGGAACCGCCGTCCTTGCATAGGTCGGCACACAGCCGTGTCACCACCGCTGCCGCCGCCGTGCGCAGCAGGATGGACACATAGGCTGTCTCCACCCCAGCCTGGGCAAAGAGTGCTCGCAGCTCCTCCAGTACCGGCGCGGCCTGCTCCAGGCACCGGGCCATCACAACCGCCAGGATGGCCAGTGTCAGCAGCATGGCCTGCTCCGGCGCATTTTTGCGCAGCAGGATCACCGGCAGCAGGCAGGCCACGCACAGCACCGGCAGCTTCAGCATCTCCATGGCTAAAACCCGAACAGGGTCTTGATGAGCTGGAACAGGTCGCTGATCTCCTGTACCAGCATCATCATCACCACCACCAGCCCTGCCAGGGTTGTCATCAGCGCCTGTTCCTCCCGGCCCGAGCGCACCAGCAGCTGGTTGAGCACCGCTACCACGATCCCAATCGCCGCGATCCGAAAAATCAGGTCAATATCCATTGTTCAAATCAAGACCAGGATCAGCAGGCAGGCCCCCGACAGGCACAGGGCGGCAGTTACCCTCCCCTGTGACGCCTGCCGGGCTGCCTCTGCCCGCAGAAAACCGGCCAGCTCCTCTCTTGTTTCCTCAATCGCGGCGGCCAGGCGTCCCCCACCCGCCGGAAGCAGCGGCCCCAGGGGGGCCAGGTACCGCCCCAGGGGCGGCGGCAGTGCCGCTACAGTCTCGTGCCAGCACCAGGGCAGGCCCCGTGCCCCCTCCGATTGCAGCCGCTCCAACAGGGGCCGCCACAGCCAGTCCGCCCCCAGCCCCTGCGCCCCCTCCAGGATATCCGGCAGGGGCGTCCGGCAGGCCCGGATTTGGTAATCCACCACCGCCAGATCCTCCAGGATGGCCCTGCCTACCCGGACCGGCAGAAGGCCCTCCCGCCGCCGCTGGAGGCAAACGTATCCTGCACCCCAGAGGACCAGCAGTGCACCCAGGCCCCTCACGGCAGGTGCTCCACACGGACCTGCCGCCCTGTGCCCCTGCCGGAGATGAGCACTGCCCGGCGGAATATGCCGCATCCCAGCAGTGCCCGTCCTACGGGCCGGCCCTCCAGCTCCGGCAGGGAGGCGGCGTGGACAGTTGCCAGCAGGGCCACACCACAGTTTGCTGCCGCGCACACAGCCGCCACATCCGCTTCCAGAGCAACCTCGTCCAGGGCGATCACCTGGGGGGTCATGGCCCGCAGGAGCATAGGCACCGCCAGGGCTTTGGGGCAGCCGTCCATGATGTCGGTATGGCAGCCCACCTCCAGCTGGGGCCGCCCCCGGTGGGTCGCTGCCAGTTCCCCACGCTCGTCCACCAGTGCCACACGGACAGGACCGGCCAGTGCCGACCCCTGGCTGAGAAGCCGTACCAAATCCCGCAGCAAGGTCGTTTTGCCGCCCCCTGGCGGTGAGAGCAGCAGGGCGCTCAGGGGCCGCCCGTCCTCCAGGAGCTCCGGCAGGACTGGCAATGCCGCCCCCTCCTGTACCCGTGGAATACGGATGGCCAGGGAGGACACATCCCGCACACCCTCGTTCTGCCCGTCGAGGGGGAGGGCTGTGCCGCACAGGCCAATCCGGAACCCGCCGGGGGCGGTGAGATAGCCGTGGCGCATTGTCTCGGCAGCCGCGTAGCGGGAATATTCCGTGGCACGGTCCAGCACCTGCTCCAGATCCCCCCGGCCGACCCGGGTCTGGGGCAGTGCCAGCTCCCCATCCGGCATGGTCAGGTATACTGGCCGTCCGATCCGCAGCCTCAGTTCCTCCGCAGCTGCCTTCTGGCCCCGCTCAATGGACATGGCTGCCGCCCGCAGCCGTCCCGGCAGCAGGGTACACGCATCCTCATACCGCGCCGCCGCGTAGTCCTCTGTCATGTGGACATCCCTCCTGTGATTTCTTGGTACACTCTATGAGGGCTCGTCCCAAGATATACGTGTTAAAAGAGCGGGAGTCCTCTTTTTTATAGACTTGGGGCGGAGGCTTTTTATAGCTGGCCAATCTTACAAGACCGTGGTGCAGAGACCACCGCCTGAGCAGATGCCTGTACCGCACACTGTGTCTGTCCACACTGATTTTTCTTCTTCCACAATTTACCGCCAATAGCTTGATTATCCATGAAAGGATGTTATAATAACAAGAGCTGCTGTTTCAAGCCACAACAATTGAGAAAGAACCATAAGGAGGTACTACACATGTCCCGATATGCCGGTACACAGACAGAAAAAAACTTGGAAGCTGCCTTTGCAGGGGAGTCCCAGGCCAGGAATAAGTACACCTATTTTGCATCCAAAGCCAAGAAGGAGGGCTTTGAACAAATTGCGGCCCTGTTTCTGAAGACGGCCGACAATGAGAAAGAACACGCTAAGATGTGGTTGAAGGAGCTGGAGGGGATTGGCAGTACTGCTGAGAACTTGGCTGCTGCGGCCAGTGGAGAGAACTACGAGTGGACTGACATGTATGCCGGATTTGCAGAGACTGCGGAGAAGGAAGGTTTCCCGGAACTCGCCGAGAAGTTCCGTCTGGTTGCTGCTATTGAAAAGCACCATGAGGAGCGCTACCGCGCCCTGCTGAAGAACGTGGAGATCCAGGAGGTTTTCAAGAAGAGTGAAGTCAAGGTGTGGGAGTGCCGCAACTGCGGACACATTGTAGTGGGGACGGAAGCCCCTGCGATCTGCCCCACCTGCGCTCATCCACAGGCATACTTTGAGGTTTCAGCAGAAAACTATTGATAGATACATAAAAAGCAAGCAGAGCGGCGCAAGTTTTCTTGCGCCGCTCTGCTTGCTTTTTATGGAGGGAGGCTATGTTTGTCCCCTTCTGAGGGGATTCTATGCCTTTACGCCAAGAGCTTCCTTCTTGGTGCAGTCTCTTCCAAAAGGCAAAGAACGTGGTCGGGAATGACGCTGCTGTAGCTAATTTCCATCAGGAGCCGCCCTTCCTGCCCGGCGGTGTCGCGGGCAAGCAGTTCCGGATCCAGAAAATCCATGTGCTGAAGGGTCGCGCGGATATCGCTGTCCAGAGCTACCCAGAGATCCAGCCCATCCAATGTGTAGATCTCCCGGTGGTAGGTCAAAAGGATCTGAGGCAGAAGCATCCGCTCCGTGAGGCTGCTGTGGAAGTCCTGGAGGACCGGGTTGCGGCAGTCCAACATCCAATCCGTCTCGCCGGAGAGCAAGGCACGGCATTCTGCTTCCGTCATCATAACAGTGCTGCTCTCCTGGCCTAGCCACCGCTCCAGCAGCAGATAGGAGGGGTCATTGTCAAAGTAGTGTAGGGAAAAACGGGCCTCTGTCAGGCCGGCGGCCTGGGATGTGTTTGTAGAGAAAGCAGAGACACGGTTCCGATAGCTGGTAAACAGCAGCGTATGTATATCTCCGGCGCTGTCCTCCGGTATGGCGTCAGAGAGTCGGGTACGCAATGCATTGTAATCTGCCTGCGTAATCTGGTATTGCATCCGGTGTGGGTAGGGGTGTGTCGTTGTCATGGGGCATCCTCCTTTGGTGTCATCAATATAACCAAAGAAAAAGAACTGGTTATGTCTGGAATTTAAACAAAGTGTTAAGAGCCGTAAAGAAAGTGTGAAGCAGCCAGTACCAGGGATACCACATAAAACTTGCCGAGGAGATAGGGACGGCCTGCTAAACGATAGGATTTTGATAAAAAGGTGTTCCGGGAATACAGAAACTTTTTAGTAAAATCTGATTTATTTTATCAAATGAATGGAGGGATAGTATTGGCAAAATTTTTGGACCTGGATGGGTTGCGGCAGATAAGTGAGAATATAAAGTTTCGACTAGACTGCAAACAGGACAAGCTCGTTGGGGTTCCCGGTCAGGTAGTTGGATTTGGCACAGATGGTATCCATGCTGTGACTATCAATGCTGGGAATAGTATTGAACTGAAGCAAGGCAGCTCCAGTTTAACCGTTAGTGCTCTCGTGAGCCATCAAAATCTGCTGGATAACTGGTATTTCCTGAATCCGATTAATCAACAAGAGCGGCCAGGGTATGTAGGATCTGAGTATACGATTGACAGGTGGTATAGCGAGAATCTGTTGGTCACGCTGGAGGCAGATGGCCTGGTTTTAGAGAGAAAGGATCCTGCAATTGCTTTCATACAGAGGTGGGATGCGGGGAAGATCAAAAACCTGGTAGGGAAAAATCTTACACTATCACTACTTACGTCAACAGGTCTATCAGTATGTGTTTTTCAGATTGAAATGAATAGTGAAGGCAACTTTAGATCCGTCATACTAAGTAATTCGATTTCTGCTGGTATCCATACCTTTGGGCCATTTATCGGTTTTAGTAGTATCAGATACCAAATGGTTAGGATTGTTCCCATATTAAACGAACCAATCAGGCTGGTCGCCGCTAAGCTGGAGCTAGGTTCGGTGCAGACGTTGGCTGAGCAGAATGCAGAGGGGGAGTGGATACTCAGAG
>CAJUAC010000022.1:18332-37409 GCA_910583885.1 uncultured Oscillospiraceae bacterium | reverse complement strand
GGCCCACGGCGTTCTCCAGCCCGGCCCCCCGCAGGGAGTTGGAGCAGACCAGCTCGGCAAAGAGCCCGCTGGAGTGGGCAGGGGTCATCTTCTGGGGCTTCATCTCCCACAGCGTAACCGCGACGCCCCGCCTGGCCAGCTGCCAGGCGGCCTCACTGCCGGCCAGGCCGGCACCGATGACAGTTGCTTTCATGGTGTTCCTTTCTCGTCTGACCGGCCGACTAAGTAGTCGATAGAGACTTCGTAGAAATCGGCCAGTTTCCATATGGCAGTAAGCCCAGGTTCTTGCTCCCCATTTTCATACCGGCGGAAGGATCTGACTGGGATACCGCTTGACTGCGCGGCTGTCTCCTGTTTTAATCCACGGCTCTTTCGCAGAGCGCGCATTCGTTCAGCTAAATTTGACATATTTTCTCCATAATTACTTGACAGGCCGAATTTGGCCGGGTATAATTAAAAGGCCAAATTTGGCCGATACAAAAAGGAGGAATTATCATGTTAGATACCGTCCGTATTCTGTACGAATACACCTTAAAAAACCGTGTCCCCGCATTCCTGACTGGAGAAGAATACGAAGAACAGTGCCGGATTACGGAACAGCAGGAAGAAAGGCTCCGCAAGCTGCTGCCCCCGGAGGGGCAGCAGTCCCTGGTGGATTATGCCGGCGACAGCAGGACAAAGGGCGACCTGGAGCTGGAGGCGATGTTCCAGGCCGCCTTCTCCCTGGGGATGGAATTGTCCCGGCTATAGCCCTGCATAACCGTCTGACAGCCGTCAGGCTGTCTAAAATTCTTTTTGATTCTTTTTCTTTTAAGAAAAAGAATGACTGCCTACTCCGCGCTTTTTTTCGCAGATTTCTTCGCAGCAGGCTTGCTTGTTTTCTCGCTAGAAGCCTTTTTGGCGGCCACAGATTTAGAAGACGCCTTCCTGGCGGGCTTTTTCGCCTCTTTTTTCTCCGGCGCGGCCTCAGTGCTCCCAGCTTCTGCCGCCGCCTCGCCCTCTGCGCTCTCCTTCTTCTTCCGCCAGCCGCCCCGTTTGTCCTCGGGGGTGAAATTGGAACACTGCTCGTTGATACAGAATGGCTTTTTGAAGCCCTTGCCGGATTTTTTGAACATGGTCTGGCCGCAGGCAGGGCAGTCATCTGCCACCGGGACATCCCAGCTCATGAAGTCGCAGTGTACGGCCTCATCCTTATCACTGTTGTGCTCGCAGCCATAGTAGGTGTAGCCGTTGCGGGAGGTCTTCTTCAAAATCCTGCCGCTGCACTTGGGGCACCGGCCCGGCATAGCCACAACCAGGGGCTTGGTAAACGTACACTCCGGATAGCCGGGGCAGGCCAGGAAACGGCCAAAGCGGCCGCTCTTAATGACCATCTGCTTGCCGCAGACATCACAGACCTCGTCGGACTCCTCGGCGGGGATTTTTAAACGGATCCCCTCCAGATCCTTTTCCGCCTGGTCCAGCTCGGCCTTGAAGGGGGCGTAAAACTCGTTGAGCAGGGTCCTCCACTCCTTGCCGCCGCGCTCCACGTCGTCCAGGCTCTTCTCCATATTGGCGGTGAAGCTGGTGTCCACAATATCCGCGAACTTATCCTGCATCAGGCCATTGACCACCTCCCCCAGAGGGGTGGTGCGCAGGTACTTGCCCTCCTTGATGACGTACTCCCGGTCCAGGATCGTGCTGACGGTGGGGGCATAGGTGGAGGGACGGCCAATGCCGTTCTCCTCCATGGCCCGGATGAGGGAGGCATCCGTATAGCGGGGCGGTGGCTGGGTGAAATGCTGGTCGGGCTGGAAGCCCATGCTTTGCAGGGGCTGGCCCTCGGTGAGGGGGGGGAGCTTGGCCTCCTTTTCCTCCTTCTCCTTGTCGTCGTCCTTGCCTTCCTCGTAGACGGCGGTGAAGCCGGAGAATTTCAGGCTGCTGCTGGAGGCGCGGAAGCCGTGCCCCGCCGCCTCCGCCTCGACAGACACGCTGTCAAAGACGGCGTTGGACATCTGGCAGGCCACAAACCGGCTCCAGATCAGGCGGTAGAGGCGGTACTGGTCCGCTGTCAGATCCCCCTTCACCTGCTCGGGGGTCAGGTTCACATCGCTGGGGCGGATGGCCTCATGGGCGTCCTGGGCGCTGGCCTTGGTCTTATAGACACGGGGGGCGCCGGGGCAGTAATCCGCGCCGTACCGGCCCTGGATAAAGCCGCGCACAGCGGAGAGGGCCTCGTCGCTCAGGCGCAGGGAGTCGGTACGCATATAGGTAATCAGGCCCACGGTGCCCTCGCCGGAGATGTCCACGCCCTCATAGAGCTGCTGGGCAATCGCCATGGTCCGCCGGGGGGTCATGCTCAGCTTGCGGCTGGCCTCCTGCTGGAGGGTGGAGGTAGTAAAGGGGGGGGACGGGGAGCGGTGCTTGTCCTGGCGCTTCACAGTTTTCACGGCAAAGGCGGCGTTTTTTACCGCCTCCACCACCGCCTCCACCTCTTCGGCGGAGTTCAGCTCCTTCTTTTTCCCGTTCTCCCCGTGGTAGCGGGCAAGGAAGGTATTCTTCTCTGTGCCGTCAGTGCTCAGGCGCGCGTCCAGAGACCAGTACTCCTGGGGCTTGAAATCCGAGATCTCATGCTCCCGGTCGCAGACCATCCGGGTGGCCACGGACTGGACCCGCCCGGCGGACAGGCCCCGGCGGATCTTCTTCCACAGCAGGGGGGAGAGCTGGTAGCCCACGATCCGGTCCAGCACCCGCCGGGCCTGCTGGGCGTCCACCAGTCTCTGGTCGATCTCCCGGGGGGCGGCGATGGACTCGCTGACCACCCGCTTGGTGATCTCGTTGAATGTGACGCGCCGGGCCTTTTCGTCGTCCAGGCTGAGCAGCTCCTTTAAGTGCCAGCTGATGGCCTCGCCCTCCCGGTCCGGGTCGGTGGCGAGGTAGACGACGTCGCTGCCCTTGGCGGATTTTTTCAAGTCGTTGATGATGTCCTCTTTCCCCTTGATGGGGCGGTAATTGGGCTCGAAGTTGTTTTCAACATCCACGCCCAGGGTGCTCTTAGGCAGGTCCCGCAGGTGGCCCATGCAGGCCTTTACCTCAAATTTGGGGCCGAGATATTTGCCGATAGTCTTTGCCTTGGCGGGAGACTCTACAATGACGAGGCTCATTTTTGCCATGGTGTTCCTCCTGGATCATGCGGATTCGGATATACCGCTGTTATGGTGCCGCTTGGGGCGAAGGGGCCAAGGTGACGGCCAGGGAGAAGTGCTTGCCGCTCTCCTGGGTCACGACCCGGTCAATTTCTAAAACAGTCAGCGCGGACAGGACCCGCCGCGCAGGGATCTGAGTCAGCTCAATGAGCTCATCAACCTGGCGCGTGCCGCCTTGCAGGGCGCGGACAATGTGCAGCTGGTCGTCAGTCAGGCCATGATCCCCGGCCAGGTCCAGCACCGGCAGGGCGGGGGCAGGGGGCGCCACTGGCTCCGCCGGCTGGGCAGGGGGCTGCCGTCCGGCGCCAAAATGGCGGGGCTCCTTGGCACGGAGGGGGTGGATTTTTTCAGGGAATTTGGCGGCATAGTGGCTGAGGACGTCCCACGCGTCCTGCACAGGGTAGCCGCACTCCCCCATCAGGCGGTTGCTGCCGGCGCAGTGCCAGTCGTCCACCAGGCCGGGCAGGATGAACAGGTCCCGGCCCTGGTCCAGCGCACGGTTGGCGGTGATGAGTGCGCCGCTGCGCTCCGGGGCCTGTGTGACCAGCACGCCCAGGCTCAGGCCGCTGATGATCCGGTTGCGGACAGGGAAATGGCTGCCCATGTGCGCGGTCCCCGGCGGGTACTCGGAGAGGATCGCGCCCTGGATGGCGATGTCCTCATAGAGGCGGCGGTTTTCCCTGGGATAGATGATATCGTGGCCGCCGCCGATGACAGCAGCGGTGAGCCCGCCAGCCCGCAGTGCGCCGCGGTGGGCGGCTGCGTCGCCTCCGGCAGCCAGGCCGGAGACGATCACCGCACCCAGCCCCGCCATCTGGAAAGCCAGCCGCTCCCCTTGGGTGATGGCATAGGGCGAGGCCTTGCGGGTGCCCACCATGGCGATAGCCACCTCATCATCAAAGCGGGGCATCCGGCCCTGGACATAGAGCAGGAGGGGCGGTTCGTCAATTGTTTTCAGCCGTTCGGGGTATTCGGAGTCCCGGATGGTGAGGATGCGCAGCCCCAGCCGGTCGCAGTCGCCCAGGATGCGGTCGGCGGCCTGGAAGGATTTGTCCTCCAGGCACGCCGCCATCGGGCGCGTCATGCCCTCCACCAGGAAGTATTCCCCTTGTTCACTGTAGTAGATGCGGTCCGGCTCTCCAAAGTGTTCCAGCAGGGCGAGCTTGGCCCGCAGGCTCAGCTTGGGCAGGCTGGCCAGCCACAGCCAATATTTTAATGACGCCATGTCAGCTTCCCTTTCCTCCATCCCGGCGGGATGGGCGTTTCTTACTCTACCGGTAGCCCTCCCACAGCAGCACGGCGGCGGCCGCCGCCGCATTGAGGGATTCGCACCGCCCCTCCATAGGGATGCGGACGGTGTATTGGCACGCGGACAGCGCTTCGGCACTGAGGCCTCTGCCCTCGCTGCCCACCAGGGCGACGGCCTGGGTGAGGTCCGCCTGGCGGACATCCCTGGTATCCGTGCGCAGGGCTGCGCCCAGCAGGGGCAGCCCCGCCTGGGCGGCCAGCCCTTGCAGCTGGGGGAGCCCACAGCTCCACACCGGCAGGCGGAACACCGCGCCCATGGAGGCGCGCACCGCCTTGGGGCCGAAGGGGTCCGCGCAGCCGGGCAGAAGGAACAGTCCATCCGCGCCAAAGGCGTCGGCGGTGCGCAGGATGGTCCCCACGTTGCCGGGGTCCTGTACGCCCTCCAGGGCCAGATAGCGGCGGCCGGGCAGGCGCTCCGGCAGCTCCTGGGAGGGCTGGCGGGCCAGGAAGAGGACGCCCTGGGGCGTCTCCATGGGGCTGATGGAGCGCATCAGCTCCACCGGCACCTCCGCCACCCGCACCGCGGGCCCCAGCTCCGGCAGGGGGACATCTGCGGTGTGTACCACAGCCGTCAGGGCCGCGCCCCAGCGGACGGCCTCCTCCAGCAGCTTCACCCCGTCGCCCAGGAATTCACCGGCCTCCCGGCGGTGGGCGCGGGAGGCGCCCAGCTTGCGGATATGGACCATCAGGGCGTTTGTACGGCTGGTGATGCGCTCTGCCATGGGGGCCTCCTTATCAGCATGAGAAATTCATTGTGTTTTCTCCCATATCATATCGATAACCCTCCCGCTTGTCAAGCCGCGGATTATTTTTTGCATCCGCAGGAGGCGGGGAAGCCCTGCTTTCAGCTGGCGTACCTCTCAAAAAAACGGAAGGTCATAGGCCATACGGCCCCTGCTGTCAGGACCATCAGGAAGTAGCGGATGGTATGGGCAGCCATATGCCCGCCGCACAGGGACAGCAGCGGCTCCTTCAGCAGGACCTTGACCAGGATCACCAGGGCCAGGCCCCCCACGAGCTTGATGAGCTGGCCCCACCAGGGGGCCCGGTTGGGGAACTGGAGCAGGCGGTTGTCATACACACACACCGCCAACACCCCGGCCACCGCACCGGCCATGGAGTAGGAATTTTTCAGCGCCTCGGCGAAATTCGCCCCGTCTATGTCCGCCGGGAAGGGGAACAGCTCCATAAAGGCCACAAAGGCCAGGCTGACGGCCAGCATCCCGCCAACGATGTAATAGATCCGGTTTGGAAACCAGAGGGTGCTCTCCACCAGCGGGTAGAGGACGAACACCAGGACTGCCGCAATGGCAAAGGACACCCCCACATCCGCCGGGGTGTGTACCCCCAGGTACATCCGGGAGACGGATACCAGCACCAGCAGCACCACGCACACCACCCGCAGCCAGATGTGGCTGGTGAAGCGCGCCACGCCCCCCAGCCAGCCCACCGCACTCTGGGTGTGCCCGCTGGGGAAGCTGTAGCCAGCAGCCTCCATCCGGGCGTCTTCAACGATGGTAAAGGCGGGATCCTTTACCCATGGGCGTGGTACGCGGCAGACGATTTTCAGCCACTGGCTCACCAGCGTCCCCGCAAAGCCCACCGACAGGAGATAGTACCCCCGCCGCTTGTCCACGCACCAGAACACAAACAGCGCCGCCACCATGAAGAAGGTTTCCTCCCCCAGGTGGGTGATCAGGGACATGACCGCGTCCAGCACGGGTGTGCGGATCGATGCAAACCAATATAACAGTTCCATTGCCAAGTCCTCCTTGCCACATATTGATAGGAATGATTATAGTACAGCCGTTCAAGAGAAACAAGTCCCAATCCGGCGTATGGGGGATTCTTTGTAAAAAAATGCTTGACAGGAAGAGACTACTGTGGTAGTCTACAGGCGAGTAGACTACTCCAGTCTTATGAAAGGCGGTTGGAAACATGGACGGGAAATTGCAGGATTCGGAGCTGAAGGTGATGGGGGTTCTCTGGCGGGAGGGGGAGGCCACGGCCAAGCATGTGGCTGAGGTGCTGGCAGCGGAGGTGGGGTGGAACCGCAACACTACCTATACACTCCTCAAGCGGTGTATCCAGAAGGGGGCCGTAGAGCGGCTGGAACCAAACTTCCGCTGCCGCCCCCTGGTAGACAGGGAGGCGGTCCAGGCGGCGGAGACGGGGGAACTGGTGGATAAGCTCTTTGACGGCTCCCAGGACAAGCTGTTTGCCTCCCTGCTGGGCAAAAAGCGCCTGTCCGCCCAGCAGATCGAGCGGCTGAAGGAGATTGTCAGGGAATGGGAGTGAGGAGATGAGCATATTAGAGATGAGCCTGTCCGGCGGGCTTCTGATCCTGGCGGCGGCACTCCTGCGGGCAGCGGCCCGGGACCGGCTGCCCAGAGGGGCTTTCCAGGTGCTGTGGGGGGTCGCTGTGCTGCGGCTGCTGGTGCCGGTGTCCATCCCGTCGCCCTGGAGCGTCTACACACTGGCGGAGAGCGGGCCGGTCCGCGGTGTGGTGCGAGTGCCGGCGCTCCCGGCGGCTGCGCCGGTGCTCCAGGCCGCGCCCCCCATAGCGGAAGGGGCCGCGGCAGGGGGCGGGACCCCCTTCCCCCTCTGGACAGCCCTCTGGCTGGCAGGGGCAGTGGCCTGGGCGGCCTTCTACGCCGCCGCGTATATCCGCTGCCGCCGGAGGTTCCGGGAGTCCCTCCCTGTGGACTGCCCCTATGTCCAGGCGTGGCAGGGGCATTGCCGCCTGCGGCGGCGGGTTTCCATCCGGCAGTCCGGCTATGTAGACGCACCACTGACCTACGGGATCATACGTCCTGTAATTCTTCTTCCAGAATCAACAGATTGGACAGATAACGAGCGGCTAAACTATGTGCTGGAGCACGAGCTGGCCCATATCCGGCATTTTGACGCGGCGGCAAAGCTGGTCCTGACGGCGGCGGTGTGCGTCCACTGGTTCAACCCCCTGGTGTGGCTGATGCGGCCGCTGGCCAACCGGGACATGGAGCTGGGCTGTGACGAGGCGGTGGTGCGCCGGTTCGGCGCAGGCAGCCGCCCGGCCTACGCCAGGACGCTGATCGCCATGGAGGAGCACAGGAGCGGGCTGGGCCCCTTTGCCAGCGCGTTCAGCAGGAATGCAATTGAAGAGAGGATCAAGGCAATTATGAAAATGAGAAAACGTTCCCTGGCCGCTGTGCTGGCGGCAGTGGTACTGGTGTGCGGCGTGAGTGTGGCATTTGCTACATCGGCGGCAGCAAAGCGGCCACGTCCCCAGGTGACGGACGGCGCGTTCACCCGGGCGGAGCTGGACCGGCTGTCCTCCTTGTGGTTCGAGGGCTACCAGGACATGACGGTGGCGGCATACCAGGAGAAGATGTGGGCGGAGCGGGATAACCCCCAGGACATGGAATTGCTGGACCGGTACGGGCAGTCCAACGTCAAAGGGAGCTATTTCAATGATGCGGAGGCCAACGCCTTCCGCGACTATTTCTATCACGTCTACGAGCCCCTGACAGCGGAGCGGTGGCAGCAGCGGCAATTTTCCGGCGCGGCGCATTTGGACGGCTCGATTGTGGAGTATATCTGCGACCTGACAATTTTGGACCGCGATACACTGACCGTCGGGGAATACGAGCAGAGCTGGCGGGATGCGGAAACAGGGCTCCAGGGGGTGCTGGAGGGGTACACGGCCCACCAGCTGGCAGACTGGGATTTCATGCAGGACGCACTGGCGGACAAGATGGCGGGCATCCTGGGCGGCCTGAGCAGCGAGCGGCTGACGGTGAGCCTCCGGGAATCCTTCTATACAGGCTCGGATGCGGCGCTCTACGCCGAGAACTCGGAGCAGGTTGGCGCCGAGTGGGACCGGCTGCTGTCACCCTATGTGGCATTCGGCCTGACCTACACCTTTGACGACCCGGACCACGACGGCAACGGCCTGACCATGGCCTTCCAGGGCCATGAGGTGCGGGGGATCTTTGACGAGCTGGAGGGGGTGTGGATCACGGAGCACACCGGGAACGGGACCTATGGCCCTGATGCGGTGGAGCTCCACGCCGTCTACACCAACGGCGTGCTCACCGGCCTGCGCCTGGCCACGCCGGAGGAGCAGGCGGGATGGACAGCGAGCCGGGAGCAGACGGTTGACACGGAAAGGCTGCTGCGCAGCCAGGAGGAGCGGGAGTTCCCCCATGCCACCCGGGCGGACTACGATTCCATCCTGTCCCTGCGGACAGAGGGCTATCGGGAAATGCCCCTGGAGGAGTTCAACCAGCTCCTGCTGGACTGGTGCAACGGGAACAGCGCCGCCTGGGACCGGATCTCCTGCGACGTGATCTGGGACGATTACGCGGTGGATCTGACAGAGGCGGAGCGGGAATTTGTGGCCCAGACCTGCCAGTGGTCCGGCACTGAGAACGGGATGATGGTTCGCAGCCTCTTCACCGGCGGGCCGGAGGAGGACGCGGGCTTCGCCCGGAACCTGCCCACCTGGCAGCAGGTGGAAAACGGCGTCACCGTGGCCTGGTGCGATCTGTATTACGACATCTCCTACCATATCCCCGACAAAACCCGCATCACTGTGGGTGAGCGGGACAGCTGCGTGGCGGGGATGCAGCAAGCTATCTGGACATTCTGGGAGGAGACGCCCCTGGAAGAGCTGCTGGCGATGACGGAGGAGGACGTGGCTGCCTGCTTCAACACCTGGGCGGCGGAGAACAGCACGGAGGGGATCCGCATCAACCCTGTCACCAGTGATGCCATCCATTTTGAGGCCGCTGACGAGCGGCGGGCCGGCTGACTGCGGAAAGGCCAGGAGGACCCTGTGGGGTTCTCCTGGCCTCTAAGCCTCTAAGAACCTGTATTCACAACCGTTGCACGCCGTCTGGCCAGTCTTTTTCCCGCCATACTGCGTCGCTTTCCGCAGCAATCCTGACGGATTGCTGCGGAAAATCTCCTTGTCTGACGAAAAAAACCTCGTCCATCCGGCATCCCCTGGTGATGAATACAGGTTCCAACTTTTGTGCAGGCGAGCGAATAGGGCTTGCCAGAAGGGGGGAAAGCCTGTATAATGGCCGCACACAAGATAAGGAGGGACATTCATTATGGCATTTCAATTTTCACGCGAGGACTACGAGCGGCGGGTTGCCTGGTACACCCAGGCCCGGTTCGGCATGTTCATCCACTGGGGGCTGTACGCCATCCCCGCCAGGGGGGAGTGGGTGCGCAGTGAGGAGCGCATCCCCAAGGAGGCCTATGACCCGTATATGGAGGAGTTTAACCCGCAGCACTGCGACATCCGCGCATGGATGCAGGCGGCCAAGGCGGCGGGGATGAAGTACGTGGTCCTCACAGCCAAGCACCATGACGGCTTCTGCCTCTTCGACAGCGCCTACACAGATTTCAAATCCACCAACAGCCCCGCCAAGCGGGACTTTGTGCGGGAGTACGTGGATGCAGCCCGGGAATTTGGGCTGAAGGTGGGGCTGTATTTCTCCCTCATTGACTGGCGGCACCCGGACTTCCCCCACTATGGGGATCTGAACCACCCCATGCGGGGCGACCCCGCCTACAGCAACGAGGGCCGGGATTTCAACCGCTACCTGGATTTCCTCCACGCCCAGGTCCGGGAGGTATGTACCAACTACGGCAAGCTGGACATCCTGTGGTTTGACTTCTCCTACAGTGAGCTGCGGGGGGAGGCCTGGCGTGCCACGGAGCTGATGGAGATGGTACGCTCCCTCCAGCCGGATGTGGTGATTGACAACCGCCTGGAGGTCAGCGGCGAGGGCTTCGGCTCCCTGGCCGCCTGCCAGCCCACGCCCTACCACGGGGATTTTGTCAGCCCCGAGCGGATCATCCCGCCCAAGGGCCTGCTGGATGTGGAGGGCCGCCCCCTGGTCTGGGAGAGCTGCATCACCATGAACAACCACTGGGGCTACTGCGCCACAGACCACTTTTATAAGAGCGCGCCCATGCTCATCAAGAAGCTGGTGGAGTGCGTCAGCAAGGGCGGCAACCTGCTGCTGAACGTGGGGCCGGACATCCAGGGCCGCATCCCGGAGGAGTCCCTGGCGGTGCTGGAGGGGATTGGCCGGTGGATGGACCGCAACAGCGCGAGCATCTACGGCTGCGGCCCGTCCGGCCTGGAAAAACCGGAGTACGGCCGCATTACCCGCAGCGGGGACCGGCTGTATTACCACATTTTTGAAAACACGCTGGGGCCGCTGCCCCTGTTTGGTGTGAAGAAGGAGGAGGTCCGCTCCATCCGCCGCCTGGCAGACGGCAGCGAGGTGCCGGTATCCACCGACTGGACCCACAGCGACTATCCGGAGCTGGTGTTTGCGGACCTGGGGCCTGACCCTGCGCTGCCCGATCCGGTGGATACCGTGCTGGAGGTGCGCCTGCGGTAATCATCCTTTTTCTTTTGAACAAGGGTCAAAAAGAAAACCCTGATATGCCAACAGTCATTTTTTAGGGAAGTATTTGTCCACAAAGGGGACGTGGGGGACCTGGAATTCCTTTCCCCGCAGGTATTCCAGCATCCCCGCGTCCGTGGGGAAGTCAAAGCGGAGGGAATAGCTGTAGAGGGCCTGCCGTGTCTCGCCGTAGGCGCGGTTGGCCTCCCCCCGGCCGTATTTGCCGTCGCCCAGCAGGGGGTGGCCGGCACTGGCAAAGGAGGCGCGGATCTGGTGGGTGCGGCCGGTGAGCAGCTCCGCCTCCACCAGGCTCAGCTCCCCCCGGCTCTGGAGGGTGCGGTAAAGGGTCTCGGCGGACTTGCCCCCCGGGACGGGGTGGCGGTGGACGGACACCAGCTTCCTTGCCTCGTCCTTTAGCAGGAAGCAGGACAGCCTGCCCTGGGGCGGCGCCATCCGGCCCAGCACCACGCACAGGTATTTCTTGGTGATCTCCCGCTCCCGGATCTTAGCCGTCAGCACCCGCAGGGCCCCGGCGTTTTTGGCGGCGATGACAATCCCGCCGGTGTTGCGGTCAATGCGGTTGCAGAGGGATGGGGCAAAGGCGTTTTCCCACTTGGGGTTCCACTCCCGTTTCTGGTACAGGTAGGCCTGGATGTGGTTAATCAGGGTGTTGACCTTCTCCGTCTCGTCGGCGTGGACCACCAGACCGGGGCGTTTGTCCACCAGGAGGAGGTTTTCATCCTCGTAGAGGATCTCCAGCTTGGGCTGGAATAGGGTTAAAAACAGGTTGTCCTCCCGGGGCTGCTCGAAAAATTCGTCGTTGATGTACAGCTGGAGCACGTCCCCCTCCCGCAGGCGCTGGTCCCGCTGGCAGCGGGCGCCGTTGCATTTGACGCGCTTGATGCGGATATACTTTTGCAGCAGGGCGGGGGGAAGCAGGGGCATAGCCTTGGAGAGGAAGCGGTCCAGCCGCTGCCCCGCGTCGTTGCGCCCAATGGTGAATTCGCGCATAGCTTACCTCCGAGTCCGTTTTGCCCGCAGGGCGCGGGCGCTGGATAAGAAGACGACGCCTGGACATACCGTCCAGGCGTCGTTCCAATGGGAACATCATTAATAGTACCGCTTA
Organism: uncultured Oscillospiraceae bacterium; assembly: GCA_910583885.1. Lineage (GTDB taxonomy): Bacteria > Bacillota > Clostridia > Oscillospirales > Oscillospiraceae > Pelethomonas. The sequence continues at coordinate 25,377 of CAJUAC010000022.1, read as the reverse complement.
TTGCGGTTCTTGCGAGCAGCCTCAGACTTCTTGCGGCGCTTGACACTGGGGCTCTCGTAATGCTCTCTGCGGCGGACCTCGGCCAGAACGCCGGCCTTGGCGCAGCTGCGCTTAAAACGCTTGAGCGCGCTATCCAGAGATTCATTCTCCTTGACATGGACTTCAGACATCTATTTTCCCTCCCTCCGATATATCCGGCTTTATCCAGGATACTCTTTCGGGCCATTTTCGTGGCTTAACAGGGAAGATTATACCCATTTACCGGCGGTTTGTCAAGGCTTTTTTATGCAAAAATCCACAAAAAAACAAGAAAGCTTGTTTTCTCCTGTACTGGGTCAGCCGTCAACCCCTGCGGAGCGGGCCGCCCGCTGGCCCTGGTGCGCCACTGGCCGCCAGGTTTTCGTATCCCGGAACAGGGAGGTCACCTGAAGCGGCAGCCAGGAGGCCATGAACACGGGGAAGAGCAGGATGGCCTTGGTCATCCCCTGGAGCGCATAGCCGCCCAGCAGGCACAGGGCCACCCCCAGCGCCATACAGCCCACGCCGTACAGCCCCAGGCCGCAGGCGGCCAGCAGGAGGGCGTTCCCATCCCCCAGGAGCGCGCTGGACAGGATGCTGCACGCCAGCAACAGGCCGGAGAGGGCCTGGGTAAAGGGGGCCAGCAGGAACATGGTGATGTCCCAGCGGAGCATGGGACGCGGGACGCCGCCATGCCAGAGCGGGCCCAGCTCCTGCTTGCCAACCTGCATCACGCCGCTGCACCAGCGCTTGCGCTGGCGCAGGGACAGCCGGAAGCTGGTGGGCTCCTCGTCGTAGTTGACCGCGTCCGGCACCCAGCACACCCGGTGGCCGGCCCTGGCGCATTGGGCGGCAAATTCCGCATCCTCAGCAATGGTGGAGGTGTTCCAGCCACCCAGCTCCTCCAGCACCTCCCGGCGCACAGCGAACCCGCTGCCCACCAGCTTGGCGGACAGGCCGCAGGCGGCCCGGGGCCTGTTCCAGATCAGGTCAAAGCAGGCCTTGTACAGCCCGTAGCACCCCGAGACACCGCTGGCAGTGGGGTTGCCCGCCTTTGTGCGGGATTTGCAGACCGTTGCCCCGGCAGCAAAGGCGTCGTTCATCCGCGCCAGATAGTCCGGCTCCAGGACATTGTCCGCGTCAAAGACCAGGAAAGCGTCGTAGCCCTGGGGCATCAGCTGGGCAAAGGCCTGGTGGAGGGCGTCCCCCTTGCTGGAGACGGGCCCCAGGCAGTGGAGGATCCTTGCGCCCGCAGCGGCGGCGGCCGCCTCAGTGAAATCGGTGCAGTTGTTGGGGACCACATAAATATCCCGCAGCGCGGCGGGGTAATCCTGGTTGAGCACGCTGTAGACCAGGTTCCCGATGACCGCCTCCTCGTTCCGTGCGGCGACCACCACGGCAAACCGGGTCTGCGGTGCGGCGCAGGGGTAACGCTTCCAGCGCCGCAGGGTAAATAGGGCGACTGCTGCAAAGTAGAGTGTAAAAATCTTCAGGCCGCAGGTCAACAGCAGAAATATTTCATCCATATAGTTCATCATGACAGCTCCTCCCCGGCGAACGGCGGTGGTGAAAGGTGGTATGCTTAGATCGTAGCACAGAAAGTTTAAAATGAAAGGCCCTTAAAGTTTAAGGATTCCTTAATCCCGGGATCTTAAACAAAGGTTAAGAAAACGCCCCTTTATTCTTAATTACAGATATGATAAAATACGGCTGAAAGGTGGGAGAAGACCAATATGGCGAACATTCTGATCTGTGACGATGAGCGGGACATTGTCTCCGCCCTGAAAATCTACCTGTCCTCGGAGGGCTACACCCTCTTTGAGGCCTACACAGGGCGGGAGGCCCTGGAGGTTGCCCGCAAGCACGAGCTCCATCTCATCCTCATGGACATCATGATGCCTGAGATGGACGGCATCTCCGCCACCGCCAAGCTGCGGGAGGAGTGTAACGTACCGATCATCCTGCTGACTGCCAAGAGCGAGGACACCGACAAGGTACTGGGGCTCAACGTGGGGGCGGACGACTACATCACCAAGCCCTTCAACCCCATCGAGGTCCTCGCCCGGGTCCGCTCCCAGCTGCGCCGGTATACCACACTGGGCGGCCTGGAGCAGAAGCCCAGCAAGCTGGTGATCGGCGGGATTGCCCTGGACGATGAGACCAAGGCCGTCACCGTGGACGGCGAACCGGTAAACCTCACCCCGATTGAATACAATATCCTGCTCCTGCTCATGCGCCATCCGGGCCGGGTCTACTCCTCCGCCCAGATTTACGAGCAGGTCTGGAACGAGACCGCCTTTGGCTCCGAGGGGGCTGTGGCGGTCCACATCCGCCACCTGCGGGAGAAGCTGGAGATTGACCCCTCCAACCCCCGCTACCTCAAAGTCGTCTGGGGCTTGGGCTATAAAATGGAGCCCTGACGGCCTTCCTGTGGATCGTTTTTGATGGGAGGTACGCTATGAGAAAGAAATTGTGTGCTGCGCCGGGCCGCTGCCCAGAGGGATGGAGGGCTGTACGATGAAAACTGACCTGCGCACAAGCCTCGCGGCGAAATGCATTGCCCTGGTCCTGCTGGCGCTGGTGTCCATGGGGGCGGCCATTGGGAGCTTTGCCGTGGTGCTGCTCAGCTGTGCCTACGGCACGGCGGACTCCTTCCAGGAGGATCTGCTGTGCCAGGAACCTATGGAGGGCGCCATGTATACCGCCGTTCGCTATGTAATAACGGATGAGGAATCCGCCTACTATTACCGCGCCCAGCTGGAGCGGTACGGCGGCTTCTCCGCCCGGATCTATGACGGCGAGATCGCGGATGAGGTCCTGGTGGGGTCCTGGTCGGAGCGCCCGGCCGAGCAGCTGGCCAGCCGCACACTCCGCGTCGAATCCACCAAGGCTGCCAGCGGGTACTATACTGTGGTTGGATGGCTGTCCAGTCAGATCCCCACAGGCACAAATTTTGCCCTGCGCTACGGCCTTTATAACCAGCTCCACGCCCTGCCCTTCGGGGTCACCGTCCTGCTGACGCTGCTGCTCTACGCCGGCGCGTGCCTGCTGCTGGTGTTCCTCTTCTGCGCCGCCGGGCACAGGGCGGGCCGGGAGGGGATCGTCCTCAACTGGCAGGACCGCATCCCCCTGGATCTCTATCTGCTTTGCGCCGGCGGCCTGTTCAACATGGCCCTGACCCTTGTCATGGAGCGGCACGGGATGCCCATCGCCCTGGAGGCTGCAACGGGCAGTGTTGGGGTTATGGCTGCCGGGGGCATCACCCTGGCCTCCCTGCTGACCCTGGCCTCCCGGCTGAAAAAAGGCAAGTGGTGGCGCAACACCCTCTGCTGGCGGTTTTGCCGTTGGTGCCGGAAGCTGTGGTGGAACCTCTGGGGTGCGGTGGCGGAGCTGGTACGCATCCTGCCTATGACCTGGCGCAGCGTGCTGTGTACAGGCGGCATCCTGTTCCTGCAAACCCTGCTGGTGATCCTGTTTGCCTCCGGTGAAAACTTTTTCCTTCTGGTAGCGTTTGTCCTTGACGCCGCCCTGGTGGTTGCTGTGGCATGGATGACCCTCCAGCTCCAGAAAATCCAGGATATGGGCGCGGCCCTGGCGGCAGGGGATCTGGACGCGAAGCTGAATACGGAGAAGCTGTTCTTTGACGTAAAGCGCCACGGGGAGAATCTGAACGCCATCGGCGTGGGGATGAATAAGGCGGTGGAGCAGCGGATGAAGTCCGAGCGGCTGAAAACAGAGCTCATCACCAACGTCTCCCACGACATCAAGACACCCCTGACCAGTATCGTCAGTTATGTGGACCTGCTGAAGAAGGAGGAGCTGCCCCCTGCGGCCAGTGAATACCTGACGGTACTGGACCGGCAGGCCAACCGGCTGAAAAAGCTGACCGAGGATCTGGTGGAGGCCAGCAAGGCGTCTACGGGCAATATCGCTGTCTCCTTGGAGCCCATTGTGGTCAACGAGATCATCCATCAGGCCGTCGGCGACTACGACGAGAAGCTGGCTGCTGGCCAGCTGGAGGTGATTGTCAACACCTATGAGGGCAATTTGATGGCCCTGGCCGACGGCCGCCTGCTGTGGCGGGTGCTGGATAACCTCCTGAGCAACGTATGCAAGTATGCTATGGCCGGCACACGGGTCTATGTGGATCTGGCCGCCCAGGACCACCAGGTCCTCCTCTCCATCAAGAACATCTCCCGGGAGCCGCTGAATATCAGCGCCGATGAGCTGATGGAACGCTTTGTCCGGGGAGACACTTCCCGCCATACAGAGGGCAGCGGCCTGGGGCTGAACATCACCAGGAGCCTGATGGATCTGATGGGCGGCGGCTTTAACCTGAGCGTGGACGGGGATCTGTTCAAAGCGGAGCTGACCCTGCGGGCGTAATTTCCATATTTTTTTCTACACATGGTATAAAATCCCGGAACACCGTCCATACTGACAGTAAGAACTCCAGTATGGACGGTGTTTGTTATGAAACTGAGAAATAAGCTTCTCCTTTCCGCCCTGGTGGGCCTCTTTGCTATGCTGCTCCACAGCACGCCCATGTGGTGGGGCGTCCTGTTCTCCCCGATCACCCAGCCGCTGACCACCGCAGAGGCCACCGAAGAAGCGGAGGATGGCGTCTGCTGGGAATCCAATGGGACAGTCCTGCGCTTTAAATCCATTGATCTGCTCCTCTCTTTCCTCCAATAAATGGAGCGGCCCGTCCGGGATCCCGGACGGGCCGCTTCGTGTTGATGGGGAGATCAAGTTATTTGCGCAGGCTCTTGCCGCCCGAGAAATATTCTGTAGTCAGCTTGAAGACTACCGGGCACAGGAGCAGGACGCCGATCAGGTTGGGGATGGCCATCAGGCCGTTGAGGGTGTCGGCGATGTCCCAGGCCAGGGACAGGTTCATGGTGGCGCTGATGATAACCACCAGGGTGTAGGCAATCTGATAGGGCTTGATGGCCTTGCTGCCCAGGATGAACTCCCAGCAGCGGGTGCCGTACAGGCCCCAGCTGAGCACGGTGGACAGGGCGAACAGGCTCAGGCCAACGGCGATAATCAGCGCGCCAGCCTTGGGGCCGAACACGGTGCCCAGTGCCTGGGCGTTGAGGGCGGTGGTGCCCTGGGTGCCGTAGTTCAGGGCGGCGTCGTCCAGGGCCAGCAGGATGGTCAGGCCGGACAGGGTGCAGATGACGATGGTGTCCATGAACACCTCGAAGATGCCGTACAGGCCCTGCTTGACAGGGTTGGACTCAGAGGAGGCGGCGTGGGCAATGGGGGCGGAGCCGAGACCGGCCTCATTGGAGAAGACACCGCGCTTGACACCCCAGGTAATGCACAGCTTCATGCCGATACCGGCAGCGCCGCCGGTGACGGCCTCGGGGGAGAACGCACCCTGGAAGATCATGCCGAACACGTGGGGGACCTTGGTGATGTTGGAGAACACCACAATCAGGCAGGCTACAATGTAAATGACGGACATGAAGGGCACCAGCTTCTCAGTGACCGCGCCAATGCGCTTGATGCCGCCGATGAGCACCACGCCAACGATAATCATCAGGATGACCGCCAGGACGATGTTAATGGTCATCTTGTGGTCTGCGGCAGAGGGGACAAATGCCTGGATGGCGGTGTTTACGGAATCTGTGATGTTGCCGATCTGCACCGCGTTGCCGATACCGAAGGAGGCGAGGCCGCCAAACACACAGAAGACGACACCCAGCCATTTCCAGTTCTTACCCAGGCCATTCTTGATATAGTACATCGGGCCGCCGACCCAGTCACCCTGGGCGTTGCGCTCACGGAATTTCACCGACAGCAGCACCTCGGAGTACTTGGTCGCCATGCCCAGCAGGGCAGAGATCCACAGCCAGAAGATGGAGCCGGCGCCGCCCAGGGTGACGGCGGTGGTGATCCCGGCGATGTTGCCGGTACCCACGGTGGCCGCCAGGGCGGTGGTCAGGGCCTGGAAGGGTGTGACCTCGCCAGCCCGCGCCTCTTGCTTGGAGAACATCTTGCCGATGGTGTTTTTCATGGCGTAGCCGAACTTCCGGAACTGGAAGCCCTTGAGCCCCACAGTCAGGATGATGCCGGCGCCCATGAGCAGCACCAGTGCAGGGACGCCCCACACAATGCCGTTCAGCCAGCCGTTACCGGCCGCAATCGCGTCATAAATCTGATTCATACTCTCTCTCCTTACAACAATGAATTCCATACCAAATAAAAAGGGAGTGGAAGCCCCGGCTTGCCCTGCCGGACCCGCCGCTCTTCCGCGCCTTTTCCAGTATGTATCCGCATTGTAACAGGCTGATGGTTGCAGTACAAGGGCATTTGTCTTTCCTTAGCAGTTCTTTAGCGGGAGCGCCGCTGCTTCTTCACTGCATCTTAACGGCTGCGCGCCAAAACGCGCAAGAAGACCAGATGCCTGATGCGATTATCCGGCAAAAGGAAGCCCCCGCCTCCGAAGAGGCAGGGGCTTGTAAAAATCCATCCCGAAGAATGGCGGGAGGCTGGGGCCGGTCCCGCAACCTCCCGCCGTGAAAGGGGAGGGAGATGGGGGCTTATTTGCGCAGGCTCTTGCCGCCCGAGAAATATTCTGTAGTCAGCTTGAAGACTACCGGGCACAGGAGCAGGACGCCGATCAGGTTGGGGATGGCCATCAGACCATTGAGGGTGTCGGCGATGTCCCAGGCCAGACCCAGCTCCATGGTGGCGCTGATGATGATGACCAGAGTGTAGATAATCTGATAGGGCTTGATGGCCTTGTTGCCCAGGATGAACTCCCAGCAGCGGGTGCCGTACAGGCCCCAGCTGAGGATAGTGGACAGGGCGAACAGGCTCAGGCCGATGGCGATGATCAGCGCGCCTACCTTGGGGCCGAACACGGTGCCCAAAGCCTGGGCGTTGAGGGCGGTGGTGCCCTGGGTGCCGTAGTTCAGGGCAGCCTCGTCCAGGGCCAGCAGGATGGTCAGACCGGACAGAGTGCAGATGACGATGGTGTCCATGAACACCTCGAAGATGCCGTACAGGCCCTGCT
>CAJUAC010000022.1:0-18232 GCA_910583885.1 uncultured Oscillospiraceae bacterium | reverse complement strand
GGAGAACGCACCCTGGAAGATCATGCCGAACACGTGGGGGACCTTGGTGATGTTGAAAAGCACCACGACCAGGCAGGCCAGGATATAGATAGCGGACATGACGGGTACCAGCTTCTCAGTAACCGCGCCAATGCGCTTGATGCCGCCGATGAGCACGATGCCAACGATAATCATCAGGATGACCGCCAGGACGATGTTAATGGTCATCTTCTGCTCCGCAGCAGCGGGGACAAAGGACTGGATAGCGGTATTGATGGAGTCAGTGATGTTGCCCACCTGCACCGCGTTGCCGATACCGAAGGAGGCGAGGCCGCCAAACACACAGAAGACGACACCCAGCCATTTCCAGTTCTTACCCAGGCCATTCTTGATATAGTACATCGGGCCGCCGACCCAGTCACCCTGGGCGTTGCGCTCACGGAATTTCACCGACAGCAGCACCTCGGAGTACTTGGTCGCCATGCCCAGCAGGGCAGAGATCCACAGCCAGAAGATGGAGCCGGCGCCGCCCAGGGTGACGGCGGTGGTGATCCCGGCGATGTTGCCGGTACCCACGGTGGCCGCCAGGGCGGTGGTCAGGGCCTGGAAGGGTGTGACCTCGCCCTCCTTGGCCGCCTGCTTGGAAAACATCTTGCCAATGGTGTTCTTCATGGCGTAGCCGAACTTCCGGAACTGGAACCCCTTGAGCCCCACCGTCAGAATGATGCCTGCGCCCATGAGCAGCACCAGGGCGGGTACGCCCCATACGATGTCGTTCAGCCAACCGTTGCCGGCTGCGATCGCGTCATAAATCTGATTCATACTCTCTCTCCTTACAACATGATTTACATACCGGAAAATGAAAAAGGAGAGGCACTGCCTCCCCCTGATTCCCTCAAAATAGAGAACAACTACACCACCCGGAGAGGACCGGCCCTCTGGGATTATGCTGCTGCTTCTGTCCTTTTGCCTGAGAGATTACGGGATTGGCCGTTTGCACCTTCGGCATCCGCATGACGCGGACTTCTCCAGAATTCCGTCCGCCCGCAGTCCCGCCTTTCGGCACCTGTGCGAGTTGCGCCTTCGGTGGGGGGCCTCTCCCTTTCCCAAAGGCCCCCGCTCTCCTGCGGACATCTTCCGATATGTAGTTGATAACGCTATTTTAACAGAAGTCTGGCATAGATGCAAGTATTTTTTACAGAACCTTTACATTTTTTCTCTTGACAACCGGATACTCTATGTGAAAAATAGGGGTAACAACTTGGAAAAACCCGCGATCCGGCCCCCTGGGGACTGGCGGGAGAGGAGGAACCATGACATTGCTCGACGCGGCTTCCGTCCGCAGATCCCATCGCAGCTACCGCCCCGGGCCCATCCACCCTGCCCAGCGGCAGCAGCTGGAGAAAACCATCAGCCAGCTCAACAGCCGTTCCGGCCTGCGCCTCCAGCTGATCTGCGGCCAGCCGGAGCCCTTCCGCTCACTATCCAAAAGCTATGGGCTGCTCACGGGGGTGGAACATTATGTGGTGTTCGCCGGGCCGGAGGGCGACCCGGACCTGGAGGAAAAGTGCGGCTACTATGGGGAGGAGCTTCTCCTCACCGCCGTATCCATGGGGCTTGCCACCTGCTGGGTGGGCGGGACCTACGACAAAAAAAGCTGCCTGTGCCATCTGGCGGAGGGGGAGCGGCTGGTGTGCGTAGCCGCCATCGGCTATCCGCCGGAAAAGCCGGGCCTGCGGGAGCAGGTGATCCGCCGGGCGGCGAAAGGGATGGGCCGGAAGCCCGCCGCCGCAGATGCCCAGGAGGGGCCGTCCTGGTTTGCCGCTGGCCTGGCGTCCGTAGCCCTGGCCCCCTCCGCCCTGAACCGCCGGGGCTACCGCTTTGCCCTCCTGCCGGACGGCACGGTCCAGGCCCGCCTGGAGGGCGGCGGGGCCTTTGCCCTGGTAGACCTGGGGATCGCCAAGTACCACTTTGCCTTGGGGGCCCACGGCGGCGAATGGGCGTGGGGGGACGGCGGCATCTTCCGCAAGGCGGCGGAGGAGAAGTCCTGCGGCGCGGTGATCTGGCGGGCAGAGGGCGGCGGGCGGCAGTACCTGCTGGCCCGGCACAACGGCGGCCACTGGAGCTTCCCCAAGGGCCATGTGGAGGGGAAGGAGACGGAGGAGGAGACTGCCGCCCGGGAGATCCTGGAGGAGACCGGCCTGACGGCGGCCATTGACACCGGCTTCCGGCACGTGGTCACGTATTCCCCCAAGCCGGGCGTGGTCAAGGATGTGGTCTTTTTCACCGCAACCCCCACCGGCGGCCGGGAGCACCCCCAGGAGTCGGAGATCGCGGGCCTGGGGTGGTTCCCCTTCCGGGAGGCCCGGGAGCGGATCACTTACGCCTCGGACGAGGAGATCCTGCTGGCGGCGGAGGGCTACCTGGAACGGAAACAGAAGGAAATGAGGACAACTGAATGCTGAATTTTCGCAACGATTACAGTGCCGGGGCCCATCCGGCGGTGCTGGAAGCCCTGTGCCGGACCAACATGGAGCTGACCGCCGGCTACGGCACAGACCCCTATTGCCAGGCAGCTGCGGACCAGATCCGCAGCCTTTGCGGCCAGCCGGAGGCAGCCGTCCACTTCCTGGTGGGCGGGACCCAGGCCAATAAGACGGCCATTGCCGCGTTCCTCCGGCCCTATGAGGCGGTGGTTGCCGCCTCCACGGCCCATATCTGTGTCCACGAGACCGGGGCTGTGGAGCAGGACGGCCACAAGATCATCCACCTCCCCACCCCCGACGGCAAGCTGACGCCGGAGCTGCTCCGCGCCGCCGCAGCGGCCCACACCGGCGAGCACATGGTGGCCCCCCGTCTGGCCTACATCTCCAATACCACGGAGCTGGGCACGGTCTACAGCCGGGAGGAGCTGCGCGCGCTCCGGACGGCCTGTGATGAGCTGGGCCTGTACCTGTACTGCGATGGGGCCCGGCTGGGCAGCGCCATGGACGCGGGCGGGACGGATTTTGCCAGCTATGGGGAAACCTGCGACGCCTTCACCATCGGCGGCACCAAAAACGGCCTGCTTTTCGGGGAGGCCCTGGTCATCGTCCAGCCTGGGCTCCAGCCCGGTTTCCGCCACTGCATGAAGCAGCAGGGGGCCATCCTGGCCAAGGGCCGCCTGCTGGGGGTCCAGTTTGACGCCATCCTGCACGGCGGCCTGTACCTCTCCCTGGCCGCCCACGCCAACGCCCTGGCACGGCAGCTCACCGCCGGTCTTGAGGCGCTAGGCGTCCCCCTGCTGGCGGACAGCCCCAGCAACCAGGTGTTCCCCATCCTCCCTGACGGCGTTGCCGCCGCGCTGGAGGCGCAGTGTGCCTTTGAGGTCCAGGAGCGGCTGGAGGGCGGGCGGACCTGCGTCCGCTTCGTCACCGCCTGGGATACGCAGGAGGGGGATGTGGAGGCGCTCCTGTCTGTTTTGCGCGGGCTGCTGGGCCAGTGTTCATGAAACGTTGATGAATCCCCCCAGCTGCCGTGTTATGATAACCCAAACCCTTCATCTTTGCCAATAGGGGAGTGACGCCATGAATCTGTCCACAGCCAGCCGCACCTTCCAGCTGCTCAGCCGCATTCTGGACGTGCGCACCGCTACGGAACCCTTCCTCCCCCCAGCGGGGGAGAAACGCCCCCTGCCCCTGTCCCCCGCCAGACAGCCCTTCCCACGGGCCGCGCCGGAGTCCCAGGGCATCCCGTCCCGCCATATCCAGAGCTTCCTGGAGGAGCTGGCCCGGGACAGATCCCTGCTGATGCAGGACGTTATGGTCCTGCGCAGCGGCAGCGTCCTGTGCGAGGCGTCCTTCGGTTCCCAGGACCTGCGGGCGGCAAAATACACCTTCTCCGCCTGTAAGAGTGTCGTGTCCCTGGCCGTGGGGCTGCTAGTGGACGACGGCCTGCTGTCTGTGGAGGAGCCGGTGGCGGACATCTTCGATGAGAGCGGCGTACTCCGCCGGCGCCTGCGGGAGATGACCGTGGAGGATCTGCTGACCATGCGTGCAGGCGCACAGTTCACCGAGGCGGAGGCGCTGACTGAGCAGGACTGGGTCCGCCGGTTTTTGAGCGCGTCCCTGCGGGGGGAACCGGGCACAGAGTTTTCCTACAACAGCCTGAATACCTACATGCTCTCCGCCATCATCCGGCGCAGGGCGGGGCGGCCCATGACAGAGCTCCTCCAGGAGCGGCTGTTCGATCCCATGGGCATCACGGACGTGCTCTGGGAGACGTGCCCTATGGGCATAGAGAAGGGCGGCTGGGGGCTCTATATCCGGCCCGAGGATCTGGCCAAGCTGGGCCAGCTGGTGCTGGATGGCGGGCTCTGGCAGGGGAGGCGGCTGCTGTCCCGGGAGTACCTGCGCGCCGCCCTTACTGCCCACGCCGTCCCGCCGGAGGGCACTGGCGGCTTCCACTACGGCTATCAGATCTGGGTGGGACGGCATGAAAACACCTTCCTCTTTAACGGGATGCTGGGGCAGAACGTGCTGGGGTTCCTGGACAGCGGGATCCTCGTTGTCACCCACGCCGGGGAGAACACGGACTTCCAGGAGAGCCGCTATTTTGAGATCGTCAACCGCTATTTCGGCGGCAGCTTCCCCGGCCCGCTGGAGGCGGACGAGGACGCTGGGCAGCAGCTGGCGGAGACGGTTCGCAGCCTCTCCGCCTACAACCGCCCGCCGGAGCCCCTGGATGGGCGGGCTGGGCCGTTTATCAACCGCAGCTTCTCCGCCGCAGACCCCCGCGCGGCCTCCGTAGGGCTGCTGCCCATGGTATTGCAGGCGCTGCACAATAACTACACTGCCGGCGTTGCCTCGGTGGCGGTCAGCGTCCGGGGCGGCCTGCCGGAGCTGATCTACCGGGAGCGGGACGCCCTCTACCGCCTGCCTGTGGGGCTGGGCGTCCCACAGGTCAGCCAGCTGGACTTCCGGGGGGACGTCTACCAGGTGGCGGCCCTGGGCCGGTTCACCCACGACGAGGAGGAGCGGCCGGTGTTCTATATCCGCTTGGACTTTTTGGAGACGCCCTGCGTGCGGATCGTGAAGCTGGTGGCGGACGGGGATGGCCTGCTGCTGCGGCAGGAGGAGACCCCCGGCGTGCCCTACGTCTTCCGGAAATTGCGCCTGGCGGCCCAATCTGCCCTCTACAAGCCCCTGCTGCTGATGGCGGCCGGAGGCACGGAGGAGGATTTTTTGCAATATAAGACATTGCAAATCCTCTCGCCGGAGATCCGCTTGACGGCGGATGGCCCGGAAAAATAGGGATCCGTGCAACGGGAGGGACGGCGGCCGCCGTCCCTCCCGCGTCTGGAATTTCCGGTTGCAGGAAGTGGGAAACTATAGTACAATAGGCTGCAACAGGCAAATGGAGGAATCAAATTATGATATTGGAAACTGGGCGGCTCGCCCTGCGGGAAATGGGCCAGGCGGATTTTCCGGCCCTGTGTGGGATCTTGCAGGACCCCCAGGCCATGTACGCTTATGAGCACGCCTTCTCCGACGGGGAGGCCCAGGCGTGGCTGGACCGGCAGCGGGAGCGGTACGCCGCATACGGCTTTGGGCTTTGGGCGGTGATTGAGAAGGCGTCCGGGCAGTTCATTGGCCAGTGCGGCGTGACCATGCAGGACTGGTGCGGGCGGGAGGTGCCGGAGGTCGGCTACCTGTTCCTGCGCAGCAAGTGGCATCAGGGCTTTGCCTCCGAGGCCGCCGCGGCCTGCCGGGACTACGCCTTTGAGACGCTGGGCTTCCCGGAGGTGTTCTCGATCATCCGGGAGAACAATTTCCCCTCCCAGCATGTGGCCCTCCGCTGCGGCATGTCGGTGCGGGGCTCCTTTGTCAAGCACTACTACGGTATGGACATGCTGCACCTGGTATTCGGCGTGAGGAGGAGACTATGACCATTTCACTCGGCGCACGCACAGCGGAGACTGTGGCTATATTTTTTCAGCAATCCCAATCCCCTGCCATCCGGCGCACCCTGCCCATGAAGGCAAAAACTTTGGAGGAGGCCCTGTCGGACTTCCGGGACACCCAGAAGCCCGGCGCAAGGAGCTTCGGGCGGACCATCTATGCGGACGGGCAGTATGTGGGGGACGTGTGGTGCTACGGCATGGATCCCGGCGGCGACCCCCAGGCCATGGTGAGCTACTGTATCTTCGCGCCGGAGCTCTGGGGCAAGGGGGCGGCCACAACGGCCCTGGGGCTGTTCCTGGAGGAGATCCGGGCGCGGTTCGGCCTGGAGCGTATCGGGGCATTTACCTTTGCCGCCAACAGCGCCTCTGTCCGGGTGCTGGAGAAAAATGGATTCCACCTGGCGGAGTCCCTTGTGGAGGACGGGGTGGAATCCGGATACTACCTGCGCCAGCGGCCCTAACCGCCCGTGGAACAGGAAGGGAGGCCTGCATGCTGTACTTGAAAGAAGCCAATATGGAAGATGCGGAAAAAGAATATTTATTTATAACAAGCACGCCCGCGGATGAAAACGGTTTTACAAATCCGGGGGCGGGATGTTCAAAGGATGAATTTGTCAACGCCATTTTACCCGGTTATATCAACGCGGCAAAGGGCGTTGGATTGCAGGAGGGCTGGGTTCCGCAGACAGAATGCTTCTTATGGGACGACGGTGCCATTGTAGGCGTATTCAGAATCCGTCATTATCTTACAAAAGCACTGGCAGACGGGGCAGGGCATATCGGATATGGAATCGGAAAAGAATTCCGTGGAAAGGGGTATGCCTCTCAAGGCTTAAAACTGGCGGTCGAAAAGGCCTGGGGCCTGATTGCCGAAGAGGAACTATATCTGTCAGTCCACAAGAATAACCCCGCATCGCTGAAAGTGCAGATGAAAAATGGAGCATATATCCACCACGAGGATGAACAGAAGCTTTATACCAGAATAAAACGATAACCCCCAAGGAAGGATTATTTATCAACAAAAGGAGAACCCATCATGGCAATGGACATGACCTGTTTTGACGCTATGGAGGCCAAAATCCCCCACGGCAAAATCCGCACCCGTTTCGCCCCCTCCCCCACGGGCTATATGCATGTGGGCAACCTGCGCACCGCCCTGTACACCTGGCTGATCGCCCGGGGCGGGGATGGCACCTTTATCCTGCGCATCGAGGACACCGACCAGGGCCGCCTGGTGGAGGGTGCGACCGACGTGATCTACCGCACCATGGCTGAGTGCGGCCTCACCCATGACGAGGGCCCCGATGTGGGCGGCCCCGTGGCCCCCTATATCCAGTCGGAGCGGCGGGGCACCTACGGCAAGTACGCAAGGCTGCTGGTGGAGAAGGGCCACGCCTACTACTGCTTCTGCGAGAAAACCGAGAGCGAGGAGGATTCCGGGGACTGGGGCCGGGCCGCCGACCCCTGCCGCGCGCTCTCCCCGGAGGAAATCCAGGCCAAGCTGGACGCAGGCGCGCCCTACGTCATCCGCCAGAAGATCCCCGATGAGGGGAGCACCACCTTCCACGACGCGATTTTCGGTGATATTACGGTAGAGAACGCCACTTTGGACGACCAGGTCCTGCTCAAGCGGGATGGGCTGCCCACCTACAATTTCGCCAATGTCGTTGACGACCACCTGATGGGCATCACCCATGTGGTCCGGGGCAGCGAGTACCTGAGCTCCGCGCCCAAGTACAACCTGCTCTATCAGGCCTTCGGCTGGGCGGTGCCCACCTATGTCCACTGCTCCCCGGTGATGCGGGACCAGAACAACAAGATGAGCAAGCGCCACGGCGACCCCTCCTATGAGGACCTGAAGGCCCAGGGCTACCTGACGGAGGCCATTTTGAACTATGTGGCCCTGCTGGGCTGGAGCCCCCGGGGCGAGATCGCGGAGCAGGAGGTATTCTCCCTGGAGGAGCTGGCCCGGGCCTTTGACATCGCCGGCATCTCCAAATCCCCCGCTATTTTCGACATCGACAAGCTCACCCACTTCAACGCCCTTTACCTGCGGGCCATGTCCCCGGAGGCCTTTCATGCGGCGGCGGAGCCCTATATCCGCCAGGCGGTGAAAAAGCCCACCCTGGATACCCGCGCCATCGCCGCCCTGCTCCAGGCCCGGTGCGAGAAGCTGACGGAGATCCCGGAGAAGGTGGGCTTCTTCGAGGCCCTGCCTCCCTACGAGAAGGACCTCTTTACCAACAAGAAGTCCAAGACCAACGATGAGGTGTCCAGGCGGATGCTGGAGTCTGCCATCCCCGCGCTGGATGAAATCACGGACTGGAGCCAGGAGGCCATCCACGGCTGCCTGATGGATCTGGCGGCCAAGCTGGAGGTCAAAAACGCCACCCTCATGTGGCCTGTGCGCATCGCGGCGGCGGGCCAGGCCGTCACCCCCGGCGGCGCGGTGGAAATCTGCCAGATCCTGGGGAAGGATGAGTGCCTGTGGCGGCTGAAGGTTGGTCTGGAGATGCTGGGCGCATGAGGTGGATGAGAGAACAGCTCACCCTGCTGCGGGAGTTCCTGCGCTCGGATTTCCGCCGGATCCTTCTGCTGTGCGCGCTGGGCATGGTGTTCGCCTGTGCGCTGGGCTGTGGATTCTCCCTGGCGCGGCCGGATGCGGCGATGGAGGTGATTGGGAGCTTTATGGAGCAGGCGGAGCAGTCCGGCGTGGTGGATGAGTCGGGGGGCATGTTCGTGTTCGCCCTGCTGCTCAACAACTGGCGCGCCATGCTCTTTTCCGCTGCCTACGGCTTTGTGCCCTTTATTTTTCTGCCGCTGTTCAGCCTGCTGGCCAACGGGGCGCTGCTGGGGATCACGGCGGCGGTCTACCTGTCTAACGAGATGCCGCTGGGCCTCCTCCTGGCGGGGATCTTACCCCATGGCGTGTTTGAGCTGCCCGCCCTGGTGCTGTCCATCGCCTGCGGCGTGTATCTGTGCCGGAACATGTGCCGGCTGGCCACCAGCAATCCCCGCCGGATCCCGATGGTGGAGCTGCTGGGGGATCTGTTGCGCGTGCTTGTGCTGCTGGTTGCCCCGATGACTGTGGCGGCCGCGTTCATTGAGTGCTATGTGACGCCGGTAATCATGGGCCTGTTCCTTTAGGGGCTGTTTGAAAATTGTCAACACACCCCAACAGCGGGACTTTTTCCACTGAATACAGGTAGGTGTTCTTTTTGATTCTTTTTCTTTTTTAAAAGAAAAAGAGTGTTTACCAACGGGAGCTGACGGCATGAAGCAAATAGCGATCATTGATGACGACGTATATATTGGGGACATGCTGGCGGAGCTGCTCCGGCGGGAGGGGTACGGCGTCCTGCGGGCCTACTCGGGCACGGAGGCGCTGCTGCTCCTGTCCGGCAGCCGGCCGGACCTGGTGCTGCTGGATCTGATGCTGCCGGGCCTGGGCGGCGAGGACGTCCTGCCCCATTTGGCGGGGATCCCAGCCATTGTGCTGTCCGCCCGGGCGGATGTGGGGGACAAGGTGCGGCTCCTGCTGGGCGGTGCGGCGGACTACCTCACAAAACCCTTTGATACCAGGGAGCTGTTGGCCCGCATTGCCGTCCAGCTGCGGGGCGGGGCCGCTGCGCCGCAGCTGCTGCGGTACAAGGGGCTGGCCATGGATACCGCCGCCCGCACCCTGGCAGTGGAGGGGGGCGTGGTCCGGCTGACCAGGACGGAGTTCGCCATCTTGAAGCTGCTGATGCAGAATCCCAGGCAGGTGGTGACAAAATCCCAGCTGCTTGACCACATCAGTGAGGACACCCCGGACTGTGTGGAGGGCTCGCTGAAGGTCCACGTCAGCAACCTGCGGAAAAAGCTCCGAGACGCCGGGGCGGGCGACTGCATCGAATCGGTGTGGGGGATCGGGTTCAAGCTCACAGACTGAACCCGGCCCCCATTGTTTTCTTTACCATTTCTTATCCATTCCCTTAACCGCTTTCTTAACCATGCCATACTATACTATCCCCATCCCACCCCAATAAGGAGGCATGGCTATGGACTATGTCCTGGAAACAAACGAACTGAGCAAGCACTACAAGACCACCAAGGCTCTGGACCGGCTGACGATGCATGTGGAGAAGGGCTCGATCTACGGCTTTGTCGGCCGCAACGGCGCGGGCAAAACCACCCTCATCCGCCACATCTGCGGCCTGCAAACCCCGACCAGCGGTTCCTTCACCCTCTATGGCTGCCCCAATACCAGCCGGGAGATCTACCGGGCCCGCCGCCGCATGGGCGCGGTGGTGGAGACCCCCTCCATTTACCTGTCCATGACGGCGGAGGAAAACCTGCGCCAGCAGTACCAGATCCTGGGCCTTCCGTCCTACGACGGGCTGGGGGAGCTGCTGGAGCTGGTGCGGCTACAGCACACGGGGAAGAAAAAAGCCCGGGACTTCTCCCTGGGGATGCGCCAGCGGCTGGGCATCGCGGTGGCCCTGGCCGGGGACCCGGACTTCCTCATTCTGGACGAACCCGCCAACGGGCTGGACCCCCAGGGCATTGTGGAGATCCGGGAGCTGATCCTGCGCCTGAACCGGGAACGGCAGATCACCGTCCTGATCTCCAGCCACATCCTCGACGAGCTGGGCCGCCTGGCCACCCACTACGGGTTCATCGACAACGGCCGCATGATCCAGGAGATCAGCGCCAAGGAGCTGGAGGCCAGCTGCCGCAAGCGGATGCGCCTGACCGTCAGCGACACCCGGCCCCTCACCGCCGCCCTGGATAAAATGGGCCTGGAGTACACCGTCTGGTCCGACACGGCGGCGGACGTCTACGGCGCGGCCTCCGTCACAGAGATGACCCTGGCCCTCCACGCCGCCGGGTGCACGGTGGAGAGTATCCATGAGCACGACGAGAGCCTGGAGAGCTACTATATGAACCTGGTGGGAGGTGGCGGCGATGCGTAACCTCCTGCGGGCCAACTTCTACCGCCTGGGCCGGGACCGGACTTTCCGGATGTGCGCCGCCTCGGTGCTGGCGCTGTCGGTTGTGTTCATGCTGGGCGGCTGCCGGGAGGCCGCCCAGAAGGCCGCGGATTACGGTACCGTGACGGAACTGGACGGGCTCTACTTCCAGATCGTTCCCACGATCGGGATCTTTATCTCCATCCTCGTCTGCCTGTTCCTCGGCGTGGAATACGGGGAGGGTACCGTCCGCAACAAGCTGTCGATGGGCCATACCCGACGGGACATCTATCTGGCGAATTTCCTCACCGTTGCCGCAGCCTCCCTGGCCCTCCAGCTGATGTGGATGGCCGGCGCGTGCGTGGGCATCCCCTTTCTAGGGACGTGGACCCTGCGCCCCGACGCACTGGCGCTGCTCTTTCTCCTGGTGGCCGGCACCAGTGTCGCCATGGCCGCTATCTTCACCTGCATAGAAATGCTTCATACCGGCCGGTCCTCCAGCATAGTGACGCTGCTGAGCTACTTTGCCATGCTCTTCGCCGCAAGCGCGGTCTACAGTATTCTCAGCGAGCCGGAGTTCTACGCCGGTACGATTGTGACAGTGGACGGCGTGCAGGTAGTGGAGCCGGAGCCCAACCCGCTCTATGTGACCGGGGCCCTGCGGGCGTTCTATGAGTTTGTCATGGATTTTCTGCCCACCGGCCAGATTGCCCGCATCCAAAATATGGACATGGGCCATCCCCTGCGGATGCTCCTCTCCTCCGCGTTTATCACAGTGTCCGTCACCCTTGGCGGGGCGAGGCTGTTTGTGCGGACGGATTTGAAGTGAGGAGGGCGGACGGATGCGGAATGTATTGCGCGCCAATCTCTGGCGGCTGGTGAAAAGCCGCGCGTTCCATCTGGCCCTGGCGGCCATGCTGGCCTACACAGCCCTGATCGTCCTGGTCTGCTGGGACCACTATGCCACCGGTACGGGCAGTTACACCCTGGAGTCCGTGCTGACCGCCGGGTTCGGCCTGATGGGCTACCTGACCATCCCCTCGCTGATCATGGCCCCGCTGCTGGCCCTCTACCTGGGCACGGAATACGGGGAGCACACCCTGCGCAACAAACTGACCGTGGGCCACACCCGGACGGAAATCTATCTGGCGGACCTGGCCACCTGCATATTGGCCGCCGTGGGGCTGGATCTGCTGTCCCTCCTCCTGGCGGGCGCACTGTGCGTCTACCCGGTGATGGGGATGAGCGGGGTCCTGCTGCGGGCCTCCCCCGGGCAGGTGCTGGCCTGGATCGCCACGGCGCTGCTGGCCCGGGCGGCCTGGGCCGCAGTGATGAAGCTGCTGACCGCCTCGATGAGCAGCCCGTCCGCCGCCGCAGTGGCAGCCCTGTTGCTGGTGATGCTGGCGTCCCTCCTGTGCTCCTATGGATTCCGCCAGATGGAGTATCTCGTCCACCGCATGGCCGATGGTACGGCAGTGGAGAACGGCGAAGCCCGCCTGGCCTTCTGGCAGTTCCTCCTGGACCTGCTTCCCACGGGGCAGTCCCTCCAGGTCAGCCGCCTGGACACGCCCAACCTCTGGCGTCTGCCGCTGCTGAGCTTGGGCGTTGCCGCCGCCAGTACCGGCGCGGGGCTGGCCGTCTTCCTCAAAAAGGACTTGAAATAGGAGGGGCAAATGAACCGGCTTTTGAAATGCGAAATGGTGAAGCTGGCCCAATCCCGCCCCTTGCGGCTGGCCGCGCTGCTGATGCTGGCGCTGTGCTCCTGGCTGGCCACCTTTTTCAGAAAGCGGATCTCAAACAGCCCCGCAGGGTTCCCTGATTAGGACGCGTGGAAGAGGCCCGGGGGCATAGCCCCCGGGCCTCTTCAGCAAAGGTATTCCTTCTATACTTTTTCCACCGGGAAGAGCACCCCTGTCTCCAGATCCTCCTCCGCTGTCTGGTGCGGGTCATTCAGATACCGGTCCATGGCCGCCCCACAGGGCCGGTACTCCACATGCTCCGCCAGCCAGCCGCACAGCGCCTCATAGGCCCGGTGGAGGTTCTCATAGGACCCCCTGTGCTGCACCGCGGCGCAGAGGGACCGGGGCTTGATGGACACGTCCGGCCCATCCTGGGCCACCACCATCTGGGCCTCCACATCGGAGAGCTCGCGGCTGAAATCCGGGTCGTGGTAGAGCATTTGGATGGGCCCCGCCTGGGCCAGGCCGCGTGCCGCCGCCTCCCGGCGCAGCTCGTCAAACAGCGCGTGGTACTGGTCCACGCCGATGGTTTTCCGGATCGAAAAGACCTTCTGCTCCGGATCCTCCAACAGGATGACATGATACGTGTTTTCCATGATCGTTACTCCTTCCAGCCGGAGGATGTCCCGCTCCAACTGGTGCAGCTGCGCCTGCTTTGCCCGCAGCTCCCGCCGGAGTACCAGCTGCCGCTGCCGCAGGCGCTCCAGCAGCTCCCCGTCCTCCATGGACAGCAGCGGGCCGATCTCATGGAGGGAAAACCCGTAACCTGCCAGCCATTGGATCCGGATCAAGGCGGACAGCTGCTCCTGCCGGTAGTAGCGGTAGCCGTTTTCGCCTACCGCCTCCGGGCGCAGCAGCCCCAAAGCGTCATAATGGCGCAGCATCCGGGGCGTCACATGGCTCAGGCCGGAAAATTCACCAATTGTCAGCATGGCATTCTCCTCATCGTTTGTTGCGGAACCGGTTCCTGTATGGTAGGATACACCTTGACACAGTGAGAATGTCAAGCAGATTTTTTAAAAAATTTTCAGGGGCCTGCGCCCCCTGGCAGCAAAAAGGGGTTCCTGCCATGCAATCAGCTCTGATCGCCCTATGTGCCGCGCTGGCGGCAGCAGTCCTGCTTCTGATTTGGAAAATTGCCCTGATGCGCCGGGCGGCGGAGGAGATCCGCCGCGGGCTTGACGAGCGCCTGGAGATGGACACCAACACGGTCCTGGCGCTCTCCAGCCAGGACCGTGCTATGCGCCGCCTGGCCGCCGGGCTCAACCGCCAGCTCCGGCTGCTGCGCCAGCAGCGCCAGCGGTACCAGCAGGGGGACCAGGCCCTGAAGGAGGCGGTTGCCGGGATGTCCCACGACCTGCGCACCCCCCTGACTGCCATCTGCGGCTATCTGGACCTGCTGGAGAGGGAGGAGCTGGGCGGCGATGCCAAGCGGTATCTGGCCCTGATCCGCAGCCGGACAGACCATCTGCGGGGGCTGACAGAGGAGTTCTTCCAATACGCGGTCTCTGTCTCCGGGAGGGCCCTGGAGGTGGAGGAGGTGCGCCTGGACCGCGCCCTGGAGGAGAGCCTGGCGGCCTGGTATGCCGTCCTCTCTGCGCGGGGCATTGTGCCGGAGGTCTCCCTGCCCGGCGTACCGGTGGTGCGGCGGCTGGATGCTGCCGCACTGGGGCGTGTGCTGGGCAATATCCTCTCCAACGCGGTGAAGTACAGTGCAGGGGATTTGGCCATCTCCCTGGACAGGGAGGGGACGCTCACCTTTTCCAATGCTGCACCCGGGATGACCCAGGTGTTGGCACAGCAGCTGTTTGACCGGTACTTTACCCTGGAGACCGGCCGCTGTGCCGCCGGGCTGGGCCTGGCCATCGCCCGCCAGCTGACAGAACAGATGGGCGGGACCATCTCCGCCCAGTGCAGTGCTGGGCGCCTGACGGTGACGGTGCAGTTCCGGGAAGCACCCCATTCCGCCGGGCGGGCCTGAGAGCTCCCAGGGGGCGCCCGCTTGGCGGGCGGTTATACGCTGCGGGAGGTGCCCCCCGTGCATCCGCCGCAGCTGTGCTTCTCCCACAGCGCTTCGGACACTGGCGTCCACTCCTCTGCGTAGGGCGTTGTGCGGTCGCAGAGGGTGTCCACATCCTCTGGGGCCTCGTAGCCGGTGGGCTTCGCGTTGGTGCGCTTGACCATCTCCCGCAGCTTCTCTGGGTTTTCCAGCATGGGGCAGGGCCGGAGCATATTGCTGTTGAAGGGCTGGCTGTCGTGGTAGGCCATAAAGAGCGGGCTCTTGAGGGCCTCCAGCAGGGTGCAGTCCCGGATATTCACATTGGAATAGTGGATGAAAACGCAGGGCTCTACGTCACCGGCGGCGCTGATGTGGAGGTACCGCCGCCCGCCGGCGATACACCCGCCCACATACTCCGCGTCGTTCTGGAAATCCATACTGAAAATTGCCTTGGTCTCCCGAAAGGCGCGGATCCGGCGGTAGACCTCCTCCCGCTGCGCCGGGGTAGGCAGCAGGGAAGGGACAGCCCCCTGTCCAACCGGCATGTAGTGGAAGTACCAGACAAACAGTGCCCCCCACTCCAGCATCTGGTCAAAATACGCCTCGCTGGTCACGTCTGCGAAGTTGGCGCTGGTATAGCAGGTGGAAATGCCAAAGGGCAGGCCGTGGGACTTGAGCAGCTCCATGGCGCGGACGGCCTTTTGATAGGTGCCGCTGCCCCGGCGGCCGTCGGTGGCGGCCTCAAAGCCCTCTACGCTCAAGGCGGGGACGAAGTTCTTCACCCGCAGCATGTCCGCGCAGAACGGCCCGTCAATGAGCGTGCCGTTGGTGAAGGACAGGAACTCGCAGTCCGGATGCCGCTCGCACAGTGCCAGCACGTCCTTCTTGCGCACCAGGGGTTCGCCGCCGGTGAAAATGTACATGTATGTCCCCAGCTGCTTCCCCTGTGAGACAATGGAATCCATCTCCTCCAGGGACAGGTTCAGCTGGTTGCCGTACTCCGCCGCCCAGCAGCCGGTGCAGTGGAGGTTGCAGGCCGAGGTGGGGTCCAGCAGGATGGCCCAGGGGATGTTGCAGCTCTCCCGCAGGGAGGCCTCCTCCTGGACAGCGCTGCCGGTGAGGCTGGCGTTGACCAGGAAGTTCTGGATAAATGCCTGGCGCACACCGGGATCCAGGTCAAACACCTTCATCACCAGCTCATACCAGTTGTTCTTGCTCTCCAGGGCGTGGCGCACGGCCTGCCGCTGGGAGCGGTACCAACCGCCAGGGGTGAACCGGTCCACCATGTCCATAACCTTGAGGGCGTTTGCCTCCGGATCCTTCTCCAAATAGCCCAGCGCCCGCTGGATAGCCGCTGTATACGCTGCGTTTTTGACGGTATCTGCCAGATTGCTCATGATATGTGAGCTCCTTTCCTGTTTGTTTGCCCACATCATAGCGGAACCTGCCGGAGGTTGTCATCAGGCAAACCAACTGGGCTGTACCATTTTGAGACAGCCCGGCCCGCGCCTCACCTTTTGGGACGGTTTGGGGAATCTGTCCCTTCCTATTCCCAGGAAAGGGCGGTATCCTGTTGGCAGAGTAATAAAAGGGAAGGGGGGCTGGCATGGAAACAAACGCAATAACCAGGGCTGTCATCGAGTCGATGGTGGACCGCGGCATCCGCAGGATCGCGGAGGATCCGGAGCGCGGGCTGCGCAACCTG
Organism: uncultured Oscillospiraceae bacterium; assembly: GCA_910583885.1. Lineage (GTDB taxonomy): Bacteria > Bacillota > Clostridia > Oscillospirales > Oscillospiraceae > Pelethomonas. The sequence goes on along the minus strand of CAJUAC010000022.1, from coordinate 1,917 downwards.
GTGGATATGGGGATCACGGCGGCCACCGGCCGGTTCCAGAAGCACTATATGGGGATCATGCGCAGCGTCCTGGAGGACGAGGGGTGCCCCTACTATGAGCTGGTCTGCCGGACAGTGCGCCAGACAGAGACGCGGAATCTGACAAGGTTCGGCGTGAACATAGGCTGGCAGAGCTGGACAGTAGGCGCGCAGAGTATCCGGCGCTGCGAGGCCAAGCAGGGCCTGGACGTACCCTGGTCCCTGACCCTCCATATGGAGGGTGGGGCGGAAGGGCCGGACTGGGGGGCCCTGCTGCAGGCAGGGCAGGAGTACGGGATCTATACCTATTTCCTTCACACCGGCGCAGACCAGGCCGCCCTGGGGAAAGCAGCCGCCCTCATCAAAAGTGCGCCGCTGGGGGCCTTCCTGCTCTTTGCCGCGCCGGAGGCAGTAACCCGGGCCAGCAGCCAGCTGTCAGGGCTGGATAACCTCATGGTCCTGGTGGATACATCCGCTGGCGGGTGGCAGGAGGCTGCTGCTGCGCTGCGGGAGGAGCGGCGGCTGTATGGTTTCTGGCGGCTGTGCGAGGCGGACGGCCTGGAGGCGGCAGCGCGCTCCTTGGAGGATATCCAATATGAGGGCGGCACGGTGGCCTTCCTGATACCCGCGCCCAGCTGCGGCGAGGCGGAGCGCACCCGGTTGCGCCAATTCACCCGGGAGGGCTGGGGCAGCCCCCGGTATCCGCTCCTGGTATTTGACTACTATGATGATATCCTCCTGGTGGACGGCATCATCTCCGGGGGCTCCTGCTTTGTAGGCGTCCTTCCGGATGGGCAGGCCACCATGCTTCTGGATGGGCAGGAGCGCCCGGCAGGTGCGCGCCCCTTCTGGGACGCCCTCCTGGGCGCGTAAAACGCGGGCAGTGCTGGCTGCTGCCAATACATATAAATAATGGGGAGGTAGGCACAGCCTTGCGCCGTGCCCGCCTCCCCATATGAAATGCCGTCTACCGCCGTTCCTGCGGCTCCAAATCGGTCAGCACCTGCCGCGCCCCCATTACCAGCAGGCGGTGCAGGCGCTCCAGGTATTTTTCCGGCGGCTCCGGCCTGGGGGCCGACAGCCAACGGAGCGTTGCCGCCAGGATCGCGTCCGCAAAAAAGGTGACACAGAACTCCCGGTCAGCATTTTCTGCAAAGAGTTCCGCCGCCAGGGTCTCAATCACCGGTGCAGTTACCTCCTGGAAATACTCCCGGAAGGAGTTCTGTCCCTCGATCTGGATGGCACAGCGGTAAAAGTCCCTCTCCTGGTAGAAGTAGAAGCAGAGCGCCCGGAACAGGTCCCAGCTGCTCCCCTGGCCCATCCCCCGGATCGACTGGATGAATTCCACATTGAAAATCCAGTGTACCAGGTCATATTTGTCCTTAAAGTGGTAGTAGAAGCTCTTGCGGCTCATGCCGCAGCTCTCACAGATATCCGCTACACTGATCTTGGAAAAGGGCCGCTTCCCCATCAGTTCCTTCAGGGACTGGGCCAGCGCTTTTTTTGTAATATTGGAATCCGGCATCGAATCCCCTCCCAGCCGCTGGGGCAGGCCGCCCCAAGTGATTTGATTATAGCAGATAATCCCAGGTTGGTAAGTGACAGATCCCACAATATGTCCCAATTTTCCCCATCCATCCCTACGTGCCGGAACCAGGCAGCTGGGCCTGTCCCGATATATGGTTTTTGTTGCAGGAAACAAGGGATAGCAGGGCTTGCGGCGGGGAGGAGGGGGTACCTTTCCCGGGGGGCAAAAATTTTTGGGATTTTTGGAAAATAGCTATTGACAAATCGGGATCAAGGGGCTATAATAGGCAACGTTGGTTGACCTGAGAGCAGTAAATGCGAGTGTGCTGGAACTGGTAGACAGGCACGTTTGAGGGGCGTGTGTCAACAGAC
>CAJUAC010000021.1 GCA_910583885.1 uncultured Oscillospiraceae bacterium | reverse complement strand
GCCGCCCTTGCCGCCGCCGATGGGCAGGCCGGTGAGGCTGTTCTTGAAGATCTGCTCAAAGCCCAGGAACTTGATGATGCCGGGGTAGACGTTGGGCTGGAAGCGCAGGCCGCCCTTGTAGGGGCCGATGGCGCCGTTGAACTGGCAGCGGTAGCCGATATTGGTATGATAATTGCCGTTGTCGTCCATCCACACCACGCGGAAGGTAAACATGCGCTCGGGCTCGACCATACGGTTGAGCAAGTCAACCTTTTCGTATTCAGGATGCTTGTCAACCATGGGGGCGACGGAGGTCAGGACTTCCTCCACGGTCTGGACAAACTCGGGCTCATTGCTGTGCTTGGCCTTGACATTTTCGATCACACTTGCGACATAGGCATTCATTGATAGTATCCTCCTCAATATTTCCTTACAGAGCGGGCGGGATAGGGGCCCCACCCAATTCTCCATCCATCCTTCATACTACCATTTTTTTCATAAAAACACAACAGCTTTTTTTGTGAAAGCTTTGTTTAAAATGTGGAACTTTGCAATCATTTTTTGTGCAATGTGATTATCCACAGTGGATAGGCAGGCTGCGCCAGTCCAAATGAAGAGCCTGCCGCCCGCCCAGAAAACAGGTGACTTTTCCCTGCATTTTGTGTATAATGGCAGAAGATGCCGCTGTAGCTGCTATTATGATATAAAAGCAGGCAGGCTGCTGCGGATGTCTGCCAAATCATTTTAGGAACAAGACGCGCCCCCGTGTGGCTGTGCCGGGGGAGCGCAGGGAGGATGCCTATGACCGAGCAGATCAAGCAGGAGGCGCTGGAGCTTGCGCCATTTCTCCGCAGGACCTTCCAGACACTCCATCAGGCCCCGGAGCTTGGCAACCAGGAGCACCGCACCGCTTCCCTTATCCGCAGCCAGCTGGACGAGTGGGGGATTGCCTGCTCAGCTTGTGCCGGGACTGGTACTGTGGCGGTGATCCAGGGGGGGAAGCCCGGCAGGACGATCGGGTTCCGGGCGGATATTGACGCGCTGCCGATTACAGAGGAGACCGGCCTGCCCTATGCCTCAACATCCCCGGGTGTCATGCACGCCTGCGGCCACGATTTCCACACGGCAGCGCTGCTGGGTGCGGCGGCGCTGCTGGCGCGGAGGAGGGGGGAGATAGCGGGGAACATCAAGCTCTTTTTCCAGCCGGATGAGGAGGGGGATGGCGGGGCAGCCAGGATGATTGCAGATGGCTGTATGGAATCGCCCCATGTAGACGCTGTCCTGTGCTGCCATGTGGAGAGCGGGATCCCCACTGGGACGGTTGCTGTCCGCTCCGGCCCCATCTGCGCAGCATCCAACCCTTTTTCTGTCAAGCTGCGGGGCCGGGGTACCCATGGGGCAAAGCCCCACCTGGGGACAGATGTGATTGTAGCCGGGGCGCAGATTATCACCGCGCTGCAAACGGTCTCCAGCCGCCGTACTGCGCCCACCGAACCGGTGGTAGTGACAGTGGGGAGCTTCCGCAGCGGTGCAGCAGGCAATGTCCTGCCGGAGGAGGCGGTTTTTACCGGCATCCTGCGTACCATGGGCGGCCAGGCCAGGGAGCGTGTGAAAAAGGATTTCCGTGCCATTGTTTCCGGCATCGCCGCTGGGATGGGGGTGGAGGCAGAGATCGAAATTTTTGAAAGCTACCCCGGATGCCGCAATGACCCTGCCATGACCGGCCTGGTGCGTCAGGCAGCAGGGAAGGTCCTGGGGGCGGGGAATGTGCGGGAGCTAGGGGAGCCGTCGCTGGGCACCGATGATTTTGGGTATTTCAGCGATGCGGTCCCCGGCTGTTACTACTATGTCGGGGTGGGCTGTGAGGAAAAGGGCTTTACCTTCCCCAACCACAACCCGCACTTTGCCGCAGATCCGGACGCCCTCCCGCTGGCGGCGGCAATCCATGTCCAATCTGCCCTGGATTTTTTGAGAAAGTGAGGGACTGCCCATGATCTTCCCACCCAAATTGGAGAAGGGCGGCACCGTGCTGCTGACCGCGCCCTCGTCGCCGCTGACTGACGGGCAGCCTATTGCGGGCATTGCGGCTGGCATAGAGGGGCTGGGGTTCCGGGTGCGGGTTGGGGAGTCCTGCCGCGCATCCACGGCCAGGGGCTATGCCGCCGCCCCGCCGGAGCTGCGGGCGCAGGAGCTCCACGCCGCCTTTGCCAGCCCGGAAATTGACGCCATCTGGTGTGTCCGCGGCGGCAGTACCGCCTGGCAGCTGCTGCCGCTGCTGGACAGCGGCCTGATCGCAGCCAATCCCAAGCCCTTCATCGGCTTCAGCGATGTGACCACTCTGCATATGGTACTCCAATGCCGGTGCGGCCTGGTCTCCTACCATGGCCCCACTGCAAACCGGGTGCTGGGCTGGGATACGGACAGCTTCTCCTGGCCGAGCCTTTTGGCGGCGCTGGGCATGGAGGATACACTGGACATTGCGAACCCGCCCGGTGAAGCGGTTAAGGTGCTGCGTCCTGGACGGGCCCAGGGGGAGTTGGTTGGCGGGAATCTGTCCCTGGTGGCCCACTCCCTGGGTACGCCGGATCAGGTGGACGCAAAGGGCCGGATCCTCTATCTGGAGGACGTGGGGGAGGCGGTCTACTCCCTGGAGCGGATGCTGGACCAGCTCCGGCAGGCCGGGGTGCTGGGAGAGGCAGCGGGCCTGGTGTTTGGTGCGTTCACCAGCTGCCGCAATGCCTACCGGGAGGGGTATGGCCCGGAGGAGCTGCTCCGGGAGCTCTTCCGGGACTGGCCTGTGCCGGTGGTATACAATCTCCGTTCCGCCCACTGCACCCCTATGGTGACGTTGCCGCTGGGGGCGGCCTGCACGTTGGATGGGGAGACGGTTACAGTATCCCGATAAAGCGGAATACCACGGGGGACAGGGAGCGGCCGCCCGTTACCGGCCTAAAAGGCGATAAACAGGTCCATCCGCACATCGGTTCCATCCAGGTCCACCTCCGCTGTGTCCAGCATCTGCCCCACCAGGGCCATCTCACTGTCACTGGTGTACTGATCCTCTCCGGCAAGCTCCCAGTAGGTCTCCACCATGGCCGGATCCCGGACAGCTGGCTGGAGGAGGGCGGCTGTCCGCTCCATGGCGTGGGCAGACTCCGGGGCAAAGCTTGCCTGGAGGATCAACCGCAAGCCGCCCTCCTCGCGGACCAGCCGCAGGGAGATCTCCTGGCAGCCGGACAGGAACAGTGCGTGGTTCAGTTCATTAATGACATGGTTCATCCGTCTGCGGGCCATGTTCATACGCTTTTTCATCTTGTTTACTCCTCAGTTGGCTCTGGCTTCACCGCCTCAATGATAGGGATCATCAAAATACAGACAAGCCCTGCGGCAAAGCCGTTGTTATATAGATTCATCCCCCCGTGGAGGATGCTGGTATTCTGGACAATAGTCATGTGGACAAACCCGGCCACAACCCCCCAGTACCAGCCGAACTGCCCCGCAATAGGGGCCAGGCAGGTACATAGCAGAGTGGCCAGCAGTACGCCTGGGGAGGTGATGGGCACATGGATCATAATCACTGCTGCCAATACAGCCCCCGCCATTACCGGGACCACATTGCGCGGGTGTTTCCCGAAGGCCCCGAACCCGGTCATGGCAAACAGGCAGCAGACCAGCGGGCCATTGAGCCGTACCCCCTGGGGATACAAGGCCAGCAGGTATCCCAAACCGATCGCGCCAACCAGGGCCATATTTATCAAGGTGGGCCCAGCCCCGTCCAAAATAACGAAGTCCGCAACCGCACGGCCCGAATGGTGGAGGATCCGGCTGTAATCCCGCCAGCTCCGGCAGCCCAGGGCGGCGCCGCAGGCAAACAGGCTGCCCAGCAGCAGTATCATCATCGCAAATAGCAGCCAATGGCCCTCCTGGCTCCAACTCCCCATTGAGGCGAATTCCACCCCAAAGCCCTTGAGGATACTTGCCATGCCTAGGCCCAGGATACCCGCAGCAAAGCCCACGTTGTAGAGATTGTAGCCCTGGTGGATGCGGGTGGTGAAGCGGGCGATAGCAGGGAGGAGGAAGCCGATGGCCAGGCCGCACAGCCCCATTGCCGCCCACCGGAGGCCTGGCCGGACCCGGACCATCAGGAAACTGACCATGGGGGAGAGGCAGGTGCCGTACAGCGTCAGGTAGACGTACTTGGTAAATTTTTCCCGCCTATACAGGGCGTGGAGCCAGCCGCCCACCACAATAGGGGCGATATTGACCAGGTTTTTCCCCAGCAAGGCAAAGCCTGCCATCAAAAACAGGCACGCCAGGGAAGTGCCGGTGAAGGGGAGCTTCATCCATCGGATGAGCAGGATACTCAGCAGCAGCACCATGGCCGCGTTTAAGAGGGCCGCGCCCACGCCGCCGGTGGCCATGGGGTCGGTAATCAGCCCGGCCTCGCTGATCTGGATTTTCAGGAACCCGGACAGCAGCGACAGGTCTGGCTGGGCCAGTACCGCAAAAACCAGCAGCAGTCCTACCAACGCAAACAGCAGCCGTTCGAGCTTCTTGTTCAGCAGTTCCCCGCTTTTCAGGATCGTCCCTTCCGCCATAAGCCCGCCTCCTTACCATTGATTAGTACCAGTTTATACAAAAGCAGGCTGTTTGGCAAGTTTATTTTTTCACCGTTTACGAAAATTGATCCGGCCGCAAAGCGGGGCCGCCCCAAGCTTGCCTTGGAGCGGCCCTTGTCTATACAAAAATTGCGGCCTGCCCAACCCCTGCCGGCAGGGGAGGGAGCACAGTTACTTGCCGAAATTTCTGATAATTTCCAAAATCTCCGCACCGATGCGCTGCTGGGCCTCCTTGGTGGAGGCGCCGACATGCGGGGTGCAGGAGACATGGGGGTGGCTGTAGAGGGCATGGTTGTTGGAGGGCTCGTCAGCGTAGACATCCAGCCCGGCGGCGCGGATCTTGCCAGACTCCAGCGCCTCCAGCAGGTCGGCTTCGTTGACATTGTCCCCGCGGCTGGTGTTGATGAATACAACGCCATCCTTCATTTTCTCAATATTCTCTTTGCAAATAAGCTTGACGCCGTTGAGGGAGGGGGTGTGCAGGGAGATGAGGTCCGCCTGGGCAAAGAGGCTGTCCAGCTCCACATATTTCATCCCCATCTGCTCCTCAATACCGGGGACATGGAAAATATCCTGGGCAATCACCTCCATGCCGATCCCTCTGGCCATGCGGCCCAAGGACTGGCCGATGCGGCCGAAGCCGATAATGCCCAGGGTTTTGCCGTTCAGTTCAAAGCCATTTCCGTAGGCTTTCTTCTCCCACCTGCCTTCGCGCATGGTGTGCCCGGCAGCGGATAGGAACCTGGCACAGGAGAACATGTGGCCCATGGCCAGCTCTGCCACGGAGTTGGAGGAGGCGCGGGGGGTGTTCTTCACGGTGATGCCGGCATTTTCGGCGTACTTGACGTCGATATTGTCCACACCCACGCCGGCGCGGATAATGAGCCGCAGCTGGCCGCCCTTGGCCTCGTCGATATGGCTGGCGCGGATTTTGGTGGCGCTGCGTACCACGACTGCATCGACCCCGCGCAGGGCCTGTCCCAGCGCCTCGGGGGGATAAAACTGCTCGGCCACCTCGTGGCCGTCCTTTTTCAGCTGCTCCAGGGCGGTTCTGTCCATCCCATCCGTCACTAGAATTTTCATCGTTATATCACCCTCCTGTTAGTCAATGTCCATCCCTTTTCTCGCGGGAGAAACGGGGCGGAAAGAGCACGTACCGTCTATAACGCAAATGTTGCTATAGGATTCCCGGTTGGCCCGGTTCCATTCCCTTACCCATTCTCCGCCTCGAACTTCCTGAGGAACTCCACCAGGGCGGCCACGCCCTCCTTGGGCATGGCGTTGTAGATGGAAGCGCGCAGGCCGCCCACACTCTTGTGGCCCTTGAGGTTATCGTACCCGGCGGCCTTGGCGGCGGCAACCACCTTGGCGTCCAACCCGGCGTCGCCGGTGACGAAGGGGACGTTCATCAGGGAGCGGGACTCCCTGTCTACCGTGCCCTTGAACATCTTGGAGCTGTCCAGGAAGTCGTACAGGATCTGGGCTTTCTCCGTGTTGCGCTTCTCCATGGCCTCCAGGCCGCCGGTGCGCTTGAGATATTTGAATACCTTGCCGCAGACGTAGATGGCCCAGCAGTTAGGGGTATTGTACATGGAGCCGTTGTCGGCGTGGGTCTTATAGCTGAGGTAGAGGGGGACCTTGGGGTCCAGGCTGTCACGGATCAGATCCTCCCGGATGATGGCGACTACCATGCCGGCCGGGCCGACGTTCTTCTGCACGCCGGCATAGATCAGGCCATAGTCAGATACGCTGCAGGGCCGGGAGAGGAACATGGAGCTCTGGTCACTGACCAGGACGTGGCCGTTGGTTTGGGGAAGCTTGGGCCAGGTGACACCGTGGATGGTCTCGTTCTCGCAGATATAGACATAGTCCGTCTCATCAGGGATGTCCAGGCCGCTGCAATCGGGGATATAGCTGTAGCCGCGGTCCTTGCTGGAGGCAACCACATGGACATCGCCATATTTCTTGGCCTCATCGATCGCCTTTTTGGACCATGCGCCGGTCTCCACATAGCAGGCTGCGCCGTTTTTCATCAGGTTCATAGGGACCATGGCAAATTGCAGGGTTGCGCCGCCCTGGATGAACAGGACCTTGTAGTTGTCAGGGATGCGCATCAAATCCCGCAGATCCTGCTCGGCCTCGTCGGCAATTTGCTGGAAGACATTGGAACGGTGGCTCATTTCCATTACGCACATACCGGAGCCCTGATAGTTCATCATCTCATCCCGGATCTCCTCCAGGACGGGCTCTGGCATGGTGGCAGGACCGGCGGAAAAGTTATAAATACGGTCGTATTTCATGTCGCGCTTCCTCCTTCTTGATTGCTGAAGAATTGCTGCTTCCCACGGTACCAGTATAGTACATTTGGGTGGAAGAATCAACAGAAAAACCGAAAACAATTCTATTCTTCATAAAAATCCCCAGGAAGCCGGGCAGGGGAGGGCAAAAAGGTGCCGCCGCAGAAATGCGGCGGCATAGATGACCTGAGAGCCTGTTTTGCGTACTCACCAGGTACAGCGCACAGCACAGGTGAAATCCTGGGCAGACCCGTCCCCCTCGAAATGCAGGGTAATGACGGCATCCCCAGGCCCTGCGGCGGTGACAGTCCCGGTCTGGCCGTCTACCGCAGCCACCTCTGGATGGTCGGAGGTGTAGGAGGCCGCATAGATCCCTGTGGTGTTCACCGGCAGGAAACGGGCGGATTGCCCCTCATACCAGAAGAGCATGACATCCGGGCTGGCGTTCAGCGCCCCCTGCTTCTCCTCCTCCAGGTGGCTGGTCAGGGCAGCCAGCCGCTCTTCATAGGGCAGGCTGTCGTCCAGGTTGTGGTAGTAGCCCCAGTCGTAGAGAAGGAGGTACAGGGTTTGCTCCCGCTGCTCCGGGGACAGCTCATCCAGCGCAATTTTGGCAAAGCAGGTGGGGTTTTGGACATACAGGCTGTAGAGCTCGCCTGCATACCCCTCGGAGTAGGCTCCGTCCAGGCCGCTGGTACAGGAGAGGAGGATGCGGTATTCCTCCTCCGGAAGGGGGGAGTCAGCCTCCTCCACATAGATGTGGATGGCCTCCAGTACCGCCATGATCCAATCCGTTTCATCTCCTGGTACAAAGAGATCCCCCCAGGAGACCTCCGCCAGCAGGGGCAGCCAACCGTTTGCGCCAATGCCCTGCTGGAGCTGCTCCCGGATGGCCTGGGCACGCCCTGCCGGATCCACGGGCGGGGCGGCGGGGGTAGTGTGGTGCTGGGGTTCCTCACGATCCGAGTGGTGTTTCCCAGGTGTGTTGTCTGTGGTGCTGGAGGAGGGGCGGTGGGCCTCCTCCGCTGTGTGGACCTCCTGGTGTTGTCCGCAGGCGGACAGTATGAGGAGAAGGGTGCATAGGAGGGGGATATATGCTTTCATAGCGGTTCTCCTTTCTATCTACGGGTTCTGCTGTGCCATCGCATCAAAGCGGATCCTATTCTGTGCATTGACAATAGACATGGTGGAGAAGGATGCCTCCAGCTCGCCGCTCTCCCGGGAAGCGCTGTAGACATACCCGTTGGGCAGGAGGAAGCTGGCGGTAACACGGAGGATATAGCGGACCGTCACCTGGGATGGCTGGCCTGGGTCAGAGGCGTACCACCAGTTGGGCGTGATAGATAGGAAATTCTCGTCAAACCGGCCGTCAAAATAGGCCAGCGCATCCTCCTGGAGACGCTGGGTAATCGCAGTATCCAAGCCATGGTCCTCCATGCTGTCGTAGTAAAGCGCCCCGCCGGGGGAGGAGGGGGCGGCGGCCACATAGCCCTCCAGCCACGACTCCCAGGCGGCGATCTCTTCGCTGTAGAGGGAGGCCGCCTCCTGGCGCAGGCGCGCTTCCTCCTCACCGCCCTCCCATTCCCATACGCACCGCACGGTGCAGGTAAAGTCGTACTGGCCACTGCTGGTCTCCACATGCAGCCGCACGGTCGTCTGGCCCGGCTGGATAGCGACGACTGTGCCGTCGGAGCCGTTGGCAAAGTCCGCCACATCGGGGTCATCAGAGCTGTAGGAGGCGGCATAGACGCCCGGCACGTTCACCGGCAAAAACCGGAAGCTGTCCCCAGAGTTCCACAGGGTCACGTCAGTCACATTAGCAGCCACAGGGTTGCCGGCGGAAGTGAGCCCCAGGAACTGATAGATCTCCCCGTCCGTCAGGAATTCCTCTGGGGAACCGGCCCGCCCCTGGGCTTCGCTGAGGGGGGGACGCAGCCAATTCGCCACGTCGGCGCGCTCCTCATCCGTCAGATACACGCTGCTCATCACCGAGGCGAAGCGCTGGGGATCCTTCTCATACAGAGGCCATACAACGCCCTCCTGGATGCTGGCGGCGTAGGCGCCGTCGATGGTGGGGTCATCCCAGGAGCGGTTGGAGAGGATGTCGTGGACCTGGCCCCAGGTGACATCGTTGTCCCGGATAAAGATGTGCAGCGCCTCCAGCAGTTGGGCTGTCTCACTCTCGCCATAGATATCCCGGTAATCGCTCCAGCGGAGATAGGGCAGATAGGCGACTGCCAGGGGCATATCGTGCTGGAAGCTGTCGTGGACCAGGCGGGGGAAGGCAGCCGCCCCAGCCCGCAGCCGGAAGCTGTCCGCCATGGCCTCCGCCTGGGAGGTCAGGGCTGCATAGCGCTCGTCTGTAGTTCCCGGCTCCTGGTCAATGTCCAGGACATATACATAGGGGCTGCCATTGAAATCGAAGCCCTCCAGTATGTAGTCGTTGCGGTGATATACGTCCGCCCAGCTGGTGGGGGTGGGAACTACGCTCATCAGCCAGCCATCCTCTGTGCCCGGCTGATAGCGTTCTGTGTCGTAGAAGGCGGTTCCGTCCTCTGTCTGGACGCAGACGACCTCCTCCAGCCAGCCCTCTGGGATCGACAGGGAAAAGAGGCCGCTGGGATGGAGGTAGCTGGTGTTTTTTAGCAGCACAGGGCCAGCCGGTGGGGTGGTGGGGGAGGGCTCCGGGTTATCCGGCGGCCCCACAGGAGCTTCCATCTCTGCCCGTTCATCCCCATTACTGGAGGGAGGGATAAGGTCAGGCGAAGCAGCCGCAGCCCTGCCGCCAAAGGTGACGGCCACCAGGCCGCAGGTAGCTAGGGCCACAGCGGCCAGGGTCAGCCGCAGCATCTGCGGCCGGTGGGCAATGAGTGCAATGCGCTCCTTCATGGTACGCTTTCCGGCCGTCATGGTAGTAGCGGCGCGCAGCAGATCCGCAGGGGAGCGGCCTGCCGGTACCATACGCAGCAGCGTCGCGCCGTAGTCCAGCCGTTTTTCCTCCCCCAGGCGGCGGATTGCGCCGTCATCACAGGCCAGCTCACAGTCCCGGCGGCTCAGTACCGCCGCCAGCCAAACCAGGGGGTTGAACCAGTAGGCCGCCAGGCAGACGCCCCGCAGGATGGCCCATAGATGGTCCCCATGGCGGAAATGGGTCTGCTCATGGACCAGGATGTGCGTAAAGCAGTCCGCCCCCAGCGCCATCTCATTCAGATAGACAGCGGGGTGCAGCAAGCCGAACAGGCACGGGGAGGGCAGGCCCTCCACCAGATACACGGGCAGGCGTCCGGATTCCGGTGGCAGGTACATCCGCCGCCGCTTTTTGTGCAGGCGGATGGCGAACAGGAGGTTGGACACAGCCAGTGCCGCCCCGGTCAGGCCAGCGCCAATCCCCCAGATCAGGATGGGCCAGGGGACAGCCTGTCTGGCGGGCATGGCATCAATGGGGAGGGGGGCGGCAGTTTCCGGCAGCGGCGCTGCCGTTGGTGTGCCAGCCGGATCCTCCAACGCGACGCCGGAGGGGGGTGTGTTGGAGGCCTGCCAGTCAGAGACGGCCGTATGGAGGGCGGTTTGCAGGTTGCCGGCGGCCCCCACCACACTGACTGGCGAGGGGAACAGGGTGCCTGGGATCAGCAGCCGTGCCGCAACCAGCAGCCACAGCGCATATTGCAGCGTAGGGCTGATCCGGCCCCGCAGCAAGCGCCGCAGCAGGGCCAGCGCCAGGATCAGCACGGAGGAGGTGAGGAGGATCTCCTTCATTTCCGCTCCCTCCTCGCTTTTTCCAGAATGGCGGCCAGCTCGTCCAGATCTTCCTCACTTAAGCCTCTGCCATCCGCCAGTGTGTTCACCATGGTCCCTACGCTGCCCCGGTAAATCCGGCGCAGCAGGGACTCTGTCTCCTGCAAAGCCGCCTGATCCCGGGAGATGGTGGGGCTGTAGAGGCGGGCCCGTCCGCCCTCCTGGTAGGTGAGGGCGCCCTTTGCCTCCAGCCGTCCCACCATGGTGACGATGGTGGATTTATGCCAGCCAGTGGCAGGGGACAGCTCCCGGACGAGCTCCATCAATGTCCGGGGGGATCGCTCCCATAGGCGTTCCATGACCTGCCACTCACCGGCGGAGAGGGAAATCTGATCGTGGGACATGGTTCTCCTCCTTCCTGCGGCGCGCTGCACCGCTGGTTCACATATGTAGACTTAATTAAATATACCATGGGGCTCTACAGTTGTCAACCTATGTTTTCCAGAGTCCATGACCAATCCTTGCATATGCATGAGATTATTTCATATATAAAGCGGTAGGATATGGAAGAAAAATCCGTGCAGCTGGGTGAGTTGGAGGGAAAAAACCTGGTATTTTGTGTGAAATGGCGATAAAACCAGGGGACAAATCGTGAACAATTTGTGTATAGAATGACAGTTGACTTTTAGAGGATTAGGTTTTATCATGTACCTACCATCTGCGGGGCGTGAAAAGCGGGCACGGCTGCTTCGGGAGGGGCAGAGCGTCTCCAGCGGCCGGCACAGGCGCATCATAGATGAAGGGATATCGTTATGAAAAGGAGTCATGCAGTATGAAGAAGTTTCTTGCTATGCTTCTGGCGGTTGTGATGACCATGGGCCTTGTGGCCTGCGGCGGCAACAACCAGGGCAAATCCCCCAGCGACGGCGGCAGCCAGCCCTCCGGCAGCGGCGCGGCCACCATTAAGATCGGTGGGGTGGGCCCCCTGACCGGCGGTGCGGCCATCTATGGCAACGCAGCCAAGGGCGGCGCAGAGATCGCCGCCGAGGAGATCAATGCCCTGGGCGGCCTCCAGATCGACCTGCGCTATGAGGACGATGCCCACGACCCTGAGAAGTCCGTCAACGCCTACAACACCCTCAAGGACTGGGGGATGCAGGTGTTCCTGGGCTCCGTCACCTCCGGCCCGGGCGCAGCCACCGCTGCGGAGAGCAACGCTGACCACATGTTCTACCTGACCCCCTCCGCTTCCTCCACCGATGTCATCGGCGGCGTGGCGAACCCCTTGACCGGCACTGTGGACATCAACCGCCGGGACAATGTCTTCCAGATGTGCTTCGTCGACCCCAACCAGGGCAGCGCCTCCGCCCAGTACATCAAGGACAACGGCCTGGGCAGCAAGATTGCCGTCATCTATAAGAATGACGACATCTACTCCACCGGGATCTACAACAGCTTTGCCGCCAAGGCCGCCGAGCTGGGCCTGGAGATCGTCTCCACTACCACCTTTACCACCGACAGCCAGACCGATTTCTCCGTCCAGATTGCCGACGCGAAGAACAACGGTGCGGATCTGGTCTATCTGCCCACCTACTATGAAGCCAACGCCCTGATCCTCACCCAGGCCAACGCTGCCGGCTACAACCCCAAGTACTTCGGCGTGGATGGCATGGACGGGATCCTCTCCGTGAAGGGCTTTGATACCTCCCTGGCCGAGGGCGTCATGCTGCTGACCCCCTTCAATGCCGACGCTGAGGACGAGGCCACCAAGAGCTTTGTCAAGAAGTACCAGGAGAAGTACGGCGACATCCCCAACCAGTTTGCCGCCGACGCCTATGACTGCGTGTATGCCATCTACAACGCCCTGCAGGGCGAGGTTGTCTCCGCCGACACCAGCGCCAGCGACCTGTGCGACATTCTGATTGACAACTTCACCACCATGACCTTTGATGGCCTGACTGGCGAGTCCATGACCTGGGCTGATACCGGCGCGGTCTCCAAGACCCCCAAGGGCATGTACATCCAGGATGGTGCTTACGTAGGTATGGACTAACCCCTATTTTCCAGATTGCCCGAGAGGACTGCCGGAGGGGCTGTCCGTCCAGTCTTTGGCTGGGCGGCAGCCCGGCAGCCCTCTCCCTTCTGCATTTTCCCAGCAGCCCCGCGTCAGGCTTGTCGGAAATCCCCCGGCCCGCGCCCGGCGGACTTCCGATGGGCCTGAACCATACAGAAAACGAGGTGTGTCTTTTTGCTGATTTTTCTCAACCATTTGATTAATGGCATCAGCCTGGGCAGTGTCTATGCCATCATCGCCCTGGGCTATACCATGGTCTACGGCATCGCGAAGATGCTCAACTTTGCCCATGGCGACGTCATCATGGTGGGTGCGTACATCTGCTTTTTTGCCGTTTCCTCCTTCAGCCTGCCGCCCCTGGTGGGTGTGCTGCTTGCCATGGTGGTATGTACTGCCCTGGGTATCGTGATTGAACGGCTGGCCTATAAGCCCTTGCGGCAGGCGACCTCCCTGGCGGTGCTGATTACTGCCATCGGTGTAAGCTATTTCCTGCAAAACGGGGCCCAGCTGCTGTGGTCCTCTAATATTAAAATGTTCCCCTCCCTCTTTTCCAATGCGCCCATTGCGCTGTTCGGCGGGGAGCTGAAAATCACCATGGCCGCGATTGCCACGGTTCTGGCCTGTGTGGTGATTATGCTGGTGCTGACTTGGTTTACCGGCCGGACCAAGATGGGCAAGGCCATGCGGGCCTGCTCTGAGGATAAGGCCGCCGCCCAGCTGATGGGCATCAATGTCAACGCCACCATCTCTATGACCTTTGCGATCGGTTCGGCCTTGGCGGCCATCGCCGGGGTGCTCTTCTGCTCGGCATACCCCAACCTGACCCCTACCACCGGCACCATGCCTGGCATCAAGGCGTTTACCGCCGCCGTATTCGGCGGCATCGGTTCCATCCCCGGTGCGCTGCTGGGGGGCGTGCTGTTGGGCATGATTGAGATTTTTGCCAGTGCGTACATCTCCACCCAGCTCTCCAACGCCATCGTCTTTGCGGTGCTGATCGTGGTGCTGCTGGTGAGGCCTACCGGCCTGCTGGGCAAGCAGGTGCGGGAGAAAGTGTAAGGAGGGTGTATGAAGAAAATTCATTTGAATAAGGCCAGCCGGGTCAACTATGCCACCTACGGCATGGTCATTGCTGCGTACCTTGTCTTGCAGCTGCTGGGCAATATGGGGATGCTCTCCTCCACCATGCGGGGCCAGCTGGTGCCCATCTGTGCCTATGTGGCAATGGCGCTGAGCCTGAACCTGACAGTAGGTGTGCTGGGCGATCTGAGCCTGGGCCACGGCGGATTTATGAGCGTGGGGGCCTTTGCGGGGGCGGTGGCCGCTGCGGTGCTGCCTATCGGGTCTGACGGCCTGCGGCTGGCCTGTGCCATGCTTACAGGGGCCCTGTTTGCCGCCCTGGTAGGGGTGCTGGTGGGCATCCCGGTGCTGCGGCTCAATGGCGACTACCTGGCCATTGTCACCCTGGCCTTTGGGCAGATTATCAAATCCATCGTGGAAAACCTCTATATCGGCATGGACAGCAAGGGGCTCCACGCCGACTTCCTCAACAACACGATGGCCCTGGGCGAGGGCGGGCGCATGATCCTCAACGGCCCCATGGGCATCAACGGGATTCAGAAAATTTCGTCCTTTACTGCGGGCTTCATCCTGGTGATGCTGATCCTGGTGGTGATCTTCCACTTGGTGGGCAGCCGGGCAGGGCGGGCCATCATGGCGCTGCGGGACAACCGGATTGCCGCTGAAAGCGTGGGCATTCCAGTGACGAAGTACAAGCTGATGGCCTTTGTCATCTCTGCCGCCATGGCGGGGGCGGCGGGCACGCTGTTTGCCCTGGGGCAGAACACCATCACCGCCAACAAGTTCGACTTTAACACCTCCATCCTCATCCTTGTGTTCGTGGTACTGGGTGGGCAGGGGAAAATGTGGGGCTCCATCCTGGCGGCCACCTTCCTCACCGTCCTGCCGGAGACCCCCGCCATGCGCGGGCTGGCGGACTACCGGATGCTGGTGTATGCGGTAGTGATGATCCTGGTGATGCTGGCAACCAACAGCCCGGCCGTGCAGGACTTTGTCAACGCCCGGTTCCGGAAAAAGAAGAAAAAGGAGGGCGTTGGTCAATGAGTGAGAATAAAAGCAGCTATCCCAAGCCTAAGCTGGTGCCGGTGCCCAGCACCAACATCATCCCCGAGCGGGACGTGGATAAACGGCCCATTTTGGAGTGCCGCCACCTCGGCATTGATTTCGGTGGGCTCACGGCGGTAGACGATTTCAACATGGCGATTGGCCGCACAGAGATTGCGGGCCTCATCGGGCCCAACGGGGCAGGGAAGACCACGGTGTTCAACCTGCTGACCAAGGTATACCAGCCCACCCGGGGGACTGTCATGGTCGACGGCCGGGATACTGCGGGCAAAAGCACCATCCAGGTTAACCATATGGGAGTGGCCCGGACCTTCCAGAATATCCGGCTGTTCAACAACATGTCCGTGGAGGACAATGTGAAGGTGGGGCTCCATGAGCACACCAAATACAGCGCCCTGTCCGGTATCCTGCGCCTGCCGTCCTATTGGAAGAAGGAGCGGGAGGCCCATGAGAAGGCTTTGGAGCTGTTGTCCATCTTTGATATGCAGGATATGGCGGGCTATCAGGCGGGCTCCCTGCCCTATGGGGCCCAGCGGCGGCTGGAGATTGTCCGCGCCTTGGCGACCCAGCCCAGCCTGCTGTTGCTGGATGAGCCGGCGGCGGGCATGAACCCGTCGGAGACGGCGGAGCTGATGAACAATATCCGCAAGATCCGGGATACCTTCCAGATCGCCATCATGCTCATTGAGCACGATATGAACTTGGTCATGGGCGTATGTGAGGGCATCTGTGTGCTCAACTTCGGCAGGATTATTGCCAAGGGCACGCCCGATGATATCCAAGCCAATCCAGCCGTCATTGAGGCGTATCTGGGCAAGCAGAAGGAGGCGTAAGGCATGGCGATGCTGAAGGTAAACGATATCCATGTGTACTACGGCAGTATTCACGCGGTCAAAGGCGTCTCCTTTGAGGTCAATGAAGGGGAGATCGTCACCCTGATCGGCGCCAACGGCGCGGGTAAGTCCACGGTGCTGAATACGGTGTCCGGCCTGCTGCATCCACGGACGGGTTCGGTACAGTTCATGGACCAGGACCTCAAGGGCGCAGCCCCCCACAAGGTGGTGGAGCGCGGCTTGGCCCAGGTCCCGGAGGGGCGGCGGGTCTTCCTGCAAATGACGGTAGAGGAGAACCTGGAGATGGGGGCCTACACCCAGCCCAATTCCACCATTGCCCCCGGCATTGCAGACGTGTACAAGCGCTTCCCCCGTCTGGAGGAGCGCCGCCGCCAAGTGGCTGGCACCCTCTCTGGCGGTGAGCAGCAGATGCTGGCAATGGGGCGTGCGCTCATGTCCAACCCGAAGCTCCTGATGTTGGATGAGCCCTCCATGGGCCTGGCGCCCATCCTGGTGGAGCAGATTTTCGATATCATCAAGGAGCTCCACGCCGCTGGTACCACGATCCTCCTGGTGGAGCAGAACGCCCAGGCTGCCCTCTCTGTGGCCGACAGGGCCTATGTCCTGGAGACAGGGCGTATCTCCCTGAGCGGTACGGGTGCGGAGCTCATGGCCAGCGACCAGGTGCGTAAGGCGTACCTGGGGGGATAGGCGGTTTTAGAAATGATTCAAGCGCCCGGATGGCAGATCATCCGGGCGCTTATTCTTATATAGAAACACAAAAGGGAGGGCGCGGGAATGCCGCGCCCTCCTTCATATATCAAAATCCGACCCGCATTCCGGACAGGCGGGCGGGATTTAGCGCGTACCGTGTGCAGCTCAGGCAGCCGCTTCTTCCGGCAGCCGTTCCCGGAACAGCAGGGAGACACACCACAGGCCCGCCAACCCCACCAGGGAGTAGATAATCCGGGAAATGACCGCCATCTGGCCGCCGCAGAAAAACGCCACCAGATCCAGCCCGAACAGCCCGATCAGCCCCCAGTTCAGTGCGCCGATGATTACCAGGATTAATGCGATCCGATCCAAAACCATATCCTCGTACCTCCTTCTTTTTTGAAAAGCCCGTCATAAGCCTTACACCCGTATTTTTTCCCTTGTACCTTCCCTTATGCATGGTGAGGGTTCCAATGACAGGCAGGAAAAGAAAAATTTGCTCCCATTTACCTTTCGCGTTGTTCTACCAAAATACCCCAATTGAGCTGTAATGTAGCAGGTGGTTTCACCACCTGCTACATTACAGGGTTGCCGATTCTTTGTGGCAGAATAACACAGACTGAAAGGCGGTGATCAGCCAGCAGGAGGGAACCAAAGCGGGCGCATCCGGGGATGACCTGGACACTCTTTCTTTATAGGCTCCTGGCTAAGGATGCATGTACTCACCCACCCGCAAGCGGAGTGGTGGTATGGCCTGTGGCCATCGTGCGTTCTCCGGGAAGGGACGGCTCCGCTATCAGCTTCCCCTGCCGGTATATATAGCAGCCCCCAACAAGCGGCACCGGGTATATGCCGGTGCATTGCTTGTACTGCTATCAGCACGTATCAATAAGAGGTTGAAAGTCATTTGTAACGCTGGTATACTTTGCTCATATCAATTCGACAAATGGTGTAGCAAAAATGAAAAACATGGCATTTTTTATTTACTGGCTGCCGAAAGCTTTGCACCTGCCAGGAAGCAGATTGAAGGAGAACTGTGATGAATCGTAAAGAACTGTATCAATACATACAAGATGAACAGCCCAATATCTGTCAGATCAGCGTCCTGCAAAATGGGAACGAGATCTATTCCGCAGAATGGAACGGCTATCAAAGGACAGACTGCACACACATTATGTCCGCTACAAAAAGTATTATGTCTCTGCTTGTGGGAATTGCCATTGATCAGGGAATGCTTGGCAGTGTGGATGATAGTGTGCTATCCTACTTTCCGGAATACCCCATCAAACGCGGCGAAAAAACGATTTATGACGTGACCATCAAACATCTTCTGACCATGCGCGCACCATATAAAGGACATGGCGACCCGTGGACGAAGGTATGTACCAGCGAGGACTGGACGGCGGCTTCTCTGGACTTCCTCGGGGGAAGAAGAGGTATCACCGGGGAATTTGCTTACCGGACAGTCTGCCTGCACATTCTTTCCGGCATCCTTTACAAGGCGACGGGCATGAAGACCGTAGACTTTGCAAACCAATACCTGTTCGACCCCCTTGGAATACAGGAATACAAAAATTATTATGCTGAGACGGCGGCAGAGCATAAGAAGTTCACGATGGACAAGCTGCCGAGAAAAAATGTATGGTTCTCCGACCCGCAAGGGCTTGGTACGCCCGGCTATGGCTTGTGCATGAGCGCCGCTGATATGGCAAAGATTGGACAGCTTTGTCTCCAGAACGGTGTTCAGGATGGGGAACAGATTGTGTCCTCAAACTGGATTAAAGAAATGCTCGTCCCAAAAGCGGTGATGGGCGATGGATTTCAAGGGATGTCCTATGGCTATCTCTGGTGGATCGTGCATCCGGAGAAAAGCATTTATGCCGCCATCGGAAACAGCGGCAATGTGATCTATGTAGACCCGAACAGGAAGACCGTCGCTGCGGTTTCCTCATATTTCAAGCCAACTGTATTCGACCGTGTAGACTTTATCGAGGATGTATTGCTGCCAGCTTTGCAGCCGGTCAATGGTTGCTTCCATGAGCCGTGTTGAAAATGCAAAAGTCCAGTCAAAATCAGCTCATCAGGGAATTTCGCTTTTGGGTGGAATCCCCCACTTGACAGTCAATCGTTCTTCTTACGCTGATAGTATCCAAAACATATCATAGTCCATAGTGCAGGAATAGCTGCATAACCCGCACTCACTTGCCCCTGATTGATAAGGACATATCCACCACCTATCAATGTTAAAATCAAGAAGATAGTTCCCAAAATCAATACGATCTTTTTCATATCCACATCTCGCAAGTTCAGTTTGTTCCTTTGCCAAATTTTACCGAATCTATTTTGATGCTACAAGAGAGGCGATTAAAAAATAGATACATTTTCTCTATGCTTCTGGTGCTTTATAAAAGAAGAGCCCTTCTGCTCCGGCTAATTGGGATATGAGCTCCTTCAACTGCTGGTCAGGATGATACAGGATCATATAGAGATCATCACTATCCAGAGTTACCATGGCGTTGCATTCAGGCAGGATGATCTGCATATCATCCCACTCCCGCCATTCCCTCTCAAAACAATGACAGATCCATTCGGTGAGCAGGCCTGGATCTGGATTTTCTGCGGAGTTTTCTCCGGCTGAGACCCAAAAATCGTAATAGCAATATAATTTGAGTAATAGACGGCAGAATTTCCCATTCAACTCCCTGCGGTTTTTTTGGAAATACTCTTCTACTGAAAAATACCTCTTATCTGGCTTCGCTGGAACAGTACGTGGGAACATATCAATCAGGTAGCAGGGCTTATGGAGCAGTTCATCGATTTTTAAAACGAGATCAGCCACTTGTGGAACCTCCAAAAAAGATAGGTAGGCATGTTAGGATGGGAATAAGGTGTCAAATCAGGATAAATTAAAAAATCATATCAGGGGTGCGGGGGAAAGCAGCTGGGGGTTGGGCGGCAAAGGAACGCCGCAGGGAACTTCTCGGATAGGATCTGGACAGCTTGGGCAGCAGGCTCACGCTCAGGGAATAGGCCGAATACTGTGGGGCCGCTGCCAGTCATAGAGGCAGCCATAGCGCCCAGATTCAGCAGGGCGGCTTTGATTTCAAAGACTTGGGCATAGCGCCTGGGGAGGACGTCTTCAAAGACGTTGTATAGCCGGTGGGCGATGCCATCCAGATCCCCGCTGGAGAGGGCCTCCAGCATACCAGCGGTGTCTGGATGGCAGCGCAGGCGTTTGACGCGCACCTGTGCGAACAGCTCCGGTGTGGAGACGGAGCAGGGGGGCTTGCACACAGCGATCCAGCAGGGGGGCAGGGGGGGGAGGCTAGTGAGTATCTCGCCCCTGCCCTCGGCCAGGGCTGTACCGCCGCGGACGCAGTAGGGGATATCACTGCCCACCCTGCCGCCGGTCTCCTCCAGCTGCCCCTGTGGGAGCTCCGGCAGGCAGAGCTGCCGCAGAAGCCGCAGGACGGCTGCGCCATCGCTGCTGCCACCAGCCATGCCTGCACAAACAGGGATATTTTTTTGGATATCGATGGATAGGCCGGGGAGAGGGAGGCCGGTATCCCTAAAAAATTGGGTTGCCGCTTTGATGGCAATGTTGCTGCCGTCCCGGGGGAGGTAGGGCAGGTTGGTAGTCAGGGTGAGGCCGGGTTCTTCTTGGAGGGAGACAGACACGAGATCCTGGAGATCAATGGATTGCATGACCATGCGCATGTCGTGATAGCCGTCGTCCCGCCGGCCCAGGATATCCAGGGTGAGATTCAATTTGGCATAGGCTGGTTCCGTATAGGCCATAGGAAACCTCCGATGTATTAGGATTCGTGCCCGTAAAAGGGGCAGCGGGGGTAGATAAAGTCGTGCTGCCGCCCACAGGCGGGGCAGCTGACCTGGGGTAGAGGGGAGGACTGTTCCACACCGTCTATGGCAAAAAACTCCAGTTTTCCGCAGTTCCTACAGCAGTAAACACCGGCCCGGATGGATCCGGCCATTTGGGCGTTTTGACAGTTTTCAAACATGCCCTAGGCCAGAGGACCAGAAGGAAACTGGTTTTGCCCAGCCGGATATCCTCTATGTAGGAAGAAACCATCTTCCCCACCACAGTGGAGGCAGTGTAGCTCATGTTTCATCGCACAGTTCACCTGCCTTCCACCCTGTTGCCCAGTATACCGCACCAGCCTGCAAATGTCTACTCTATTCGCAGGGGTGCTGGGCCGGTTCTGTCCAAAAAATTTGTCCTTGCCGACAAAATAGCCGGAACTTCCCCCGGGCAGGCATGGTACAGTAGCGGCAGACGTGTGTGATATGGGAAGGGAAGTGGAAAATATGGAGCTTGCGCTGATGCTGGCCATTTTTCTGGCCGGTATAATCCTGATTGTCAAGGGGGGCGACTATTTTGTAGATGCGGCCTCCTGGATTGCCGAGGCCAGCGGGATTCCCAAGCTGATTGTGGGGGCCACCATAGTGAGTCTGGCTACCACACTGCCGGAGATGCTGGTGTCAGTAATGGCGGCAGTCCAAGGGAAAACAGATATGGCAATTGGGAATGCTGTTGGCAGCGTCACAGCCAATCTGGGCCTCATCATGGCGATTTCCGTCATCTGTATGCCGGTCAAAATCCGGCGGGGGGACTACCTGGTAAAGTCCCTGCTGATGCTGGCTGCCGCTGGGACGATTGTGTCTGGTGGGCGGCAGGGGAGGGTGGGGATGGTGCTGTCTCTGGCCCTGCTGGCTGTATTTGGGGCCTTCCTCTTTGAAAACCTGCGTGCTGCCCGGCAATCCATGCGCTGCGGCGGTGTGGGGGATCTGGGGCTGTTTCGTGCTCCGCCAGCCAAACGGGAAGTCCTCTTTCACTGCGCAAAGTTCACGATTGGGGCGATAGGCGTCATCTTGGGGGCGGATCTGCTGGTGGACAGCGGCAGCGCCCTGGCACAGCTGGTGGGGGTGTCTGAGCGGATCATCGGCGTTACCGTAGTGGCAGTGGGGACCTCCTTGCCGGAGCTGGTCACTACCGTTACAGCGATAGCCAAAAAGCAATCGGCCCTGTCTGTGGGGAATATCCTGGGGGCAAATATCTTGGATCTGACCTTGATCCTCCCTCTCAGCGGCTTGATTGCCGGAGAACCTCTGCCGGTTTCCCCAACCTCCGCGCAGATCGACCTCCCGGCCTGCCTGCTGGTGGGAGGGATTGCGGTCATTCCAGCCATGCTCTCCGCGCGCTTCCGGAGATGGCAGGGCCTGGCGCTGCTGGCGGTCTATGGGGTGTACTTGGCGTTGACCTGCGGGGCGTAGGATCCCTCCATTACATACACAAGGGGCAAAAAGGCCAGCGGGAACCGGTGCAGACCGGTCCCCGCTGTTTCAGATTTCGGTAAACGTATAGCGGTGCTTCCGTCCGCCCTCCAGAAGGGCTTCGATGACGGGGTTGCCATCCCGTTCTGTAGTGAGGTATTCAACCGAACGCTCGCGCATGTACCGCTCCTGCACGTACATGGCCGGATCCTCCAGCTCCAGTGCCAGGATCTCACAGGTGTTTGGCCTCTGATCCCCAGAGCAGGGGACAAATTCTTCCCGGATTACCTCGTACTCTTTCATCTGCCTCCTCCTTTCCATTGGTCACTCCGTCTTATGATGCCCAGCGGCGGGAGAAACTATACAAATCCATCTGTAACAAAATTGTAACTGTACATTGCCGGGGGATCTGGTATACTAAGGATGACTTTTATATGCGAAAGGGTGAAAAAATGCGCGGATAATCTGATTTTCGTGTTACAGGAGTATTCCGGGGTACACGCAGGGGCGTGTGCCGGTTCCTGTTGCCGAAAGTCAGAGGATGCCGGGCCTTTTTGGCCGGAGCGTCTCGCTTCGGTGCGCCCTGCCGCGTTCTCCGCTGCTTTCGGCATGTCCGGAAGCAGTTTTTTGCTGCCCCAGGGCAGACGGAAGGGGGATATTTAACTATGTTGCAAATTAACCATCTGACATTGACCCACCAAAAGGATTTGCGGACCTTGGTAGAGGATTTTTCCTTTGTACTCAACGACGGCGACAAGGCCGCCCTGATCGGGGAGGAGGGCAACGGGAAATCCACCCTGCTCCAGTGGATCGAAAACCCGCAGCGCATTGAAAGCTACTGCCAGTGGAGTGGGGAGCTGGCAGGGAATCCCGGGCCTGTAGGCTACCTGGCCCAGGAGCTGGGGGAGGAGGAGAAGGAGGGGAGTATCCTCGACTTCTGCGCCGCATCGCCGGCCTTCTATGAGCTAACACCCAGGGAGTTGGGAGAGATTGCCCGGCAGCTCCGGTTTCCGGTGGAGGAGTTTTACAGCAGCCGGCCGGTGTACACCCTCTCTGGTGGGGAGAGGATCAAGCTTCAGCTTGGCCGCCTGCTGTTCAGCAGCCCAGCCGTACTGCTGCTGGATGAGCCATCCAGCGATGTGGATTTGCAGACGTTGGTTTGGCTGGAGGGGTTCATCAACAGCTATCAAGGGATTATCCTTTACATTTCCCATGATGAGACGCTGATTGAGCGTACAGCCACGATTGTGCTGCACATTGAGCATCCTCGGGAGGGGAAGCCGCCCCGATGTACGAGCCATCGCCTGGACTACCAGACCTACCGCCAGCGGAGGGATGCGGGGATTGCCGCCCAGGACCGGCAGGCGCGGAAGGAGAAGGAGGAGTATGAGAAGAAAATGGAGAAGTACCGCCGGATCCAGCAGAGCGTGGAGCACGCCCAGAATGTAGTCTCCCGGCAGGATCCCAGTACAGCCCGCCTTCTGAAAAAGAAGATGCACGCGGTGCAATCCATGGGCCGCCGGTTTGAGCGGGAGGCGGAGCAGATGACGAAGCTCCCGGAGGTGGAAATGGCCGTGTTCCTGCGTTTTCCGGAGGAAGTCCGGCTTCCGGCAGGAAAGACCGTGCTGGATCTGCACCAGGATGAATTGCGGATTGGGGAGCGGCTTCTGGCAAACAACCTGCGCCTGCACATCTCAGGCGGGGAGAAGGTAGGCATTCTGGGGCCCAATGGCACGGGGAAAACCACCCTGCTGCGGGGGATTTGGGAGGAGCTGCGCATCCGCCGGGATCTCCGGGCAGGCTATATGTCCCAGGACTACGCCGAGGCCCTGCCGTTGGATCAGACGCCCCTTCAGTTCCTGGCCCCGGAGGGGGATACTGCTACGGAGACGAAGGCCCGGACCTATTTGGGCAGCCTCCGTT
This sequence comes from uncultured Oscillospiraceae bacterium, assembly GCA_910583885.1. GTDB lineage: Bacteria > Bacillota > Clostridia > Oscillospirales > Oscillospiraceae > Pelethomonas. Next base: position 13,884 of record CAJUAC010000021.1, on the reverse strand, counting down.
ACGCCCGTCAGGAGATGGTACACCCGATTCGGGAGTTGTCCGGCGGACAGAAGGCCAAGCTGCTGCTGGCAAAGATGGTGTTGGAGGGGACAAATGTGATGCTTTTAGACGAGCCCACCCGGAATTTTTCGCCTATGTCCGGGCCGCGGGTTCGCCAGGCCCTGCGGGATTACGGAGGGACCATCATCAGCGTGTCGCACGACCGGAAGTTCCTGGCAGAAGTATGTGACAAGTTATATTGCTTGACAGAGGATGGCCTGTTTCCTATGGATCGGGAGGCCCTCTCACAGGGGCGTTTTGAGAAAATACAGGAAAAATAGAAAAAACACTTGACATTGACGCTGCGTCATAGGCTATTCTTTTCCACAGGAGGTGATCTGGATGTATACCGTCAGGGAGCTGGCGCAGTTAACTGGGCTGACACCCCGCGCCTTGCGCTATTACGATGCCATCGGCCTTCTGCGCCCGGCCCGCGATGCAGGGAACGACTACCGCCTCTATGGGCCCCAGGAGGTGGACAGGCTGGAGCAGATCCTGCTCTATCGGGCAATGGGGGTTCCGCTGGAGAGTATCCGGCACATCCTGGATACGCCGGGCATGGACCAGGCTGGTGTACTGCGGGAACATTTGGAATACCTACTGGAGCGGCGGCGGGAGGTGGAGGAGCTCATCCACGTGGTCCGCCGCATGCTGGAGGAAATGGAAGGAGGCTCACATATGAGCGGCAAGGAACGATTTGAGCGCATGAAACAGCAGGTAGTCCGGGAGAACGAGGCGGCCTATGGCCGGGAGATCCGGGAGAAATATGGCAGCGAGGCGGCGGATAGCTATGCGGCCCGTGTTGCCGGTATGACAGAGGAGGCGTGGAATCAGATGAAGGCAGAGGAGGAGGGATATCAGGCGGCTCTCCGGCGGGCCGCTGCGTTGGACGACCCGACGGGAGTGGATGCGCAGGAGGCTGTCCGTCTCCACGGCCAGTGGCTGCGGCATTTTTGGAAGCCGGAGGCAGTTACGCCCCAGGCCCACATTGCTCTGGTAGAGATGTACGGTCAGGATCCGCGGTTCACAGACTACTACGAGGCCATTGCGCCGGGGTGTGCGAGCTTTTTTGCGAAGGCCGCCAAGGCGTATTACGAGGGAAGGAACTGACGGAAACAGGGCGCGGGATTCTTTCCCGCGCCCTGTTCTTCATTCAATCCCCAATTGCCGGAGGATCTCTTGCAGGTGCTGCCAGTCTGCTGTCATCTGTGCCAGCCGTTCCCGGCCTCTATCCGTCAGATGGTAATATTTTCGCACAGGGCCGTTGGAGACACTGCCTTGGAAGGTATCCGCCGCGCCCTCCTTGTGCAGGCGGCGCAGGATAGCGTAAAAGGTGCTCTCTGTCACGTCTGGGAAGTGGGTATGCATCTGCTGGATGATGTCGTAACCATATTGGGGTCCGCCGTTGATACACTGGAGCAGGCACAGCTCCAAAACACCCTTTTTCAATTGTGCATCCATCGTCACACCTGTTTCTGTGCTGCCCGGATGATCCACCAAAACCATGCCGCCAGCGCTGCGGCCAGCAGGTAGGCGGGGAGGCTTCCGGCAAGGAATCTGGCCATTGTCCCGGCGGGGGCATGGCTGGATAGATCCACACCGTTGAGCAGGATGCTGGATTCCAGTACCAGCACCAGGGCCCCGGCAGCATGGACAGCAGTGGGGAAATAGCGGACCGATCTAGAGAAGCTCTGCTCAATAGACCAGGCTGCCAGCAGGGCCATCAAAAGGGCGGACAGCTCCACGAAGTCCGCCACAAAATAGCCCACCGGCCAGCCGAAAAGGGTGGCGTGGTCGAGGCGCGCTAACCCGTCCGGCTTGGCCGCGTACTGGAGAAGGAACCAAGCTTCCAGCACTCAGCGGAAGATCAGCGCCACAGCCTGGGCGGCCATTCCCTCGCCGGAGCCGGTAAAGCCCAGGTGCTCCTCGGTGGTCGCCTTGACATTGACCGCATCCAGGCCAGTTTGCAGGTCAGCGGCAATGTTTTCCCGTATGCAGGGGATAAAGGGGGCGATCTTCGGCCTCTGGGCCACCAGGGTGACATCTACATTCCCGATGGTGAACCCCTGGTCCGTCAGAAGCTGGACCACTTGGCGCAGTAGGAGCCGGCTGTCCGCACCCTTGTAGCGCATGTCGTTGTCAGGGAAATGCTGCCCAATGTCGCCCAAGGCTGCCGCACCCAGCAGGGCGTCCATCAGCGCGTGGAGGATCACGTCTGCATCGGAGTGGCCGAGAAGCCCCTTCTCATAGGGGACTGTCACGCCGCCCAGTACCAGCGGCCGTCCGTCCACCAGGCGATGGACATCGTAGCCCTGGCCAATCCGCGGTGTGCTCATTGCAGCTCCTCCCGCCGCCGCAGCAGCTCGGCCGCCAGCAGCATGTCCTCCGGCGTGGTGATCTTGATGTTCTCATAGGAGCCGTTGGTGAGGTAGACCTCCTTGCCCAGCAGCTCCACGGCGGAGCAGTCGTCGGTCACGTCGATGCCGGAGGTCTGGGCAGACTGGAGGGCGGCCCGCAGCAGCTGTGCGTCAAAGGCCTGGGGGGTCTGCACAGCCCGGAGGCTGTCCCGGTCCGGGGTGCGTTCCACCACATTCTCCCGCACAATTTTGATGGTGTCCTTGACCGGCACAGCGGGGGCGGCGGCGTTGGTGCTGTGGGCCAGGGCAATCACCCGGTCGATGAGCTCCGGATCTGCCAGGGGCCTGGCCCCGTCGTGGACGGCCAGGAAGGCTGCGTCCTCCCGGCACTCCAGGCTTGCCGCCAGGACGGACTCCAGCCGCGAGCGCCCGCCCCGGACGATCTTTGTCGGCTTGGTGATGCCGTAGGTCTTGCACAGATCCCCGGTGGGGATCAGATCCTCCTCCCGGACAGCCACCACGATCTCATCGACCAGCATGGCCCCGTCCAAGGCCAGCAGCGTTCTGGCCAGCACTGGGATACCGTCTAAAGGGAGCATCAGCTTGTTTGCCCCCTCCATGCGGCTGGAGCAGCCGGCAGCGGCTACGATAACGCTGCAAAACGGGTGCTCCTCTTTAGGCTTCGGGCGGAACAGTTTGGACAGCAGACCGCTCATACTGAGACTCCTCCTGACATAGCTTCGTTGACTTGATCTTCAATGAACTGGTAGGGCTCTTCCATGGATAGAACCATCTCCGAGATCAAAATTTGCTTAGCGGTGCGGAGCATCTTCCGCTCCCCGGTGGAGAGGCCCCGTTCATTGTCCCGGTTAATAAGGCTTTTGATCACCTGGGCCACCTGGTAGAGGTCTCCGCTTTTAATTTTCTGCATATTATCCCGATAGCGCTGATTCCAGCTGCCGGTGAACTTGTCCACTTCCAATGCGGCCAAATCGGCCAGCAGCTTTGCCGCATGGATGGGATCCAGGATATTCCGCAGGCCGACAGCGGCGCTGGCGGCGGTTGGGATTTTCAGTACAAGGCCGCCCACCGGCATCCGGAACACATAATAATCCTGTGTAGCGCCCGCAACAGACTCTGTCACGATCCGGTCGATGACGCCCGCCCCATGCATGGGGTGCGCCACCTTGTCTCCTATGCTAAACATGATTCTGCCCACCTTTCTATCACATCACACACACTGGCTATACCACTTCCTGTCCTTCTTTTTATATTAACCCTAAATAATGGAAATTACAAGATCAAATGTAAAAATTGGGGTATTTATTTGCATTTCCTCCATAATCGTGGCGCTGTAGGGGCGGATTTTACGGAGGGGTGGCCTCCTCGCCAGGCGCAGGCGGGAACGTGCCTGTATATAATAGTAGTACCCAAGCGAAGAGGAGGCGAAGGAGAATGCGAATGCGGAACTATCATTGGCTGGGTATCTGTGCCCTGGCGCTGGGGCTGGGCATCTTGATCACCGCCATCTTCCCCACTGGGTGCCTTCTGTTCCTTGTGGCATTTCTGCTGATCGGCTGCGGCTGCGGCTGTATGCGCAAGTAGGAAGGAGGCGCCCATGAAGATCGTCGTTATCAAGTCGCCCAAAATTCTAAACGGGATCCTGCGCAGGATCTTTGGGATCACGGGGTAGGCATAGTTCGCCGCGTCCTCTCATAGACTGGAGTCAACGAGGGCTTGAACACCATACTGAGGGAGGACGCCAACGATGGAATTGAAATTCAAAAAAAGCGGCCATGACTACTATGAGCCGCTCCACTTTGCCCCCTTTTCCTGTGAGGCCATGCGGGAGAATATCGTGCCGGACAGCTGCGGGGACATTGCACGGATTGTAGACACCACTGGGGTGGTCTGTCTGACCAACCGGGAGCTGACCGGCGACGGGCGGTTTTCTGCCAGCGGCTCGGTGGAGGTGTCCGTGCTGTACATACCGGAAAAGGAGGACGGCCCCCGGGCCCTCCATTTTCAGATCCCCTTCCAGTGCTACGGCGAGGGCCAGGGGGGCGCGGAATGTGAATTCCTGGATATCCGCGGTGAGCTCCACAGCATTGACACCCGGGTATTGAACCCCAGGAAGGTGCTGACACGGGCCAACCTGGTCCTCTACCCCAGCGGCTGCCGCCATGTGTCCCTGTCGGTCTGCACCGGCGTGGACGAGGAGACGGGGGATGGCGTCCAGCTGCTGAGCGAGCAGAAACGCACGAGGGTAGCGGCAGGCGTGCGGGAGAAGGAGTTCACCTTTACCGAGGAGCTGCCCCTGTCCCCAGGCCGGGGGGGTGCGGAGGAGATCCTGTCCACGCGGGTGGACATCAAGGGAACAGACAGCAAGCTTATTGGCAGCAAGCTGGTGGTTAAGGGGCTGATCTCTGTCTCTGTCCTGTACCGGGAAGGTGGCGGCCGGCTGGCCGTCCTTCAGCAGGAGCTGCCCTTTTCCCAGATCATTGAGGGGAACGGCTTTGACGAGGACTGTGAGAGCGAGGCGGCCTACCGTCTGCTCAGTGTGGAGTGCCGTCCGGGCAGTGAAAGCGCACCGGAGGATGCCTATGTACTCACCCTGGAGCTGATGCTGCGCACGCGGGTGACAGTCTGGCGGGAAGAGGAGGTCAGCTTTATCGCGGATCTCTACAGCACTGCCGCCCCAGTTGCCTGCCAGACAGCGGAGCTGGAGCTGAGTGAGGACAGCCAGTGCGGTGTCCGCCGCCAAAATGTACGGGAACTGCTGGAGACCGGTGTGGCAGTCAAGTCGGTGGTGGATATGGAGATTGGCTGCGGCGGGGCCCAGCTCAGCGGCGGGGAGCTGAAGATCCCTGTGTGGGCCAGATGCCTGTACCTGGATGAGAACGACGTACTGGGTGCGGTCCGCCGGGAGTTTTCCGCCGCCATCCCCACAGAACTGCCGGAGGGGGCGCCGGACTGCCAGGCCGAGGCCGCCTGCCATGGGGATGTAATCGCCAACATTATGCCTGAGGGGATTGAACTGCGTTTCCCCCTGGAGTGCGCGGTGACGGCATCCAGCCGGCGGCGCTATGTCTGCGTCAGCGGCGGGGAGACCGAGGAGGAGGAGCCGGGGCGGGAGCCTGCGCCGTCCCTGATCCTGCGCAAGCTGGGGGAAGGGGAGACCCTGTGGTCTGTGGCCAAGCAGTACCGTGCCACCTGCAATGGGATCCTTGCGGTCAATGAGCTCGATGATGAGACACAGATCACGCCGGACCGGCTGCTTCTAATCCCCCGGGCACGGTAGGCAGCCGCCCTGCCTTCCAGATGGTACCCCAACACCTTTTTGCGGTTGCCCGTAGAGTGGTTTTTGACAAGAGGAGGCCCCAGATGATGCGGATAACATCATCTGGGGCCTCTATCCTTCTGACAGATTGGGAGGGCTGGGCCCTCTTGACAAATAGGGCAGAGGGTACTATATTGGTACAACTATTACAGGAACGAGAGGGGACTGGCTATGGAACCCATTTTATTCTACCGCCCTGAGCTGGAGGAGCTGGCTTTCCGCCAGAAGCTGCTGGGCGACCCGGAGACAATGGCCTATAACCACGCTTACGGCGGTGTGATCCCGTTCCCCAGGGAGCGGTGGGCGGACTGGTATGGGCGGTGGGTTGCGTCTGGGGACGGAAGGAGATTTTACCGCTATCTCCGTGATGCGGAGACAATGGAATGGGTAGGGGAGGCATCCTACCACTATGACGAAACGTTCCAGGCATATCTCTGTGATATCCTGGTTGCTGCCCCCTGCCGGGGGCGGGGGTATGGGAGCGCCGGGCTGCGGCTCCTCTGCGGCGCGGCCAAGGCCAACGGGGTGGGGGAACTGCGGGACAATATCGCGGTGGACAACCCGGCCCTGGGGCTTTTCAGGCGCGCAGGCTTTGTGGAGGAGTGCCGCACAGACGAATATATCCTGGTTGCAAAGATTCTGTAACAGGAAACGCAAAGCCGCAGGCTGCCTCTGTCATATTTCCGGCCAGGCCTTCATAAAGTAGGAGCAAAGAGTATCAAAACCTCCCAGGCCGGAGGTTTACTCCGCAGCAGGCTCTTTATGATTGAATAACCGAATGGGAGGTAGCTATGATACATACAGATCTCTATCAGGATATTGCCACGCGCACCGGCGGATCCCTGTTTGTGGGTGTGCTGGGGCCGGTGCGGACAGGGAAGAGTACTTTTATCAAGCGCTTTATGGAGACCTGCGTCATCCCCAACATCGACAATGTCTACCGCCGGGAGCGGGCCATTGACGAGCTGCCCCAGTCCGGGAGCGGCCGGACGATTATGACGGCGGAGCCCAAGTTTGTGCCCGAGGAGGCGGTGGATGTATCCTTGGATGGGGGCGCAACCTTCGCGGTGCGCCTGATTGACAGTGTGGGCTACATGGTCCGGGGGGCTATGGGGCAGTTTGAGGACGGTGTGCCCCGCATGGTTATGACCCCCTGGATGGATCATGAGATCCCCATGGCCGAGGCAGCGGAGATCGGCACCCGGAAGGTGATCCAGGAGCATTCCACTGTGGGGATTGTCATCACCACAGACGGCTCCATCACTGACATCCCCCGTGAGGACTACCTGGAGGCGGAGGAGCGGGTCATCACGGAGCTCCAGGAGCTGGGGAAGCCGTTTATTGTCCTGCTCAATTCCACGGAGCCCCATGGCAGCCGGGCAGCCAGCATCAGCCGGGATATTGAGAGCCGGTTTGGGGTGCAGTGCCTGCCAGTGAACTGCCTGGAGCTGACGGAGGATGCCATCACCTACATGATTAAGAGCATCCTGTATGAATTCCCCCTGCGGGAGATGCGGATTTTCCTGCCCGCCTGGGTGGACGCACTGCCCATGGACCACCCCATCAAGCAGGCGGTCTATGGCGTCATCCGGGAGGGGGGCGGCAGGATGTCCCACATCCGCGAGGTGGAGCCGGTGGTCAAGGAGATGGGGGAGCAGGAGGACATCTCCCTCAGCCGTGTGCTGTCCATTGATTTAGGGCGCGGCGTCGCCTCTGCGGAGCTGCAGCTGCCCCGGGAGCTGTTTTATCAGACCCTCTCCAGCCAATCCGGGTTTACGGTGGCGGACGACGGGGATCTGATGGAGCTGCTGACGGAGCTGGCGGGGGTCAAGGCGCGGTTTGACAAGGTGTCCGATGCGCTCAACAATGTGTACGAGACTGGGTATGGCATTGTCATGCCCACCATGGAGGAGCTGCTGCTGGAGGAGCCGGAGGTCATGCGCCAGGGTGGGCGTTACGGCATCAAGCTGCGGGCCAGCGCGCCGTCTATCCACATGTTCAAGGTGGACATTGAGTCCACGGTGTCGCCTATTGTGGGCAATGAGAAGCAGAGCGAGGACATGGTGAACTACCTCATGGAGAAATTCAGCGGCGACCCCACCCAAATCTGGGAGTCGAACATCTTTGGGCGGAGTTTCCACGAGCTGGTCAACGAGGATTTGCAGGCGAAGCTCTACCGGATGCCCATGGATGCGCGTCTGAAATTCCAGGAAACACTCCAGCGGATTGTCAACGAGGGCAGCGGCGGCCTTATCTGCATTATCCTGTAAAATTCCATCTCGGCGGGAAGGGAGGGGGCCTCACCCCTCCCTTTTTTGCCCTTTGGGGCGGGGGGAAGAAAAATCCCCCCAGCCCTGTCCCCCTTCCGACAAAATCCCGCCCAGGACAGGGTCTATACTATTTCCTGCCAGGGCGCCCACCCTGGCAGGAGGAGGACAGAGATGATCGTCTATCTGGATATGGCCTTTCTGCTCAACTGCATGACAGATGCCCTGGCGCTGTATGTGACCGCGCAGCTTTCCGGCCTGCCGGTGCGGGCGAAACGGCTCCTGGCGGCTTCGCTGGCAGGTGGTACATATGGTATGCTGTGCGCCCTGCCGGGGCTGCACTGCGCCGCCTCCTTTTTCCCGCAGTTTGCCGCCGCTGCTGGTCTGGTGTGGCTGGCCTTTGGAAGGCGGGAGGCATTCCTGCGGCAGTTTTTACTGTTTTTTATGCTGTCATGTACCATGGGCGGCACCCTGGTGGCCGCTGGCCGCCTGTTGGAGAGCGGGGGAGGCCGGGAGCTGCTGGCCGCCTTGGACTGGCGTGTGTTCCTGCTGGCTGGTGGGTGCTGCTTCCTTGTCCTATCTGTGGTATTCCGGGGGGGTGCCCGCCATCAGCTGGCGGGCCAGCTTTGCCGGTGTACGGTGGAGTGGCGGGGGGCGTCGGCGCAGCTGGCCGCGCTGCTGGATACTGGGCACACCCTGACAGACAGCCTCACTGGCCGTCCGGTGCTGACCGTCCACTGCGCCGCCCTGGAGCCGCTGTGGCCGGCACGGGAGCGGGGGATCCTCTCCCACCTGGAACGGGATGGTGCGGCTGCGTGCCTGGAGCGCCTGGGAGCTGGGAGCGGGTTCCGGCTGCTCCCGTATCAGGCGGTCGGGGTCAGCGGAGGGCTGCTGCTGTGCTTCCGGGCGGACCGGGTCGCATTGGATGGCAGGGAGTGGAAGGGCCTGACAGTGGCGCTGTCGCCCACAGCAGTATCTGACGGCGGCGGTTACAGCGCCCTGTGGGGCGGGGAAACAGGGAAGGAGGTTGGCGGCCATGCTGCATAAATGGAGGGAGGCGCTTCGCCGCCTGCTGGTCCGGCTGGGACTGGTCCGGCCGGGGAAGATCATGTATATCGGGGGCAGCGACACCCTTCCGCCGCCTCTGAACCGGGAGGAGGAGGCCGCCCTGCTCGCCCGCCTGGCCGCAGGGGAGGAGGATGTCCGCCAGACCCTGATCGAGCGGAACCTGCGGCTGGTGGTCTACATCGCCCGGCGGTTTGAAAATACGGGTATCAACATTGAGGATTTGATCTCCATCGGGGCCATTGGCCTCATCAAGGCCATCAATACATACCGTACAGACAAGAATATCAAGCTGGCTACCTACGCCAGCCGCTGTATAGAAAATGAAATTCTCATGTACCTGCGCAAGAACGCCTCCCAGCGCAATGAAGTCAGCCTGGATGAACCGCTCAATACGGACTGGGATGGCAACGAGCTCCTGCTCAGCGATGTGCTGGGGACTGAGGCAGACACCGTTATGCGCCCCATTGAGGATGATGTGGACCGGCAGCTTCTCGCTGCGGCCATTGACAAGCTGTCAGAGCGGGAGAGGGAGATCATTGTGCTGCGCTTTGGCCTATGCGGCAATAAGGAGCAGACCCAAAAGGAGGTAGCCGACAGGCTTGGGATCTCCCAGTCCTACATTTCCCGCCTGGAGAAGCGGATCATTGACCGGTTGAAACGGGAAATCATCAAAATGAGCTGAGCAGGCAGGGCCGCCCCGAATCCGGGCGGCCCTGCCTTGCTATGTAGAAGCCTTGAGGGCGGCGAGATAGCGTTGCTCTGCCTTTGCCCAGTCGATTAAGGAGAACCATGTGTCCACATAGGACGCCTTGTCAAAGTGATCCACCGTGAGGAAGGCGTGCTCCCACATGTCCAGCACCAGGACTGGGGAGACGGACTGCAAATCCACAACCTCGTTGTTTGGCGTAGTGGCAATGTGGATGCCCTTGCTGCCTTCGGCAACCAGCCAGACCCAGCCGGAACCAATGATGCTGGCTGCCGCTTCGGTCAGGAGCTGCCGGAACGCCGGCATGGAGCCGTAAGTAGTGATGATAGCCTCAGTCAGGCGGTTGAAGGGGGGCTGGCCAGCCTTGCAGGCGATGCCCGCAAAATACAGCTGATGGTTGTAGACCGCACCGGCGGCGCTGCGCAGGCGGTTGAGCTGGGCGGTAGGCAGGTTGATGTCCTCTGCCAGCAGCTGTGACAGGCCCATGTGGGTAAGACGGTGGCGCACCACCAGATTGTTCAGCTCATAGACGGAATCGGCGTAGCACTTATCGTGATGATAGTACAGCGTATTCGCGTCGCAGTGGGGCATGAGGGCGATATAGCTGTAGGGGAGCGGGTATAGCTGAAATGGGAAGAATTGTTCCATGCCGTGCCTCCTTTACGCATAGTAATCCAGTATATGAGCTGGGAAGGGGGCCTGTGCGGGTGGGGATGCCATGGAAAAATCCGGTTGACCGCAGGCAGGAAGTGTATTAAAATGGGATCGTAACTATACACATATATAAGGAAAGAGAGATGTGGCAAACATATGACGCAAGAATTTACATCCCGGTATGCCGCCGCCCGGCGGGCGGTCATCGCCCAGCGATACAGGAAGATGAACCCACGGCAGCGGGAGGCCGTGATGGCCACAGAGGGCCCCCTGCTTCTGCTGGCCGGAGCGGGCAGCGGGAAGACCACTGTGCTGATTAACCGGGTGGACAACCTGCTCACCTTTGGCCGGGGCAGTGATACGGATGAGGTTCCACAGTGGGCCGGGGAGAAAGAACTGGCATATCTGGAGGGCTTCCCGGACGAGCCCACCCCGGAGGACTGGCAGGAGGCCCGCCGCTTGTGCGCTGTGGAGCCCGCCTCCCCCTGGTCGGTGATTGCCATCACGTTCACCAACAAAGCTGCCGGTGAGCTCAAGGAGCGTCTGGAACGGATGTGCGGGCCGGCGGCAAAGGATATCTGGGCTGCCACCTTCCACAGCGCCTGCATCCGGATTCTGCGCCGGGACATTGAGCAGCTCGGGCTGGGCTTCAACAGCAATTTTACCATCTATGATACCGATGACAGCAAGCGGGTCATCAAGGATATCCTAAAGGCCATGAGCCTGGATGAGAAGGAATTCCAGCCCCGCTCCGTCCTCCATATCATCTCCAATGCCAAGGATCAGGACCAGTCCCCGGAGCAGTTTGCCCAGGAGAGCCAAAACTCCCGCGACTGGCGGATGCCCAGGATTGCAGAGATCTACGCAGGCTATCAGCGGCGGATGCGGGAGGCAAACGCCCTGGATTTTGATGATATCATCCTCCATACAGTCCATCTGCTGCAAAAAAATGAGGAGGTTCGCGGCCACTACCAGCGTAAGTTCCGCTATGTGCTCATAGACGAGTACCAGGACACCAACCACCTCCAGTATATGCTGGCCCGCCTGCTGGCCGGCGGATATGAGAATATCTGTGTGGTGGGGGACGACGATCAGTCGATTTACCGTTTCCGGGGAGCAAACATTGAAAATATCCTCAGCTTTGAAAAGCAGTACGACACCTGCCGTACCATCCGCCTGGAGCAGAACTACCGCTCCACCCAGAACATCCTGGATGCGGCGAACGCAGTTATCAGCAACAACACAGGCCGCAAGGGGAAGACCCTGTGGACCGAGAGCGGTCCGGGGGAGAAGGTGCTGGTGAAGGGCGTACTCAGTGAGAGCGACGAGGCCAATTTTGTGGCAGGGAAGATTATGGAGAGCTATGGCCGGGGCGGCTCCTGGCGGGACAGTGCGATCCTCTACCGGATGAACGCCCAGTCCAACGCCCTGGAAATGGCCCTCAAGCGCAATGGCGTCCCCTATAAGGTTTATGGCGGCATGAAGTTCTTTGACCGTGCTGAGGTGAAAGATATGCTGGCGTACCTGTGCGTTATCCACAATGGAAGTGACGACCTGCGGCTGCGCCGGATTATTAACGTACCTGCCCGGGGGATTGGCGGCACAAGCGTAGACCGGGTGGCACAGCTGGCGGCCCAGGAGGGGGCCAGCCTCTGCCAGATCATTGAGCGGATAGAGGAGTATCCATCCCTGAAGAGCACAGCGGGTAAGCTGAAGGGCTTCTGGGCTATCATTCAGGAGCTGCGGGCGCTGGAGGGGACCATGGAGCTGCCGGAGCTGTACGACGCAGTGTGTGAAAAGACCGGCTATGTGAAGGCCCTGGAGGACAAGGGGGACATGGAGAGCCGGGGCCGGATTGAGAACGTGCAGGAGCTGCGCTCCAGCATTATCGGCTTCCTGGAGAGTGAGCCGGAGGATCCCAGCCTGGCGGGCTTCCTGGACAGCGTAGCACTGTATACAGATTTGGATGATTCGGCGGAGAGCGACAACTGTGTGTCCCTGATGACCATGCACAGCGCAAAAGGGCTGGAGTTCCCCCACGTCTACGTGGTCGGCATGGAGGAGGGCGTCTTCCCTGGCATCCGGGCCAGCAGCGAGATGGAGGAGATGGAGGAGGAGCGCCGGCTGTGCTATGTGGCCATGACCCGGGCCCGAGAGACCCTGACGATGACCACTGCCCGCCAGCGGATGCTCTACGGCCGCACCAGCAACAACCTGCCCTCCCGCTTTTTGGAGGAGCTGCCTAAAGATGCTATTGATTGGCAGAGCAAGAGTGAGCCCCGTACTGCCGGAGGGAGTGCAGAACCATCCGGCGGCATAGCGGGTGGAAGCACCTATAGCCAGGCGCCGGGTGGACGCCAGCGGCGGCCCCGCCAGATCCATGATACCGGCTTTACTGCAACCAGCGCAGCCCCGGCAGGAGGCCTCCTCCAGCTGCAAAAGGGGGATGCCATCCAGCACAGGACCTTTGGACGTGGGATGGTGATGTCAGTGCGCCCCCTGGGCAATGATGCACTTGTTGAGGTTGCCTTTGATGGCTTGGGGACGAAAAAGCTGATGCTGAAGGTGGCAGGTGCGCACATCACCAAGCTATAAAGGGAGAGGGGGCGGCATATGCCTGTCCGGCGCAACACGCTGTGGAGGTTCTTGGTATTCTGCGTTGCAGCAGGCTTTGCCTCCGTTGGGCTGTTGACCAGCAGGGTGGTGCTGTTCTCCGCTGGGGCGTGTGCTCTACGGGCGGGCACCGACGGCACGGGCTTTTAGCCGTCCGCTGCTGGTTGCCCGGTTTGGGAGAGGGCTGGAAGCGTGGCAGATGTACAGCGAGAAAGTTTTTTCTCATTTTGGGGAACAATCTTCTTTACTATCCGTCTATAGTGATGCGTCCACAGTTGGACGGTACAACATATTATTCTGGAGGTAACGAATGAAAAGAATTGTAACAGCCCTGCTGGCCCTCACCTGCCTGCTGGCCCTGGCCGCCTGTGGCAGCCAAGGAGGGGAGTCCGAGAAGAGTATCCCGGATCTCAACAAGTATTATGAGGACTTCATGTCCACCCTGGGGGCGGACAACGAACCGGCCATGATGGATTTAGAGGGCGAGATGATCGCTGGCTATTATCCTGGCCTGGAGGGGTACGAGACTAACCAGGCTGTGCTGAAGGTGGCGGCCATCACCATGGTACCTTTTGAGTTTGCCCTGGTGGAGCTGAAAAATGAGTCTGATGCCGAGGCAGTAGCCGCGATTTTCCAGGCGCGCATCGACAGCCAGGTAAACGGCGGTGCGTTCTACCCTATGTCCATTGAGGCATGGCAGAAGGCCACTGTCATCACCCACGGCAGGGTTGTGGCCCTGATCTCCGCAGACGCAAGCCAGGATGCGGCTGTGGAGGCGTTCAACAATCTATTACTTCCGAGAAAAAAGCTAGGAATAATGCGGTAAGTATGGTAAAATAG
>CAJUAC010000020.1 GCA_910583885.1 uncultured Oscillospiraceae bacterium | reverse complement strand
CGCGCATCTGGGTGTTGATGTGGTCGCGGCTGGTGAGGGACTGGTCCAGCTCCAGGTCGCCGATGATATTGCGCAGGGTGGTGGCGGTCAGGTTCTCGATTGCGCTCATGGGGTGCTCCACGCCATAGGTGTAGAGCTTGGGGTCGATGATCTGGAAATAGATGACCGTGTCAATCTGCATGGTTACATTGTCCTTGGTGATGACAGGCTGGGGGGCGAAGTCCACCACCTGCTCCTTCAGGCTCACCCGCTTGGCCACCCGGTCGACAATGGGCAGCTTCACATGGGGGCCGACGCCCCAGGTGGTGTGGTATGCGCCCAGGCGCTCCACCACAAAGGCGCGGGACTGCTGCACAACGTGGATATTCGTCACCAGCAGGATCAGCACAATGATGCCTATGGCGATCAGGATATACTGCATAATGAAATTCCTCCTTCTCTATCATTGGGGCTTCCATCCTCAGTATACCACAGCCGGGCGGTATTTTCCAGAGGGATTTTTCAGCGGCCTTTTTATAACGGGAATTTATTCAAAATCCAGTCAACGCCTGCTCTGCCAGCTACACTGCGCGAGGGGTGGGATCTCAGCCGCGCCCGCAGCAGTGCTTATACTTCTTGCCGCTGCCGCAGGGGCAGGGGTCGTTGCGGCCGATCTTCTGTACCCGGCGGGGCTGCTTTTTTACTGTGCCGTCGCCCCGGCCCTCGGTGATGGAGGAGGCCACCCGCTCACGCTTGACCTCCTGGCCGCTCTTGATACGCACTGAGTACAGGCGGCGGACCGTCTCCTCCTGGATCGCGGAGACCATCTCCTCGAACATGTGCAGGCTCTCCGCCTTGTAGGCGTCCACAGGGTTGCTCTGGGCGTAGGCCCGCAGGCGGATACCCTGGCGCAGGTCCTGCATGGCGTCGATGTGCTCCATCCAGTACTCGTCCACCACCCGCAGCATGACCACCCGCTCCAGCTCCCGCATATCGGGAAAGCTGGGGTTTGTCTCCTTGGCGGCGGCAATCTCCGCCTCCTTGGCGGCATAAAACTCCAGGGCCTTATCGGTAAACAGCTTGGTGAGGGCCTCCGCGTCCATGGAGGCGATGTCCTCAGAGGGCAGGGCGTTCCTGGGGAAGAAGGTCCCCTCCAGGCCTGCCATCATGGCCCGGAAGCTGTCGCTGTCCAGGTGCTTCTGCTCGCCAAAGGCGTTGTTGACCGTGGCGGCGATGAGGGAGGATATCATGCCGGTGATGATCTCGTGGATGTCCATGCCGTCGAGGACCTGCTTGCGCTGGCCGTAGATGATCTCGCGCTGCTTGTTCATCACGTCGTCGTACTCCAGGGTGCTCTTGCGGGCCTGGAAGTTCCGGGACTCCACGCTGGTCTGGGCGTTCTCAATGCCCTTGGTGAGCATCTTGTTTTCAATGGGCATATCCTCGCCGATGTCCAGCCGGTCCATGAGGCTGGTCATCCGCTCGCCGCCGAACAGGCGCATCAGGTCGTCATCCAGGCTCAGGTAGAACCGGGTCTCGCCGGGGTCGCCCTGGCGGCCGGCGCGGCCGCGCAGCTGGTTGTCAATCCGGCGGGAGTCGTGGCGCTCGGTGCCGATGATGAACAGGCCGCCGGCCTCGCGGACCTTGTCTGCCTCCCCGGCAATCTCCGCCTTGTGCTTCTCCATGCTCTTGGCGAACATCTTCCGGGCATCCAGGATCTCCTGGTTATCCGTCTCGGCGTAGCCGGTGGCCTCGGCGATCAGCTCGTCGGAGAAGCCCGCCTTGCGCAGGTCGTTTTTCGAGAGGAACTCGGCGTTGCCGCCCAGCATAATGTCGGTGCCGCGGCCGGCCATGTTGGTAGCCACGGTGACAGCCCCCAGCTTGCCCGCCTGGGCCACGATCTCTGCCTCGCGCTCGTGGTTCTTGGCATTGAGGAGGTTGTGCTTGATGCCCTCCTTGGTGAGCAGCTTGCTGAGGTACTCGTTCTTCTCAATGGACACCGTACCCACCAGCACGGGCTGGCCCTTGGTGTGGCACTCCTTGATCTGCTCGATCACCGCCCGGTACTTGGCGGCCTCGGTCTTGTAGACCACGTCGTGGTCATCCTTCCGGGCCAGGGGGCGGTTGGTGGGGATCTCGATGATATCCAGCTTGTAGATGGTGCCGAACTCCTCCTCCTCGGTCAGGGCGGTACCTGTCATGCCGGAGAGCTTGTTGTACAGGCGGAAGTAGTTCTGGAAGGTGATGGTAGCCAGGGTCTTGCTCTCCCGCTCCACTGTCACACGCTCCTTGGCCTCGATGGCCTGGTGGAGGCCCTCGCTGTAGCGCCGGCCGAACATGAGACGGCCGGTGAACTCGTCAACAATGATGACCTGGCCGTCCTTGATGACGTAGTCAATGTCCCGCTTCATCACGCCGTGGGCCTTGATGGCCTGATTGATGTGGTGGTTGATGGTGGAGTTCTCCGGGTCGGAGAGGTTCTCCACATGGAAATACTCCTCCGCCTTGGAGATGCCCCTGGCGGTGAGGGTGGCGGTGCGGGCCTTCTCGTCAACGATGTAGTCCGCGTCGATGTTCACGTCCTCCTCGGCCTTCTCGTCGGTCTCGGCAATGACCAGCTTCTTCAGGCCGCGCACGAACATCTCAGCCATGTCGTACATCTGGGTGGATTTCTCCCCCATGCCGGAGATGATGAGGGGGGTGCGGGCCTCGTCGATGAGGATGGAGTCCACCTCGTCGACGATGGCGAAGCTGTGGCCCCGCTGGACCAGCTCCCCGGCGTAGAGGGACATGTTGTCGCGCAGGTAGTCGAAGCCCATCTCGTTGTTGGTGCCGTAGGTGATGTCGGCAGCGTAGGCCGCCTGCCGCTGGGCCTTGTCCAGGCCGTGGATGATGAGGCCCACGGAGAGGCCCAGGAAACGGTAAATCTTGCCCATCCACTCGCTGTCGCGCTTGGCCAGGTAGTCGTTGACAGTGACGATATGGACGCCCTTGCCGGTGAGGGCGTTGAGGTAGGCGGGCAGGGTAGCCACCAGGGTTTTGCCCTCGCCGGTCTTCATCTCAGCGATGCGGCCCTGGTGGAGCACTACGCCGCCCACCAGCTGCACCCGGTAGGGCCGCAGGCCCAGCACCCGCACGGCGGCCTCCCGCACCGTGGCGAAGGCCTCGGGCAGGAGGTCGTCCAGGGTTTCGCCGTTGTCCAGGCGGCCCTTGAATTCCACGGTCTTGGCGGCCAGCTGGGCGTCGCTCATCGCCTGATACGCCGGCTCCAGCGCCTCAATCTTGTCCACCACCGGGTAAATCTGCTTCAGCTCCCGGTCGCTGTAGGTTCCAAAAAGTTTTGTAATCAAGCCCATGATAGAAACTCCTCTTTTGTGTCAGTGCCAAAAGGCACACACGGATACAGTTTAGTATACCACAGAATCTGTATAATGCAAAGAGAAAAAGCGGATGGCCCCATTTTTCTTCCAGGGATTACCGGCAGTGGATGGGCCTCCTTCCCTTGACTTTTTCCCCCTTCCGGTGCATAATTTGGAGAGTAAGCAGCAAGCCAATGTGTAAAAAGGAGGAATTTATACGACATGAAACGAACGCTCTATCCGTTCCTGTTGGCGCTGGTTCTTCTGGCCAGCCTCCTGACCCCTGCCCTGGCCGCGGGTAATGGTTTTCGCGATGTACCGGAAAGCCATTGGGCAAGCGAGTACATCCAGCGGGCCTATGAGGCCGATTGGATTCACGGCATGGGTGATGGGAGGTACGACCCCTCCGGCAACCTCTCCCGGGCCCAGTTCCTGACCATGGTGACGAATGCCTTCTTCAGAGGGGAGACGGACCAGGTCTCTGTCCCGGAGGGCTCCCCCTGGTACGCCGCCTGTTGGTCTGTGGCCCAGGAAAACGGCCTCCACACAGGCACAGCGATGAAGGGCCTGGGCGACCTCAACGGCAAGATCAGCCGCTATGATATGGCCCAGGTCATCGTCAACACCCTCTCCGGGCAGGGGATCTCCGCCTCCGCCGAGGAGGCCCGCTCCGCCCAGTCCGAGATCAAGGATTGGGACAGCGTGCCCGCCGGCTACCGGGACGCGGTCTCCAGCGCTTACGCCCTGGGCATCCTCAGCGGCCGCAGCGGCAAGTTTGACGGGCAGGCCCTCATGACCCGGGCCGAGGCCGCCAAAGTCCTGTGCGGCATGGACGGCACGATCTCCGGAGGCGGCCAGACAGAAGCAACACCGCAGAAACCGGATCAATCGACACAGAAACCCGATAATACCACGCAAAAGCCTGATAATACCACACAGAAGCCCGACAGTACGACACAAAAGCCGGACAACACCACGCAAAAGCCCGATAACACCACCCAGAAGCCCAGTACAACCACCAGTACCCCTGAGGAGCTGGCTGCCGAGGTGGTGCGTCTGGTGAACGTGGAGCGCAGTAAGGAGGGGCTTTCGCCCTTGGGCACCTTTGACAGCCTGACCAAGGCCGCCCAGATCCGGGCCCCCGAGGTCGGCGTCCTGTTCTCCCATGACCGGCCCGACGGAACCTCCTGCTTTACCGCCCTGGACCAGACCGGGGCAAAGAAGGGGGCCTATACTTACGGTGAGAACATCGCCGCCGGGAACGCCACCGCCGCAGAGACCGTGGAGCAGTGGATGAACTCCCCCGGCCACCGGGCAAACATCCTCAACCCCAAGTTCACCCATATCGGCGTAGGCTACTGCTACGACGCAAACAGTACCTACCGCCACAACTGGGTGCAGATGTTCGTGGGGACCAACTCCACCCCGGACGGCGATTCCAGCCAGACCCCCGGTACAAACACCCAGAAGCCTGATAATACCACCCAGAAGCCCGACAACACGACGCAAAAGCCGGACAACACAACGCAAAAGCCCGATAATACCACACAGAAGCCCAGCACAACCACCAGTACCCCTGAGGAGCTGGCTGCCGAGGTGGTGCGCCTGGTAAACGTGGAGCGCAGCAAGCAGGGGCTTTCGCCCTTGGGCACCTTTGACAGCCTGACCAAGGCCGCTCAGATCCGGGCCCCCGAGGTTGGCGTCCTGTTCTCCCATGACCGGCCCGACGGAACCTCCTGCTTCACCGCCCTGGACCAGACCGGGGCAAAGAAGGGGGCCTACACCTGGGGCGAGAACATCGCCGCCGGGAACGCTACCGCCGCCGAGACTGTAGAGCAGTGGATGAACTCCCCGGGCCACCGGGCGAACATCCTCAACTCCAAGTATACCCATATCGGCGTGGGCTACTGCTACGACGCAAACAGTACTTACCGCCACAACTGGGTGCAGATGTTTGTGGGGACCAACTCCGTCCCTGACGGCGATTCCAGCCAGACCCCCGGCACAAACACCCAGAAGCCGGACAACACAACGCAAAAGCCCGACAGCACCACGCAGACCCCCGGCGGCGCACCCTCTGTCCCTGAGGAAACCGGCGGCCTGCAATTCTCCTGCCCCATCATCACCCTTGACCCCGGCAACAGCTACATGATCTCCGTGCTGGATGACACCTTCCGTTTGGTCTCCAATGGGGTCACCTGGACCAACGAGTCCCCGGATCTGCTGCGGCTCAATGGGGACGGCACCAGAGTCACCGCCATTGGCTCCTCTGGCACTGGATACCTCACCGCCTCCCGGGGTGGGGAGACCGCCCGGCTGACCGTGCGCATCATTCCCACGGCGGATCAGGTGACGCTCTCCTGCCTCTCCCTTACGATGGCTCCCAATGGCTACGGCACCACGGAGCTCTATATCTTCTCTACCAGTAAATTCTATGGCCAGGACTGCTCTGTGTCCTGGAGCGTGGACGACCCCAGCGTCCTCACACTAGAGGAGCAGGTCTCCAGCCAGGGCAACCCCTCGGTACGTTTCCAGGCCCTGAAGGAGGGAGACGCCCGCATCACCTGCCAGGTGACTATGGCTGACGGCTCCACGGCAGAGGTATACTGCTTTGCCCATGTGCGCTGAGCGCATCGTTTGTCCGTTGCCATCGAAAAACGCCTGATGGGGCAATCCCAAGAGGTATTTCCGGACAGCCTGTACAGGCTGTCCGGATTTTTCTGCCTCTGCCTCTTGGTTTTCCCGGTAAAACATGCTATACTACAGCAGCAATCACGTTTGATGACCGGATCAAACAGAGAAAAGAGGATGCGGGCTATGGCAAAACGGCGCCGCCGCCGGAGATCACACCGGCTGCTGAAATTTCTGCTGGTTCTCGTCCTGTGCGCGGGATTTTTCTGGTGGAGCAACCACTCCCTCCAGGTGGAGCAGTTTACCTATCTCTCGCCACAGCTCCCCGCTGGTTTTGACGGATGCGTCGTGGTGCAGCTGTCGGATCTCCATGGGGCCGTATTTGGGGAGGACAACCGGGAGCTCATCGGACAGGTCCGGGAGCTGGAGCCGGACTATATTTTTTTGACTGGGGATCTGCTGGACCGCTGGCGCAGGACGCCCCACAGCTATGCGGTGGAGCTGGGCCGGTCCCTGGCAGGGATTGCCCCCACCTATTTCGTCACCGGCAACCACGAGTGGGCGCTGCCGGACGTGCCGGGCCTGAAGCGGAAGCTGGAGGCGGCTGGGGTGACGGTGCTGAGCAACAGCTGGGAGGTGCTGGAGCGGGGCGGGGACAGCCTGGTCCTGGCAGGCATCGACGATCCCAACGGCTACGCCGACCAGAAGACGCCGGAGGAGCTGGCGGCGGAGGTGGGCGGAGCATTTGGAGACTCCTTCTGGCTGCTGCTGGCCCATCGGAACAACTGCTTTGAGGACCAATACAGCCATCTGGGGGCGGATCTGGTGATCTCCGGCCACGGCCACGGCGGGATGATCCGCCTGCCCTTTACTGATGGCTTAATCAGTGTGGAACGGACACTGTTCCCGTCCTACACGGCGGGCTTCTATGAGGCCAACGGCGGGAAGCTCTTCGTCTCCAGGGGCCTGGGGAACCCCGGCCCCAGCTTCCGCCTGTTTAACCGGCCCCAGGTGGTGGCCCTGACCATGGAACGGGGCAGCTGACTGTCTGGGGGGCAGGGCGGCCAAGCGGGAGAATACAGCTTTTATAACCCAACATATAGAGAGGAGCTGCGCTATGCGGGAAATCAGGAAAAAGAGGGCGGTTGCTGAGGAACGCAACGAGTGGAAGGATGTGATGACAGTTTAAGAGAACAATGGAGGACAAGCATGACAAATCATTTACCAAATCCAAACGAGATTTTTCCAAACGCATATCAAACATCCTGTTTTATCAAAAATGTCATCCAATCGCCCAACATCATTGTTGGGGATTACACCTATTATGACGACGCCAACCATCCAGAAGAATTTGAGAAAAACAATGTGCTGTTCAACTATCCGGAGTTTGGCGACAGGCTCATTATTGGGAAGTTCTGCGCAATTGCATCCGGAACGACGTTTCTCATGGGCCCGGCCAACCACCGCCTCAGCAGCGTGACGACGTATCCGTTCAACGTGTTCGGCGGCGTCTGGGAGGAACGCACCCCGGCGCATCTCTCCCAGCTCCCCTTCAAAGGCGATACCGTTGTTGGCAATGACGTCTGGATCGGGCGGGAGAGCGTCATCATGCCGGGCGTCACCATTGGGGATGGGGCGGTTATTGTGGCCTATTCCGTGGTGGTAAAGGATATCCCGCCCTATACTGTTGCAGGGGGGAACCCCGCCAGGGTGATCAAAAAGCGGTTTGACGAGGAATTGACGGAGATTTTGTTGGCAGTAAAATGGTGGGATTTTGCACCAGAAAAGCTGGCTGCGTTTCTGCCGGTGCTGTGCGACCCGGATTTGTCGAAGGTAAAAGAGGTTTTCAAGGGGGAGCTGCAATAGGCCTTACCCATGGGAAAGAAAAACGGTGCGGAGAGCAGGATAGCGGTATGAAAGAATTTTTAGCCGGACAATATGATATTGCAGTGATCGGCGCGGGGCACGCCGGGATTGAGGCGGCCCTGGCCGCCGCCCGGCTGGGCCGGAAAACCGTCTGCTTTACCATCAACCTGGATGCCGTGGGCAACATGCCCTGCAACCCCGCCATCGGAGGGACCGGGAAGGGCCATCTGGTTCGGGAGCTGGACGCCTTGGGCGGGGAGATGGCCAAGGCGGCGGACAGGGCCTGCATCCAGTACCGCCTGCTCAACCGGGGGAAGGGCCCCGCCGTCCACAGCTTGCGGGCCCAGGCGGACCGCCGCCTCTATCAGCAGGTGATGAAGCACACGCTGGAGCGGCAGGAGAACCTGACCCTCCGGCAGGGGGAGGTGACGGAAATCCGCCTGACGGACGGCGCGGTCTCCCATGTAGTGCTCCACACGGGGGCGGTATTCGCCGTCAAAGCCGCTATTATCTGTTCAGGGACGTACCTCAACGGACGCACCATTGTGGGCGAGTGCGTGCAGGAGGGCGGGCCGGACGGCATGTTTGCCGCCACCCGGCTGACGGGCTGTCTGGCGGGCATGGGCCTCTCCCTGCGCCGGTTCAAGACCGGCACCCCGCCTCGTATCAACGCCCGCAGCGTGGATTTCTCCAGGATGGAGCGGCAGGAGGGGGACAGCCAGACCATGCCCTTCTCCTTTGAGACGGCGCAGGCCCCGGTCAACCGGGCGGTATGCTACCTCACCTACACCAACGAGCAAACCCACCGGATTATCCAGGAGAACCTGTACCGCTCCCCCATGCACAGCGGGGCCATCGAGGGGGTAGGCCCCCGCTACTGCCCGTCCATTGAGACGAAGGTCACTCGTTTTGCGGACAAGCCCCGCCACCAGCTTTTTATTGAACCGATGGGGCTGGACACCGAGGAGCTGTACATCCAGGGGTTTTCCTCCGCCATGCCGGAGGAGGTCCAGCTGGAGATGCTCCACACCATCGCCGGGCTGGAGCACGCGGAGATGATGCGTCCCGCCTACGCCATTGAGTACGACTGCGTCGACCCCCTGGAGCTGACGCCCACCTTGGCGTGTAAGAGGATCCCGGGCCTCTACGGCGCGGGGCAGTTCTGCGGCTCCTCCGGCTATGAGGAAGCAGCGGTCCAGGGCTTTGTGGCGGGGGTCAACGCGGCCCTGGCCCAGCGGGGGGATGCGCCGCTGGTACTCAGCCGGGGGCAATCCTATATTGGCACGCTCATTGACGATCTCGTCACAAAGGGCACGGACGAGCCCTACCGGATGATGACCAGCCGCAGCGAGTACCGCCTGCTGCTCCGGCAGGACAATGCGGACGAGCGGCTGTGCCCCATCGGCCGGCGGATCGGGCTGGTCTCCGAGGAACGCCTTGCACAGGTGGAGGCCAAGTATGCCGCCGTGCGCCGGGAGATCAAGCGCCTTGCCTCCCATGGCGTGGCCCCCTCCCCGGAGCTGGACGCCTTCCTGACCGCGCGGAGCACCTCCCCGGCCTCAGACGGCGCGCCCCTCATCGCCCTGCTGCGCCGCCCGCAGGTCCGCTACGCCGACCTGCGCCAGTTCGACCCGGACATGCCGGAGCTACCGGCGGAGGTGGCGGAGCAGGTGGAGATCTCCGTCAAGTACGAGGGGTATATCCAACGCCAGCTCCAGGAGGTGGCGGAGCTCCACCGCATGGAGCGGCGCGCCCTGCCGCCGGATACCGACTATGCCGCCATCCAGGGCCTGCGCCTGGAGGCGCGGGAGAAGCTGGCCGCTGTGCGGCCGGTGAACCTGGGCCAGGCGGCGCGGATCTCCGGCGTGTCCCCCGCGGACGTGGCCGCGCTGATGATCTGGCTGGAGCGATAGGCGGCCATTCTTTTTTCTTAAAAGAAAAAAGAATCAAAAAAGAACTTTAAACGGCTTTTCAAGGGAGAAAGCTGTAAGGAGGAACCCATGCCGGATATCACACTGCATGACACCCGCTGCGGCCAGGGGCCGCCCCTGCTGCTGCTCCACGGCAACGGTGAGGATGGGGGCTATTTTGCGCAGCAAACGGCATATTTTTCTAAAAAATATACTGTGTACGCCCTGGATACGCGGGGACACGGGAAGTCTCCCCGGGGGACGGCCCCCTTCACTATCCGCCAGTTTGCCGCCGACCTGCTGGGCTTTATGGACGCACAGGTCATCGGCCGGGCGGACATCCTGGGGTTCAGCGACGGGGGCAATATCGCCCTGACGTTTGCTCTGGCCCACCCGGAGCGGGTGGGCCGGCTCATACTCAATGGGGCAAACCTGGATCCCTCCGGGGTGAAGGGGGCTGTGCAGCTCCCCATTGTGCTGGGGTATTGGATGGCCTCCCGGTTTGCCAAGCGCAGCCCCCGGGCAAGGCGGAACGCGGAGCTGCTGGGCCTCATGGTCAACGAGCCCCACATCCCACCGGAGGCGCTGCGCAGCCTGCATGTCCCCACGCTGGTGATCGTTGGGACGCGGGATATGATCCGGGCGTCCCACTCCAGGCTGATTGCCCGGAGCCTGCCGGACAGCCGGTTGGTGACACTGGCAGGGGATCACTTTATTGCCGCGAAGCGGCCCGGGGACTTTAACCGGGCGGTAGAGGCGTTTTTAGAAGATACCTTAGTAAAGGAGAGCGGTTCCGTATGAGAATGATTCTGGCGATTATTACCTGCAAGCTCCTGCGCTTTGTGGGGAAGCTGGTGGGCAAGGGCAGCAGCCTGCCCGGCAAGTACGCGCTGAAAATCTGCCCCGATGTGCTGGGGCGGGTGAAGCTGCCGGGCCACATCATCGCTGTCACCGGCAGCAACGGCAAGACCTCCACCGTGGAGATGATCGCCGCCATCCTGCGCAAGAGCGGGAAACGGGTGGTCTACAACGAGGAGGGCTCCAACCAGATCGAGGGCGTGACCACGCTCATCCTCTGCAACAGCTCCCTGCGGGGCCGGATGCGGGGGGACGTGCTGCTGCTGGAGAGCGACGAGCGGTATGCCCGCCGCTCCTTCCGCTGGTTCCACCCCACCCACTTCGCCATCACCAACCTCTACCGGGACCAGCTGACCCGGAACGGCCACCCGGAGTGGGTCTATGACGCCATCCTGCCCGCCATCCATCCGGACAGCACCCTGGTGCTCAACGCGGACGACCCCCTGGTCTCCTGCTTTGCCAACGGCCATGAGAAGGTGAAGTGGTTCGGCCTGGACAGGTGCTCCATCAGTGCGCCGGAGCACCGCGGCGCGTACCATGACGGGGCCCTCTGCCCGGTGTGCGGGGGGCGGATGGAGTACGCCTACTATCACTATGAGCACATCGGCAGCTACCGCTGCGCGGTCTGCGGCTATCACCGCCATGAGACGGATTATGCCGTCACGGAGCTGGATCTGGAAAAGGGGCGGCTGGTGCTGGATGGGGACACGGAGATCCAGCTGGCGTTCCACAGCATCTATAATGTGTACAACATCCTGGCGGCCTGGTCGGTCTGCTCCCTGGTGGGGGTGGAGAAGAGCGTCATGGCTGCGGTCATCAACAACTATGTACTGAAAAACGGGCGTATGGTCCAGTTTACCCTGGGCTCCCACCACGGGACCCTCCTGACCAGCAAGCACGAAAACTCCGTGGCCTACGACACCAACCTGGGCTACATCCGCGCCGCGAAGGAGCCCTGCGCGGTGCTGATTATCGTGGATGACATCAGCCGGAAGTATTTCACCGGCGAGACCAGCTGGCTGTGGGATATCGATTTTGACCAGCTCGACTGCGGCCACGTCCGGCAGGTTCTTCTGTGCGGGAAGTACGTCAACGACCTGGCCCTGCGCTTTGACTGCTCCAATGTCCCGGGGGAAAAGGTCTCCTGCTACAAGACCGTGCCCCGGGCGGTAGAGGCGCTGAAGGACGGCGGGAGCGAGGAGCTGTATGTTGTCACCTGTTTCTCCGACCGGGATAAGC
Organism: uncultured Oscillospiraceae bacterium; assembly: GCA_910583885.1. Classification (GTDB taxonomy): domain Bacteria; phylum Bacillota; class Clostridia; order Oscillospirales; family Oscillospiraceae; genus Pelethomonas. The sequence continues at coordinate 26,620 of CAJUAC010000020.1, read as the reverse complement.
TCCTGGGGTTGGTCCAGCAGGAGAGGTAAGGAGGAAACGGCAATGGAATTGACAATCTTGCATCTGTACCCGGACGCCATGTCCCTGTACGGTGAATACGCCAACGTAGCCATCCTGTGCCGCCACCTGGCGGCCATGGGCGTCCAGACGTCGGTACAGGCGGCGGCAAGCGGGGATGAGCCGGATTTTGGCGCGGCGGACCTGATCTACATGGGGGCGGGCACCGAGCGCAGGCAGAAAAATGTGCTGACTGCTGCGGAGCGGGTAGGCCCGCTGCTGCGAGCCGCCGCAGACGGGGGGGCAGTCCTCCTCTTCACAGGGAATGCTATGGAGACCTTGGGCGCGTCTGTCACCGATGCCAAGGGGGTAGTATGGCCCGGCTTCGCCCTGGCGGGATTCACCAGCGTGGAGACCGACCAGCGCACGCCGGGGGATGTGGTTGCCCTCTCGGATCTTTGGGAGTCCCCGGTGGTGGGCTTTATGAACAAGTGCAGCACCACCAGCGGCATTACAGCGCCCCTGTTCCACTCCCTCCAGCTGGGCTTCGGCAACGACACGGAGGGGGGGCCGGAGGGATACGTCTCCGGGAATGTATTTGCTACCCACATCACTGGCCCCGTGCTGGTGAAGAACCCGGACTTTTTGGATCTCATTGTCCGCCGCCTTTTCCTACGCAGGGGGTGGCCCCTGCCGGAGCAGCTGCCTGTGCTGCCCCACGAGCGGGAGGCCTACGCAGTAACCCTGCGGGAGCTCCAGGCGAGAATCGGGAAATAGGGGAGGAAGCGTTATGGAGGCAGATCTCAGATGGCTGGCTGATCCCACAGTGTTCCAGGTGAACCGGCTGGACGCCCACGCCGACCACGTATGCTACGCCTCCGCCCAGGAGATGACACAAGGGGAGTCCTCCCTGCGCCAGAGCCTGGACGGGGTGTGGCGCTTTGCGTGGAGCAAGGCCCCTGCCGCCCGCCCGGCGGGCTTCTGGCAGGAGGGGTACGACAGCTCCGCCTTTGGCACGATCCAGGTGCCGGGGCACATCGAATTGCAGGGCTTTGGGCAGATCCAATATATCAACTCTCTGTACCCCTGGGATGGCCGCGCCGGGCTGCGGCCCCCGGAGATCGACTGGGACAGCAACGGCGTGGGCAGCTATGTGCGGGAATTTGACCTGGAACCCGGCCTGCGGGGAAAGCGGGTCTGCATCAGCTTCCAGGGCGTGGAGCAGGCGTTCTACGTCTGGCTCAATGGGCAATTTGTGGGCTATGGCGAGGACAGCTTCACCCCGTCGGACTTTGATCTGACGCCCTATATCCGGGAGAGGGGCAACCGGCTGTGTGTGGAGGTCTACCAGCGCAGCAGCGCGGCATGGCTGGAGGACCAGGATTTCTTCCGGTTCAGCGGGATTTTCCGCTCCGTGTTCCTGTACGCCAAGCCGGAGCCCCATCTGGAGGATGTATGGCTGCAAGCGGACTGGGAGGCGGAAAGCCGCACCGGGACCCTCTCCATCCGCCTGCTCTTGGACGGGCCGGCCGGCGGGATCTCCTGCCGGGTTTCCCATCCGGCCCAGGGCGTCCTGTTTGCGGGGGAGCTGGCGCTGCACAGGGAGGGGACGTATCTGCGCAGCCAGACATTCCGGTTTGAAAACGCCCTCCCCTGGCAGCACGGGTCGCCGGAGCTGTACCTGGTGACGCTGACCCTCACGGCACAGGACGGGGCGGTCACAGAGGTGGTTCCCTACCAGGTTGGATTCCGGCGGTTTGAGCTGAGAGATGGATTGATGCTGCTCAATGGGGAGCGGATTGTCTTCAACGGCGTCAACCGCCACGAGTGGAACCCGGACCACGGCCGGGCCATTGGTTTAAGGGATATGGAGGCCGCCATAGACACCTTCCACCGGAACCACATCAACGCGATCCGCACCTGCCACTATCCCAACCAGACAGCTTGGTATCATCTGTGCGACAAGCACGGCATCTATGTGATGGACGAGGCCAATCTGGAGAGCCACGGCTCCTGGCAGAAGCCGTGCGGGATTGACCCCAGCTGGAATGTACCGGGGAGCCTGCCGGAGTGGAGGGCGTGTGTGGTGGACCGGGCCCGGTCCATGTTCGAGCGGGACAAGAACCATGTCTCAGTGCTTCTCTGGTCCTGCGGCAACGAGTCCTACGCCGGGGAGGATATCCTGGCTATGGCGGAGTTCCTCCGCTCCAGCGACCCCAGCCGTCTGGTCCACTACGAGGGGGTTTTCCACAACCGGGCCTTTGACCGGATTTCTGACGTGGAGAGCCGGATGTACGCCCCGCCGGAGGCCGTCCGGGAATATTTGCAGGGCCACCCGAAGAAGCCCTTCCTGCTCTGCGAGTATATGCACGACATGGGCAACTCCCTGGGCGGCATGGAGAGCTATATCCGCCTGGGGGAGGAATTCCTCCAGTACCAGGGCGGGTTCATCTGGGACTATATGGACCAGGCACTTTGGCGCACGGATTGCAATGGGCGGCGGGTGCTGGGCTATGGCGGGGATTTTGGCGACCGGCAGAGCGACTACGCCTTCAGCGGCAATGGGATTGTTTTCGCCGGCGGGCAGGAGAAGCCCGCCATGCAGGAGGTGCGCTATTGGTATGCCTCCTGTGAGGAGCGGGCCGCCCACGACGCGGCCAACCGCCGGGCGGAGGCGTCCGCCGCACCGCTGCCTGGAAAAGAGCCTGCCCCCCTGCGCATCATCCACGGCGACGGCGCGCTGGGCGTCCAAGGCAGGGGCTTTGAGGTGCTGTTCTCCTATGTAGAGGGCGGTCCGGTTTCCCTGGCCACGGGAGGACGGGAGTGGCTGTGGCGCGCGCCCCGCCCGGCCTATTGGCGGGCCCCCACGGAGAACGACCGGGGCAATGGGTTTGCCGTAAACAGTGCGGTTTGGTCGGCGGCGGACCTGTGGCAGAGGTGTGCGGAGACCCAGCTCCTGCGGGAAAGTGAGGCGGAGGCCAGCATCCGGTACACGTACACGGCCCCTGTGATCCCGGGCCTGCGCACCGAGGTGACGTATACGGTGGGCGGCTCCGGCCGTATGCGTGTCAATGTACACTACTTCGGCCAGGCGGGACGGCCCCAGCTGCCGCTGTTGGGCCTGCGGTTCGCAACACCGGTCCCCGTGGAGACAGTGCATTGGCTGGGGCTATCCGGGGAGACCTACCCGGACCGGAAACGGGGCGGTGTCTTTGGCTGGCACCAGGAGGAGCCCCATATCCCGCCCTACCTTGTCCCCCAGGAGTGCGGCTGCCATGTGGATACCCGGGCCGCGATCCTGCGCCTGCCGGGCGGCGCACCTTTGGCCCTGGAGATGGCGGGCAGGCCCTTCGCCTTTTCCGCCATCCCCTACACCCCACAGCAGCTGGAGCAGGCGATGCACAGGGAGGAGCTGCCCAGGCCTGTGCGCACGGTAGTAACTGTCTGCGGGGCGATGCGGGGCGTGGGCGGCATTGACAGCTGGGGCGCGGATGTCGAGCGGGCCTATCAGGTCAGTGGGGAGCAGGACTGGGAATTTGCTTTTTGTTTCAGGCTTTGAGATGTCCGGGCTGCCGGTACAGCTGGGCCCCGCCGCAGCGCGGCGGGGCCCAGCTGCTTCTTTGCCCACGGTTTGGGAACTGGTTGACGGTGGCCGGAAGGGCGGGTATAATGGCGGAAGAACAGCATTGAATATGGGAGGCGGTACGGAATGGCATACAGTGAGCTGATAAAAAACTACGAGCGGATCCGCGGCTATATGCGTCAATTCTATGTCTATGGCTTCAAGAGCCGGGAGGAGTACCGCACCAAAAGCGCCCGCAGCTACGACAACGAACGCCGCCGGGTGGAGAGCTGGCTGGGGGATTATATGTGCTTCCGCCAGGATGCCCATGGCAAGAGCGTGTTCCTGTCCGTGGACAGCCGCAGCATCCAGAGCAATCCCCTGTACAAGTCGTTCAAGGCCAAGAGCTTTACAGATAAGGACATCACCCTCCATTTTTACCTCCTGGACATCCTTGCGGACGGGGAACAGCTGACGCTGCGGGAGATCCTGGAACGGATGGCCAGCGGGTATCTCTCCCACTTTGACGCGGGGTTCCCGCTGGACGAGTCCACCGTCCGCAAGAAGCTGAAGGAGTACGAGGCCGCCGGACTGCTTGCTGCCGGGCGGCGGGGCCGGGAGGTCTGCTACCGGCGGCAGGAGGACACAGTGGATCTGCCCTCCTGGCTGGACGCAGTCTCCTTTTTCTCCGAGGAAAACCCTCTCGGTGTAATCGGCTCCTACCTCCTGGACAAATTTGAGACAGTGCCGCCATATTTTGGCTTTAAACACCACTACATCCTCCACGCACTGGACAGCCAGGTCATCTGCGGCCTGCTGGTGCTGATCCGGGAGCGCCGGACGGCGGTGCTCACCGTCCAGGGCCCCCGCGCCAAAGCGCCTGCCCGCTGCCCAGTCTGCCCCTTGAAGATCTACAGCAGCACACAGTCTGGGCGGCAATATCTGCTGGCCTACCGCTATGTGGAAAAAAAGCTGGCCTTCACCCGTCTGGACGCAATCCAGAAGGTGGAGGCCGGGGGGTATGAGCCGGAGTATGAGGCCCTTATGGCCCGCTATGAGAAGTTTAAGCGGCACTGCTGGGGCGTCTCCACGGGCATGGGGCGCCAGCTGGAGCACATTGAGATGACAGTCCGGATCAACCCTGGCGAGGGGTATATCCTCCAGCGGCTGGAGCGTGAGAAGCGCGGCGGGACCGTGGAGCGGGTGGATGCGCATACCTGCCGCTTCTGCGCCGACGTCTACGACGCCTCTGAGCTCCAACCCTGGCTGCGCACCTTCATTGGCCGGATTATACAGCTATCGTGCAGCCGCCAGAGTGTGGTGGACACGTTTTATGGGGATCTGGCGCGGATGCGGGAGATGTATGGGGGTGGCAGCGGTGCTGTTTAGTGAGCTGTATGGCAGTTACTTCCATGTAGTGGCGGCGGTGCTGGCGGAGGCAGTCCGGCGTCCGCTGACAGGCAGCCGCCTGGAGGAAATTGTCCGGGAGAAAGCGTTTGTGGAGAGCGTGCTCACCATCCCGGCGGCACTGCGGTCGGACTGGCCGCTGCTGAAGGCGGATGGGACGACCCCGCTCCGCCATGAGCCAACCATGCCGCTGACCCTGCTACAAAAGCGGTGGCTGAAGACGCTGCTCCAGGACCCCAGGATCCAGCTGTTTACACCCTGTACAGAGGGGCTTGCAGACATAGAGCCGCTGTTTCAGCTGGCAGACCTTGTCCGCTTTGACCAGTACCTGGACGGCGACCCCTACGGGGAGGCGGCCTATGTTGCGGTTTTCCGCCAGATGCTGACGGCGCTCAAGGAGAACAGGAGCGCCCGCCTCCGCTATACAGGGCGCAAGGGCAGGCTCCACAACAGTGTCTGCCTGCCCCTGCGGCTGGAGTATTCCGAAAAGGATGACAAATTCCGCCTGCTGGCCTCTGGCCGCCGGAACAGCTACTCCATCAATGTTGCCCGCATCCAGTCCTGTACGCTGCTGGGGCCCGCCGCCCCGGAGCTGTACCGGGCGCCTGTGCGGCATCTGGAATCCCTCACGTTCCGCCTGTGGGACGAGCGGAACGCCCTGGAGCGGGTGCTGCTCCACTTCTCCCATCTGGAGAAGGAGACCGTCCGGCTGGAGGGGCAGGTATACCAGGTTACTCTGCGCTACGAGAGGGAGGATGAGACAGAGCTGCTGATCCGCATCCTCTCCTTCGGCCCCATGATCCAGGTGGTTGCGCCGGAGCGCTTCATTGCGCTGATCCGGGAGCGGCTGGAACGGCAGGCCCTGGGGCCTGGATAAGGGGAGGCTGCGACGGGGAGGGGGTCTGCTGGAGGACCCCCTCGATCCCGCTGGTCAGGTTGGCGGCAAAGGAGAGGATACCGCCCTTCTCCCGCATGGAACCAAAGGATACCTGCACAGTGTGAACCAGGACGTCCTTGATAAAATAGGTGGAAAGCGGCTTCACCAGCCCTGGGGTTTCTGACGGGGCCTCGTCAGGGTATACCAGGACAATCTCCTTTACCGCAGCTGCGCTGCAAAACGCAAACGCCTCATATAAGTCGGCGCGGTCAATTTCACCGGCCGGTGTGGCGGCGATCCGCTTATATTTGGCATCAATCAGATAGAGCGGTGCGGGATGGCCGCCCTGGGAGGCTACTTCAATATCAGGAAAGACATTTACGGCGGATTGGCCCTCCGCCGTCTTTTTTTCGCCCCACCGCAGGGCATTCTGCGGCAGCACCTTGTGCGTTTTTATGCCGGTTTGGATCCCCGCTGTAATCAGCCACTCCCACAACCGCCATGTATCAACGACGAATCCAGGCGCAATCAGCTTTCCCGCATGGTACGAGGCCCCTAAGCCGCGCACAATGTCGTATGACAGGTCGTAGGCGGGCTGCCATTCCCGGTTCCGTGCAGGCAGGGGCTGCTTTTGCTTCGGCGGAGGCCCCTGGCAACCCCACTCCGATACCGCTGTAGAGAGGATATTCTTTACCCGTGCTTCCATGGTAAAGGGCTGTACAATCCGCATCGCTTCCCGGATGGTTGCGTTATAGCTGTTATACCGGTCAAAGCGGATCCGGGATTGCTCCATGCCGTCTGGATGGCGCTCAAAGAGGGCCGACAGCTCGGGATCCCCATCGATGGCGTACTCCCAGAACCGCTCCTTTCGATAGGTCCGCACAGGCTTCCTCCGGCACCGGAGATATTCCTGGGCCAGGATCCGCCCGGCAATTTCATACAGGGAGTGCAGGTAGGAGGACGAGGCCGCGACCTGCTCCGATGGCAGGATGCTCCCATGCTTCGACAGGGCTGAGAGCAGATACAGGGTGGGCTTCCACTCCGTATCTGCGGCGTTTTGCAGGAACTTGGGGATGATCTCCAGCTCAAGGCCCCTGGACAGTTGGATTACCCCGGCAATGCCGAGGGCCCGCAGCCTGCCGTTGGAGATCTGGAGCACATCCCGGCTGAGCCGTAACTGGGAGGAGATCCGCTCATTGGCTTGCTGCACCCGCCGGTACAGCGCACCGGCTTCCGCCTGATCCTGGGCCAGGGCGTCCAGTGGGACCCCTGCGGAATACTCCACCAACGGGATCCTCATGCGTCACGCCCTGCAATTGCGCTGTAGAGCGCAAAGATATTCCCCGGCACAATGTCGTCAGCCGCCAGGACCGCTTTGGTCTCCCCCGCAAAATAGGCCTCCTGCAGGCGGTAGGGGGACAGCGGGGAATCCGCATGGACCAGATACGCAATGGCGATGCTGTCCCCGAAAAACAGCTCTTCAATGTGGGCGTAAATCATCCCCCACACCTCGCAGACAAATTCCAGCGCCGCCTCCTTGCTGCCATCCTGCGGGGATGTGGACAGGAAAACCCCCTGGCCCAGCTGGTATTCACTGCCGCGGCCCACCGCGATCATCCCGTTGATCTTCTCCAGGGCATGGATTGCAGCGCTGTAGACATCCTCTGCCGTGCCGCAGGTGTCCGGGAGAGGCTGGCTGGGGTCTACACCAAAACGCGTATACAGTACGTCGTAGTTGGGCTTTAGTGGGTAGCTCTGCCATCTGCGCAAAAATGCCACATCCAGGGGCGCAACAGACGCGTCAGCCTGGTTCATTGCGGCGAGTATGTACAAATTGGGGGAGAACGCATATTCCACCATGTTGCCGTCCGCAGGGTTCAGGATTTCAAAATACTGCGTAGAAGGGCCACGGGTATGGTCCCCGCGCAGGCGTTTATCGCTCTCTATTGCGACGATGCTCCCCCCAAAAACCTCAATCGCCGGCCCCCGGTTTAATTCATCGACGATCAGCAGCGCCGCGCTGTCGGCCTGCTTGGCAAACTCGTTGGCCCGGTACAGGATCCCCTCGTTGACACGGTACCCTCCGCCGGGCCCCAGCTCCGGGACGATGCCGGTCAAGAAATCGCGGTATTTGGAATTCTGATGCAGTGTCGTGCGGAAGACCTTCCGGTTTGCCTTTTTGAGCATGGGCAGGTCCAGGCTGCCGGATGAATCGTCCGCAGGGAGAGGGATGCTGGCGTCAGGGTCAAGCGCCGGTGGGGCCATCAGGCTTCCGCCGTTGAGGAAGGTCTCGGCGGCCTTGTTCATCACACGTGACTTCCCGGCGCCGGGCGCTCCCATCAGCAGGACGTTTTTTTTGCGTTCCAATAGCGCCAGGATGTTCATATGGTCGTCCATCTGTGTCACTGCCTCCATCGGAATGTCGAGATAGCCCATGGGTGTGATGTTCCTGCGCCTCTTGGCGCGAAGCCCCGCCAAGAGGGAGTCCCTGACCAGCGGATGCCAGCCGCCGGTGGACAGGGACTCCTCGCTTGTAAAGAAGGGCCACACCTTCCCGGTGTCATCCAAAACCAGCAGCAGGATACAGTCGTCTGCACTGCCTGGGACTACAGCGCGGGGAAAGCACTCATGCACGCAGCCAATACGGATCTCGTTGGGCCTGGAGTTTGACGGCGGATGGACCAGCACCTCGGTCTGGCCGTGGCCGGCCCAGGAAAAGTGGCCATATAACTGGCTGTTTTTGCGGGAAGGGAACATTTTTTCAAAAGCAGGCAAAAACTTGTCAGCCGGGCTGAAGCGGAGATCCCTCGCGCCGCCGCCGTTGGGCTGATCGTTTGATGTGGCGGAGAACTTCCTCAAGTCCCCGTTGACAATCTTCTTGTATAGGATCAGGACGGCATACGCTGCCGGCTCGGCCATATCAAGCTCCCTCCTTCTGGGATAGCCCCGTCATCTCCGTTGGGATATAGGCGCGGGCGTGCTGCGCCACAGCCTGCTGGTACCGCTGGGTGTAGTATCCAGGCAGCTTGTCCAAATGCTGCTCGCATTTGGACAGCACCAGGTCACGGGTAATGGTGGATTTTTTTTCCCCTGCAATGCACGGCTGCCTGCGGTCCAAAATCGGGAAGTCCTCCAGGATACGCTTCAGATCCCCGGTGGTAAGGCCGTATGCCTCCGCAACCAGCACATCAATGTCACTGCGCAGCCCGGCCATTGCAGGGCTGGTATAGAAGCTGCTGCCCATTGCGGATAATTGCTTTGCCTTCTGGATAATTTCCTGCGCCGCGCCGCTATCCGGCGCAATGGCCGGCATGGGGATGCTGAATAACAGGAAATAGTTGATGGTGGTGGAGATAACCCGCCGGATCATCCAATCAAACACAAAGCTGTTTGTGATGCCAATCCAGAGATACAGCAGATCCCCGGAGGGGTCGTTGGGGAAACAGATGGTCGGGACCTTGTTTCCACAGACGACATTTGCCGGGATGGCGGCGCTCATCATCCCGCGCTCATTTGTCTGCCCGGCAATGTCGCAGAAGCCTGCCCGTACCGTACTGGCCCGCCCGGCCAGCAGGGGCGGCAGCTTCCCGCGGGGATAATAAAATTGAGGCCGGCCGCCTGCACTGCACGGGGCCCATTTGGCACTCCTGCCCTGCCCGGAGAGGTACGTTTTCGCGCCGAAGCGGTGCTGCTGCACCATACGCCCTTCGACAACAGGGAGGCTGTCAGGCCCGGCGGTATTGGTGAAATCGCCCCTGTTATTCGTCATATCGACTTCCCTTGCAATATCCGCACGCCAAATATCATCCGTTGTCCCCCAAGGGCGCCCGTTCCCCCATATCTTGAAGAACAGCGCCTTTTCCTGCCCGGAGCGGACCTCCGGTATGGTCAAGTCCGGGCGGGCGGGCTCTAATTGGGGGATTGGGAAGCAGATCCCCTCTGTTTTGGACACGGCAGAGGGGCCCGCCCCGGCAGTGGAAAAGTAGAAACGGTCCAGCCCTCCGCCGGGCTGCCCAGCCTTCTCAAAGGACAGCATGACAAACTTAAAGCGAGTATCGATGGAAAAATAATTTGCCTGGTTATCGAGCAGGACAAACTCCACCCGGCTGCCCTGGCGCAGCAGGTACCGGCGAAGGCCCTGCGTCCCCTGGGAACGGATCAGCCCGGCCGGTACCAGGTAGGAGATGTGCCCGCCCTCGGCGACACGCTCAATGGCCCTCTGCAGGAACGCCATATACATGTCGGGCTCCGCATGTCCCAACAGGTCAAATTTCTCCCGGATAGCCTTGGAATACAGGCGAAGGGCCGCTTTTTGCTCCGCAAAGAGCGCGCTGTCCAGGCCGTCACAGGGCGTCCCATACACCTGCTGCCCGCCGTTTTGCGCCAGGAACCCGTGGCGTGACAGCTTGATTTTCCCCCAGGGGGGGTTCCCGACAATCAAGTCGACCGGTAAAGCCTCAATCCCCGGATCCAACAGGCTGTCCACTGCCCGCCAATTGGCATCCATGGACTGGAGGGAGGGGAGGTCGGAGGTCATGGAGAGGAGTGCCGCCCTTGCGCCGCGGAGTGCGGCGGGCGATAGATCAAAGGCGTACAGATGGTGGGCAACCCACTCGTTAAAAGAACCGGGATACTTCTGCTGATAAATGGCAGCGATGCCGGCGAGCAGGATGCCTGTCCCCGCAGCGAAATCGGCGGCGGACGTACCCTCCCGGAGCTTCTCCCTGCAATCGGCGGCCATCAGCTGGGCCAAACGGAAGTCGGTGTAGAATACCCCGTTTTTCTTTTGATCCCCGACGCTCAAGGGCTCCCTGGCCAGGGAGGAGACCGCCATGGGGAAGGGGACAGCGGCCCCCTCAATGGCCCCCACGAGCCTGGAGAGCACTTCCGGGTCAATCGCGGCAGGGGGGCAGCCGAACCGCTCCCAGTATTCCCTGACGTTGCCGCCGCTCTTGGCAGCTGCCGCCGCCTCCAGCAGCTGCAGCCGCCCGGTATGCGTATGTGCAGCGGCGGCTAAAACCTGTTCCGCCTGGGCCAAGCGCCGCTGTTCAACTGTTTGTGGTCTGCTCATGTTTGTCCTGCTTCCTACAGAAGTCCACCAAATATTCATTCACTTCTGCGCTGGTTTCGACAGCGGCCCGGTTCGGCCGGTATCTTCCAATTGCTTTCAGCCCCACGAGTGCAACCGTTCCATGCGGCTTCAGCAGGTCCACCAAATCCTCCAGCCTGATATGCCCCTCGTCACTATAGGAGAGCACCACCCTGCGCGCCTTCTGCTTCAGGATCAGCTCCGCCAACGCACGCAGGGCCTTTGTTTTGTAACAAAAAACAGAGGCCTTATCCTTCCACGGGCGCAGGCCGGAAACACCGCTGACCGGCGGCTGATCCCCGCGGACAATCGTCTCCAGTATGTGATAGTAGGCGGCATACTGCCGCTTGGTGTAGGGCGGGTCGAAGTAGACAACATCGTTTGCGCCGCTCTCAAGCTGGAAGACATCCGCATTGGACACCCTGTAAACTGCGGGCGCCTCCTTTAATACGCTGGCAGACAGCCGCAGCGGCTCGTTTGCCTGTGCCGTCCACTGGGAGAGGAAGCAGCCGTAGGTGCCCGCAATATTTGCCACATCGTTCACAGCCCGGATAAGATCGGATAGTAATAGGACGGACTCCTTTTCCGTGATACTGCCGGTCTTTTTCCACCCGTGGATGGTTGAGGCGATGGCGTCAATCCGCATCGCGTTCCCCTCTGTAAAATACCGGCGCTCCGTCTCCTGGTACCGGGCGGATGCCGGGGAGTACTCCCGCCAAATAAAGCCCTTTTTCCCAGGAAGCTGGTTCAGCAGGTCAATCACGCTGTGGTACCCGCCGGCATTGGAAAAGGCGGCGTCCTGCCCTGATAACAGCCGGGCCTCGGACATAACGACGGCACTTGCCATCATATCATTGACATGGATCTGCCAGCCCAAGGAGGCGGCCTTTTCTGCCACAACGCCAGTCCCTGAAAAAGCGTCAATAAAGAAACCGCCGTGCTCCATATACCGTGACTCATTGATATATTCAATTATTTCGTCTGCAATCCTGGCTTTTGAGCCAATATACCGATATCCCATTAGCGCATGAATCCTATCCTGTTTTGAATCCGGCGGGGGAACTCCCTGTGCGGCGGCGGGCAGGCCGGTTTTCCCTGTTGCTGGTTGGGAATAGAATATCACGAATCTCCCCAATAATCAATGATTGCACGGAAATCCCTGCCAGCGCCTGTGACACGCAGAGCGGGAGGGGCGGTACCGCCCCTCCCGCTCTCCCTATGTAGATTTACTTCTCCTCCACAGAGAGGATGCCCATGGGGCAGGCCTTGGCGCAGATGCCGCAGGCAATGCACTTGCTGGGCGCTGCCGCCTCGGGGGCCATAACCATCACATGCATGGGGCAGGCCTCGACACACTTGCCGCAGCCAACACATTTCTTCTTATCGATCATGTACACGCCCTTCGCGTTCTGGGAGATCGCCTCCTCCGGGCAGGTGCGGGCGCACTTGCCGCACATGATGCAGTTGTTGACTTTGGGCTCGCCGTCAGGCTTGGCGGTGATGCGGATGCAGCTCAGATCCGGGTCGAACTTCTTGTAGAACGCCTCGGAGCAGGCACGCACGCAGGACAGGCACGCCATGCAGGGATTTTCTTTGCTGACAACCAGTTTTTTCATATTGAGGAAAGCCTCCAATCCGTTTGAATGATTCCGCCTCTATCCTACCAGAAATATTGTTAAATTGCAAACAATATTTTTGCTGGCCGGCGGCTGTTTTTCCCGGCCATCACCGCTGGCGCCGCCCCTTCCGGCCCCGGCTGGAGGGGGGCTGGGCATCCCGCTGGCGGCGGCCCTTGCCGCGCCCGCCGCCCTTGCCGCTGAGGCTGCCGGGCTGTTTGCTCTCCGGATGGCCCCCCAGCGGCCGCACCAGGCAGCCCTTCCCATAGCCGATCAGCTCCTCCCGGCCGGCCCGGTGGAGAGCCTCCACCACCAGCCGCCGCAGCTCCGGCCGCTTCCACTGGAGCAGCGCCCGCTGGAGGGCCTTGTCATGGGGGCTCTTGGCCACATAGACCGGCTCCATAGTCCGGGGGTCCAGCTCCGTGTACCACATACAGGTGGACAGGGTGCCGGGGGTGGGGTAGAAGTCCTGGACCTGCTCCGGCTGGCGGCCTGTCTGATGGAGGAATACCGCCAGATCCACCGCGTCGCCCAGGGTGCAGCCCGGGTGGGAGCTCATCAGGTAGGGCACCAGGTACTGCTCCAGGCCATAGCGCTGGTTCAGGCGCTGGTACTTGTCCCGGAACCGCTCATAGACATCGAAATGGGGCTTGCCCATGTAGTCCAGCACCCGGGAGGAGCAGTGCTCCGGCGCCACCTTCAGCTGGCCGGAGATATGGTGCCGGACCAGCTCAGAAAAGAATTCACTGTTCTTCTCACACAGCATGTAGTCATAGCGGATGCCGCTGCGGATGAACACCTTTTTTACCCCCGGTATAGCCCGGACCTTCCGCAGGAGCGCCAGATAGTCCCCGTGGCCCGGATCCAGGTTTTTACAGGGGGTGGGGGCCAGGCAGGAGCGGTTTTTGCACATGCCGTTTTTCAGCTGCTGCTTGCAGGAGGGGTGGCGGAAATTAGCGGAGGGGCCGCCGACATCGTGGACATAGCCCTTGAACTTAGGATCCCGCACAAAGCCCTCCACCTCCCGCACCACGCTCTCATGGCTGCGGGAGGTAATCATCCGCCCCTGGTGGAAGGCCAGGGAGCAGAAGTTGCACCCGCCGAAGCAGCCCCGGTTGTGGGTGACGGAGAAACGGACCTCCTCAATGGCGGCCACGCCGCCCAGCCCGTCATACATGGGGTGGACCTCCCGGGCGTAGGGCAGCTCAGCTACGGCATCCAACTCCTCCCGGCCCAGGGGCATGGCCGGTGGGTTGACCACCAGCATCTGGTCCCCATGGCGCTGAAGGATGGCCTTGCCCCGGATGGGGTCGTGCTCCTCGTACTCAATTTTTGTGGCTGCGGCGTAGTCCCGCTTGTCGGAGGAAACCGCCTCAAAGGAGGGGATCGCCGCTGTCTCAAAGGGGCAGCTGTCCCCCAGACTATCATGGGGCTGGCCTGGCGCCCTTCTGAGCGCCCACGCGGTTCCCCGGATATCCGTCAGGTGTGCGGCCGGTTCCCCCTTGGCCAGGCGGCGGGCAATCTCCCGGGTGGCCCGCTCCCCCATGCCGTAGACCAGCAGGTCCGCCTGGGCGTCAAAGAGGATGGAACGGCGCACCGCATCGTCCCAGTAGTCGTAGTGGGCAAAGCGGCGCAGGCTGGCCTCCAGGCCGCCGATGATGATGGGGGTGTCCGGGAACGCCTCCCGGGCCCGGTTGGCATAGACGATGGTGGGCCGGTCGGGCCGCAGGCCCATCCGGTTCCCGGGGCTGTAGGCATCGCTGGAGCGGCGCTTTTTGGCGGCAGTGTAGTGGGCCACCATGGAGTCGATGTTCCCCCCGCCGATCAGCACGCCGTAGCGGGGCTTCCCCATGGCGCGGAAGGGGTTGGCACTGTGCCAATCCGGCTGGGCGAGGACCGCCACGCGATACCCCTCCGCCTCCAGGACACGGGAGATAATTGCGGAGCCAAAGCTGGGGTGGTCAATATAGGCGTCGGCAGTGACGACGAGGAAGTCGTAATACCACCAGCCTCTGTCTTGCATGTCCTCCTGGGAAACCGGGAGGAAGCTGAGAGAATCCATGTCGCCTCCTTCTTCGCGCCAGGGCGCGAGGGCTTGTGATGTGTGGCTACATTGGCGGCTGGGGACGGGAGGGGAGGAGCACCCGCCCAAAGCAGACCATACTGCGGCCGCTGTCCCTGGGCAGGACGACATCGGCGTCCGCCCGGCAGCGGTTGAGGGAGAAGAGGTAGACCATCCCCAGCACATCCCGGACGTACTGCTTGCACAGCATCTCGCCGTCCACACAGAAGATCCCCACGTCACCGCTGGACAGGGGATCCCGGTTGACATAGGCGATGGAACCGTCCATGATATAGGGCTCCATGGAGTCCCCCTGGATGCGCACAGCGAACTCCGCCCCCCGGGGGATGCTGCCAGTGACGTCAATATAGTCGAAATCCTCCCCAAAAACCGGGGCCGCGTAGCCTGCCGCTGCCGGGCAGCGGTAGAGGGGGATCTGGCGGACCTCTGCGGCAGGGGCATCCCCCTCCAGATCCGCCTGGTAGGCCCCCAGGGCGTCCGCCATCGCGTGGAGGGTCTGCCGCCCAGTGGTGCGCAGTCCCCGGTACTTCTTTACCAGGGACTGCTCCTCCGCCGAGCAGTGGAACGCCCGTCCGGTAAACGAGTCCTGGTAGAGGTAGTTCGGCTCGATATCCAGAACCTGGAACAGCCGCAGCAGGACATCCTCCCGCATGGCGTTCAGGCCGTTCTCATAGTTGCTGACAGCGGACAGGCTCACGCCCAGCGCCTTGGCCAGCTCCCCCTGGCTGAGGCCCAGCTCTTTCCGCCGCTCACGCAGCCTCTGTCCAAAGCTCATGCTTCCGCCTCCTTTGGTGTTACCTATAGGATATCTGGTTTTTTGAAAAAAGTCAACAGCAAAACTGAAATTTGTTCTTGACATTACAGGAAAGATGTGCTAGGATAACCTCGTAAACGAACCACCGTTCTAAAAATGTGGGGAGCAATTCATGGAAAGGAGGATCCAGCGGCAGCGGGGCAGCAGGAGGGAACAACCACCTGCAAAACAAAACCGCCGCACCTTGCGGTACGACGGTTTGTTTGGTGGGAGCGGGTGGATTCGAACCACCGAAGTCGAAGACAACAGATTTACAGTCTGCCCCCTTTGGCCACTCGGGAACGCTCCCATATCAAATTGGCTGTATAATCGGAGATGGAGCTGGTAGACGGACTCGAACCCCCGACCTGCTGATTACAAATCAGCTGCTCTACCAACTGAGCTATACCAGCACGTTCAGCAACATGTTGTATAATAACAGACTTTCTTCGATTTGTCAACCTCTATTTTGAATTTTAGGAGGAAAATTTTGAAGACTGTACATAAGACATACCGGGACCCCCAGCGGGCCTATCCAGTGGGGGTATGCAGCCAGTGCGGGCGGGAGCTCTACCCCGGCTCGCCATACTGGCGGCTGTGGGGGCAGAGCCTGTGCGGGGACTGCCTGGTCCCCTGGCTGATGGATGAGCTGGCCGCCTTCCGTGTGCGGTGGGAGGAGGCGCGGCAATGACATTGATGCATATGGCCGCCAGCTACCGGCACAGCGGGGAGCTGATCCGGCTGCGGGTAATTGCGCTGAAGGATCAGGCCCGCTCGGCGGAGCCGGAGGAGCGCCTCCGGCTGGAACAGCGGATCAAGGAGCTCAATACGCTCTACCGGGAGACGCGGGAGACCGCCGTGATCCTGGAGCGGTACTATGACAGGAGGTATCACTGATATGGGCAGTTATCGCACCGCCAGGCCCGCCCTCACGCGGCGGGACAATGAGTTCTTAGGGGACATGGCCGCCTGGGAGCAGTCACACAGCGGGGACAACAGCGAGCAGCTCGCGCGCCTGCGGCGGAACCTGCGGCGGGTGTGGGAGGCGGAGCTGACGGCGCGGCAGTCCCAGATGCTCCATATGTACTACGAGCAGGGCCTGTCCATGCCGCAGATTGCCGGGGAGCTGGGGATCACGAAATCCGCCGTTTCCCGCACCCTGTCCAGGGGCCGGAGCCGGTTAAAAAGGTACTTGCAATACAGCCTATAATCTGGTACACTTCCCTTCAGCGGGGCTGTCCGCGGGAGGGAGACGTACATATGGTACAACATGCGATGAAAAGCGGCTGGGGGCGGCTCTCCATGGCCGTGCTGGGCGCACTGATCTATGGGATTGGGATTAACCTGTTTGTGGCCCCGCTGGGTGTGTTTACCGGCGGGCTGATGGGCCTATGCCAGCTGCTGCGTTCGCTGATCCTGATGATGCTGGGGATCCCGTCCTTAAACTTTGAGCTGGCCGGCGTGATTTTGTACGCATTCAATGTCCCGCTGCTGATTTTGGCCTACCGCTCCATGGGGAAGGTCTTCTTCCGCAACACGCTCATCTGCTCCACTGCCTATGCGGTATTTGCCAGTATTGTGCCTGTCCCCGCTGTGCCGATTGTAGATGACATGCTTACGGGCTGCCTGCTGGGGGGCGTGATCTCCGGCGTGGGCTCGGGGCTGGCCCTGACCAGCGGCTGCTGCGGCGGCGGGCTGGATCTTCTGGGGCTGTATCTGGCGAAGCGGGGGGCAAAGGTCACGATTGGGCGGTTTAACCTGGGCTTCAATATCGTGCTCTTTGCTATGTGCGGGATGCTGTTTGACCTGTCTACGCTGATTTACTCTGTGCTGAACACCATCTTCAACGCGATTGCCATTGACCGGGCCCACCGGCAGAGTGTCACCGTACAGGTGCTGATCTTTACGAAAAAGGACGGCGACGAGGTGGACCGTTTCATCATGGAGAACCTGCACCGGGGCATTACCCGCTGGGAGGGCAAGGGCGTCTATACCGGGGAGCCCACCCATATCCTGTGTGTGTGTATGAATAAATATGAGATTGATGATCTGCGGGAGGCGCTGGTCCGCATCGACCCCAAGGCGTTCTTTATCGTCCAGGAGGGGGTGCATGTGAGCACCAATTTTGAGCGGCGCCTGTCATAGTGCCAATAGAAATGGAATAGAGGCTGCAAAAGGGGGACGGCCTGGCCGTCCCCCTTTTCTGCATGTCAGGAAAGCAGCTGCACCAGCCCTTATTTCAATATCCGATAGATCACAGCGTATCTATCCATATTTACAATTTCACAAAAGGCGGTTTTGTCGATATACTACAAGGCATCGGCCTTACTTGTACGCTGTATGCAGCAAAGCGCACGCTTTGCTGTAAAAAGTTTTTCTTTTGCTTCTTTTCTTTGTCCACAAAGAAAAGAAGGGAACATAAGGAGGAGAAAGAATATGATTCAAGTCAACGCAATGGGCGACACCTGTCCGATCCCTGTGGTAAAGGCCAAAAACGCCATCAAAGAGCTGGGCGCCCAGGGCGGCGTGGTGGAGATCCTGGTGGACAACGAGATTCCCGTGCAGAACCTGACAAAGATGGCCAACCATAAGGGCTATGATGTGAGAAGCGAGAAGCTGGGCGAGAACCAGTTCAAGGTCACTATGACCGTAGGTGAGGGCGCAGAGCAGATTGCCGACGATGAGCCCACCGCGTGCATCATCCCCAGCGGCCGGGAGAAAAACCTTGTGGTTGCCGTGAGCTCCGACCAGATGGGCGGCGGTGCGGAGAAGCTGGGCAAGACCCTGCTCAAGGGCTTCCTCTACGCCCTGGGCCAGCATGACGTGCTGCCCAAAACCATCCTCTTCTACAATGGCGGTGCGTCTCTGACCTGCGAGGGCTCCGCCTCCCTGGAGGATCTGAAGAGCCTGGAGGCCCAGGGCGTGGAGATCATGACCTGCG
Source organism: uncultured Oscillospiraceae bacterium (assembly GCA_910583885.1). Taxonomy (GTDB): domain Bacteria; phylum Bacillota; class Clostridia; order Oscillospirales; family Oscillospiraceae; genus Pelethomonas. The sequence goes on along the minus strand of CAJUAC010000020.1, from coordinate 8,255 downwards.
GCACCTGTCTGGATTTCTATGGCCTGACGGAGAAACTACAGGTGGGAGAGATCACCAACATGTATACCATCGTGGAAAAGCTGGCAGGCGCGGACCTGGTGGTCAAACCCTGATATGCGGGAGAAGAAACCGGCTCTGATCGTCACCTTTGCCACCACCGCCGCGGCCATGGAGGCGGAGAGCTTCTGCCTGGCCCGCCAGCTCCCCGGCCGGATCATCCCCGTGCCCCGGGAGATCACCGCGGGCTGCGGGCTGGCGTGGAAAGCGCCCCCGGAGGCGGAGGCGCAGCTGACGGACGCGCTGCGGGAGGCGGGGCTGGCCTGGTCGGCCATGCAGGTGCTGGAGGTGTAGGAATGGGATACGAACTGCCTGAAAAGTTTGCGGAGTTTGGCGAGGCGCGCCAAAACGGTTTCCTGAAAGTGAAGAAGGTGAAGGAGGCGGGCGGCCGGGTGGCCGGCATCTTCTGCACCTTCACGCCCCTGGAGATCCTGGACGCGGCCGGGTTCCTCAGCGTGAGCCTGTGCGGCATGAGCGATGAGACCATACCCGCCGCCGAGGCGCACCTGCCGAAAAACCTCTGCCCTCTCATCAAGTCCAGCTACGGCTTTGCCCTCACAGACAAGTGTCCCTACACCTATTTTTCTGACCTCATTGTGGGGGAGACCACCTGTGACGGCAAGAAAAAGATGTACGAGCTGCTGGGCGGCCTGAAGCCGGTCTACACCCTCCATCTGCCCCAGGGCCTGGACGGCGGTGCGCTGGCAGGCTGGACGGCGGAGCTGCGCCGGTTCATCGCCTTCCTGGAGGACCGCTTTGGCGTGGGCGTCACAGACGCGGCCCTGCGGGAGGCGGCCCGCCAGCGCAACGCGGAGCGGCGGGCCCGGCTGGCGCTCATGGAGGTGCAGCAGTACACGCCCCCGCCCATCAGCGGGCTGGGCCTGTACAAAACCCTGGAGGGCTCCGGTTTCCTCTTTGACCAGGCGGAGAAGACCGCCGGGCTGGAGCGGCTGCGGGAGGACGTCCTGGCGGCTTACTCCGCCGGGGAGCGGCCTGTCCCGCCCGGGGCGAAGCGCATCCTGGTCACTGGCTGCCCCATCGGCGGCGTGCTGGAGAAGACGGTGGGCGTGATCGAGGAAAACGGCGGCGCGGTGGTCTGCTTTGAGAATTGCAGCGGCATCAAGGCCGCCTACCAGATGGTGGACAGCGAAGCGGAGGACATCGTGGCCGCTATCGCCGCGCGGTATCTGGAGATTGGCTGCGCGGTGCTCTCCCCCAATGAAAAGCGAAAGGAGCATCTGAAACGCCTGGTCCGGGAATTCCAGGTGGACGGCGTGGTAGAGGTGGATTTGCAGGCCTGCGCCACCTACAGCATCGAGTCCCACGGGATGCGGGGGCTGGGCGTGCCCTACATGGCCCTGGAGACGGACTACTCCCAGAGCGACCGGGGCCAGCTCTCCACCCGCCTGGGGGCGTTTTTAGAGAGGCTTTGAGTGATGATCTACTTAGACAACGCGGCGACTACGCTGCATAAGCCGCCCCAGGTCATAGACGCGGTGGTCCGCGCCATGACCGCCATGGGCAACGCCGCCCGGGGGGCCCACGGCGGCGCGCTGGAGGCGTCCCGGGCCGTCTATGCCGCCCGGGTCAAGCTGGCCAAGCTCTTCGGCTGCCCCCGGCCGGACCATGTGGTGTTTACGGCCAACTCCACAGAGGCGCTCAATCTGGCGATAAGCGGCATCCTCCGCCCGGGGGATCACGCTGTCACCACGGACTGCGAGCACAACTCTGTCCTGCGGCCCCTGTACCGCCTGGAGGAGGAACGGGGCGTAACACTGGGGATTGTCCCGGCGGACAGGCTGGGGCGGGTGGACTACGGGGCATTTGAGCGCCTGGTAGGCCCCCAAACCCGGGCCGTGGTCTGCACCCACGCCTCCAACCTGACGGGCAATGTACTGGATCTCGCCCGCATCGGTGAGATCGCCCACCGGCAGGGGGCCCTGCTGGTGGTGGACGCCTCCCAGACAGCAGGGGCCATCCCCATTGACATGGAGGCCATGCACATTGATGTGCTCTGCTTCACCGGGCACAAGGGCCTCATGGGCCCCCAGGGCACCGGCGGCCTCTGCATCCGGCCCGGGGTGGAGATTGCCCCCTGGAAGGTGGGCGGCTCCGGCGTCCACTCCTATGACCGGCATCAGCCCCAGGAGTACCCCACCCGCCTGGAGGCGGGCACCCTCAACAGCCACGGCATCGCGGGCCTGTCGGCGGCGCTGGACTTTATCAGCGAGGTGGGCGTCACGGCCATTGAGGAGAAGGAGTGCGCCCTGATGGACCGCTTTTACCGGGCGGTCTCTGCCACGGAGGGCGTGACCGTCTATGGCGACTTCTCCCAGGCGCGGCGCAGCGCCATTGTCACGCTGAACATCCGGGACTACGACTCCGCCGCCGTCTCCGATGAGCTCAGCGAGTCCTACGGCATCGCCACCCGTCCGGGGGCCCACTGCGCCCCGCGGATGCATGAGGCCCTGGGCACCACGGACCGGGGCGCGGTACGCTTCAGCTTCTCCTGGTTCAACACGGAGGATGAGGTGGACGCGGCCATCCGGGCGGTGCGGGAGCTGGCGGAGGGGTGAGCGGATGGTACAATATTTAATTGGCATCGACATCGGCTCCACCTGCGCCAAGACCGTCGTCATGGACGGGGAGCGGCAGATCCAGTTCCGGCTCTTGCAGCCCACAGGCTGGAGCAGCGTGGACACAGCGGAGGAAATCCGCCGCCGCCTGGAATCAGAGGGGTTCCCCCTGGAGGACGCAGCGGTGGTGGCCACCGGCTACGGCCGGGTATCGGTGCCCTACGCGGACAAGTGCGTCACCGAGATCACCTGCCACGGCCGGGGCGCGTGCCATGTCTACGGGGAATCCTGCCTGACGGTGATCGACATCGGCGGCCAGGATACGAAGATTATCCAGATCCAGCAGGGCGCGGTCAGCGATTTCCTCATGAATGACAAGTGCTCCGCCGGGACAGGGCGGTTTTTGGAGATCATGGCCAACACCCTGGCCGTCCGGCCGGAGGAACTCTGCCAGATGGCCGCCCAGGGCGGCGGCACCAGCATCAGCTCCATGTGTACGGTCTTTGCCGAATCGGAGGTCATCAGCCTCATTGGCCGGGGGGAGAAGCGGGAAAATATCGCCTTCGCAGTGGTGGACTCCATTGTGAAAAAGGTGGCCTCCCAGGCCGGGCGCATGTCCGCCGGGCAGGAGGCCGTCTGCCTGACCGGCGGGCTGTGCGGCTACCCCTACCTGCGCCAGTCCCTGTCCGCAGCCCTGGGCCGCGAGGTGCGCACGGCGGAGGATGGCCGCTACGCCGGGGCAGTGGGCGCGGCGCTTAGCGCCGCCGCCATCCAGAAGTAATGGGTCATCAACTACATAGATAGATGGAGGAAAATGAAATGTCAGATTATGTGAGCATGTGGAAGGACCTGGGCATGGATCTGGAAAACCACGACCTGCTGTGCCAGGTGCTGCCCACCGCTGTGGGGGATGTGTTCCTGACCCAGGAGAACCGGCCCAAGGGGATGGATTTCTGGGATCTGGTGATCTCGGAGGTCCACGGCATCCGGCCCAAGGAGCTCATCGAGGAGCAGAAGAAGGGCCGCAAGGTCTTCGGCACGTTCTGTGTCTATGTGCCGGACGAGGTGGTCGTGGCGGCAAACGGCATCGTTACCGGCCTGTGCGGCGGCAGCCAGTTCTGGGTGCCCGGCGGCGAGGCCGTGCTCCCGAAGAGCACCTGCCCCCTCATCAAGGCCAGCGTTGGCGCGCGGCTGGGCCGGACCTGCCCCTTCTTCCGCATTGCGGACATGTACGTGGGCGAGACCACCTGCGACGGCAAGAAGAAAGCCTATGAGATCCTCGGTGAGGATGTGCCCCTGTACGTCATGGACGTGCCCCAGATGAAGCGGGAGAAGGACATCCTCAAGTGGAAGGATGAGATTGCCGAATTTGCGAAAAAGGTGGAGGAATTCACCGGCAACACCATCACCGTGGAGAAGCTGAACGAGGCCATCCACATCATCAACGAGAAGCGCAAGGCCCTGGCCCGTGTCTACAACTGCCGCAAGTCCACCTGCCTGCCCATCTCCGGGCGGGACGCGCTGCTGATGATGCAGATCTCCTTCTTTGACGACCCTGTCCGCTGCGCCCAGATGTGCAACAAGCTGGCCGGCGAGCTGGAGCAGCGCATTGCGGACGGCGTGAGCGTGGTACCTGCCGGGACGAAGCGCATCCTGGTCACAGGCACACCCCTGGCCGTGCCCAACTGGAAGCTCCACAACATCATCGAGACCAGCGGCGCGGCGGTGGTCTGCGAGGAGATGTGTACCGGTACCCGCTACTTTGAGAACCTGGTGGACGAGACCCAGACCACCCTGGACGGGCAGTTCATGGCCCTCAGCCAGCGGTATATGAAGACCAACTGCGCCTGCTTCACCCCCAACACCGGGCGGATTGACGACATCCTGCGCATGGTCAAGGAGTACCATGTGGACGGCGTGATCGATTGCAGCCTGAAGTTCTGCTGCCTGTACGACACGGAGAAATACTCCGTCTCCCGTGCGCTGAAGGAGGCCGGTGTGCCGGTGCTGAGCCTGGAGACCGACTACGCCGATACCGACGCCGAGCAGCTGCGCACCCGCATCGGCGCATTTATCGAGCTGCTCAATGGATGAGGGCGGCCTGCGCTGGTACATCCTCTTTGCCAACTATGAGCAGGGCCTTGCGCTCCACGAGCTGCTGACGGACGCGGGGGTAAAAAACCGCATCGCCCCCGCGCCCCGGGCCATCCAGGGCAAGCTCTCGTGCGGCATGTCCCTGCTGCTGGAGCCGGACGCGGTGGAGGATGCGCGCCGCTGTATCGCGGCGCATCAAGCGGAGTATTACGATATCGTCCCGCTGGCCGGGCAGATCCGCTCCCGCCGGGACCAATATTGCTGACAGAGCGTATGAAAAACACTTTGCATAGAGGGCAATAAAATCATAAAATGGGGCATGGCGATTGTCATGCCCCATTTTTATAATTGTAAATGAGAGAAGAACATGGTATGATAAACCGGAATTTAGGGGAGGTGAAGAAAATGGCCGCATTCTTACGATTAAGAAATATCTAAGTACATAGAACTGTGTTAAATAGTTTTATGTACAATCAGGACACGAAAACTATTTAATAGAGGAGATCTTGTCATGATATTTCAAGATAATGTAATCAAAGAATATTTAAAAAATGTTTACTTCATATCTGGAACACCTTGTGGCGGAAAGACAACCATTTCACGGGAGCTGGCCAAACGGCACAATGTATTCGTTTATGATATTGATGAGCGGTTCTCCCACCATCAAAAAATTTCTAATCCTACTTTCCAACCATCCATGAATAAAGTTTTTAACGATGCAGATGCGTTTTTCGGGCGTACTGTAGAGGAATATAAGGAATGGCTGATTGATAACACAAGAGAACAGTTGGATTTTGTCCTGTTGGATTTGATTCGTCTTTCACAAAATAAAATTGTATTGTGCGACTGCCATTTGACAGTGGAAGAAGCTGAAAAATATACGGAAACCTCCCGGATAGTGTTTTTGATAAAAGAACCATCAAATTTAATTGATGAGTACTGTGGTCGTTCCGACCATCAAGGGTTTCGTGATTTCATTAACAGTGCGTCTGATATTGAAAAAGCAAAGGCGACATGTAATACCACCTTAAAAGCTCTCAATGAGAAAAGATATAATGATATCAAGAGCAGTCACTATTTCTGGATAGAACGAACGGAAAATAGTACAATTGGGGACACTGTAAGGAGAGTAGCGCAACACTTTGGTTTTGTTAAAAGAGATTTTAACATGGATACATTAGAGATAAGGAAAGTCGATAGAGATACCGATTTGGCAGACAAGCTCATGCGTTTTGTTGAAAACTTTTCTTGGGAAGAAGTAAAAGAGCATATGTTATGGGTGCTTCGCACATGGGAATTTACCGATTGGGAAACTGTATTTGTGGCAATGGCGGATGGTCAAATTGTTGGTATGGCTTCTATCATGAAAGCAGATTATTATCCATTGCCTGAAATATATCCATGGATTTCAAGCGTGTTTGTGACAGAAGAATATCGCGGACATAGAATTAGCGAAAAGCTCATTAACTTTGCAAATGTATATGCAAAGGAAACTGGTTTTACCAGAACATATATCCCATCAGAACATATTGGCTTGTACGAAAAATATGGGTATCGTTATCTCAAGGATATTGTTAATTTTGGGAATGGAACAGACCGGTTGTATGTTAAAGAATTAGGACGATAAAAGGGATCAATAATCTGTAGCAAAACAGGGGAAACATTTGGATTTCATTTCCGAGAGCTCGTGCAAGAAACCTCCTTGTAAAATCAAGGGAATTGTGCTATACTCGCACTGTTTCATGAAATCAAAACCGGAGGGGATCAATATGGAGCCTGTCAAGTACACGGTACAAACCATCAACGGGGATTATGCATACCTGATCAGCGACAGCGGCGTGGAGAACCAGGTGGCTATGTTCCTGCTGCCCGGCGGGACCGACGTGGGCAGCCGCCTCCTCTGGGAGGATTTTGAGTGGACGCTGCTTTGAACACAGCGTCACAGAAGGAGGGTGCGACCGATGCTGGACCAGATGATCGCCATTGTACGGCAGGCAGGGGAAATTATCCTGTCCGCCAAGGACGTGGCGTCCCAAACCCATGAAAAAACCTCCGCCGCCGACCTGGTGACGGAGTATGATTTGGCAGTAGAGCATTTCCTGAAGGAGAAGCTGCCGCCGTTGGTGCCGGGAGCCATCTTTTTCGGTGAGGAGGAGGCGGAGAACGCCGACCCCAGCCGGGGCTGGGCCTTTATTGTGGACCCCATTGACGGCACCACCAACTTTGTCCGGGACCTGCGCCAGAGCGCCATCTCCGTGGCCCTGGCAAAGGATGGGGCGGTGGAGTACGGTGTGGTATACGACCCCTTCCGGAACGAGGTCTTCTCCGCCCGGCGGGGGGGCGGCGCGTTCCGGAACGGCCAGCCCATCCATGTCAGCAGCCGGCCCCTGTCTGAGGGCGTTTTTGGAATGGGTACCGCCATCTACCGGCGGGAGTACCTGGAGCCGACCATGCGCCTGACCGAGCAGCTCTTCCGCCGCAGCTGCGATTTCCGCCGCATGGGCGCCGCTGCACTGGATCTGTGCAATGTGGCCTGCGGCCGGACAGAGCTGTTTTTTGAGTACAGCCTGTGCCCCTGGGACTACGCGGCGGGCAGCCTGCTCGTCACCGAGGCCGGCGGTATGGCCTGCACCCTGGAGGGCGCGCCCCTGCCCATTACCGAGCGGTGCAGCGTCTGGGTCAGCAACCGGGTGAACCACCCCATCCTGCAAGAGCTGGAGGTCTGAGGCTATGGCGTATCTCCTGACAATCCTCCTGTGCGTCGCCGCAGACCAGGCGGTGAAATATTATGTAGTCACCCATCTGGCCCTCTACGAATCCGCGCCGCTGCTGCCGGGGGTGGTGGAGCTGTACTATATCCAGAACACCGGCGGCGGCTTCTCGATTTTGACTGACCACACCTGGCTGCTGGCCGCGCTGACGGCGGTACTGATGGCCGGGATTGCGGCGATGCTGGTCAAGAAGGTCTTCCCCCACCCTGCGGCGATGTGGACGCTGACAGCGGTTTTAGGCGGCGGGCTGGGGAATCTGATCGACCGGGTCCGGCTGGGGTATGTGGTGGATATGTTCAACCTCCAGTTTATGAACTACCCTGTGTTCAATGTGGCGGATATCCTGGTGGTCTGCGGGACCATCGGCTTTGCCGCCTACTATGTGCTGCTCCACGACAAGCTGGAGGCGAAGAAGGGGGAGGGCCATGACAAGCCTGCTGGCGGGGCCTGAGCTGGGCGGTGTCCGGCTGGACAGCTTCCTGGCGGACAGCCTGCCGGAATTGACCCGCTCCGCTGCCCAGCGGCTCATTGAGGCGGGGCGCGTGACGGTGGACGGGAGCACGGCCCGGAAGAGCTGCCGCCTGCTTGGCGGCGAGGCCGTCGCGGTGGATTTGCCCGCGCCGGAGCCGATGGACGCCCAGCCCCAGGACATCCCACTGGATGTGGTATATGAGGACGGGGATGTCATCGTGGTCAACAAGCCGGCGGGGCTGGTGGTCCATCCGGCCCCTGGCCACCCGGACGGCACCCTGGTCAA
>CAJUAC010000019.1 GCA_910583885.1 uncultured Oscillospiraceae bacterium | reverse complement strand
GTCCACATGCTCCAGAGCCAGGGCCTGCTCCACGACACCTACGTCTACGGCGTGGATGCCAAGCGCAGCCTGACCACCATCATCAACCCCACCGAAACTATGGACGGCGCGATTATCAGCGGCAACTGCGTGTCTGCCTGCGATAAGAACACCACCTACCACCATCAGAACAACCCCGTGGTAGCCAACCTCTTCGCCGCCCACGGCAAGACCCTCAACTACGTCTGCAATATCATCACCAATGAGAACGTGTACCTTGCCGACAAGCAGCGTTCCTCCGACTGGACCTCCAAGCTCTGCCGCCTGCTTGATCTGGACGGCGCGCTGGTCAGCCAGGAGGGCTTCGGCAACCCGGATACCGACCTCATCATGAACTGCAAGAAGATCGAGCTCCAGGGCGTAAAGACCGTCATCATCACGGACGAGTACGCCGGCCAGGACGGCAAGAGCCAGTCCCTGGCGGACGCCGACCCCCTGGCGGACGCCGTTGTCACCGGCGGCAATGCCAACGAGGTCATCATCCTGCCCAAGATGGACAAGGTGATCGGCACCCTGGACTATGTAGACGTTATCGCCGGCGGCCATGCGGGCTCCCTGCGCGAGGACGGGACCATTGAGGCAGAGCTTCAGGTCATCACCGGCGCTACCAACGAGATGGGCTTCAACCGTCTCAGCGCCCGATAATTTTGGAAAGGAGGAAAAACAAGTCATGAGCTTTAAAGTTGTACACTATATCAACCAGTTCTTCGCCAACATCGGCGGCGAGGAGATGGCCCATGTCGCCCCCGAGCTGCGCGAAGGCTGCGTAGGCCCCGGCATGGCGCTCAACACCGCCTGGAAGGGCGAGGCTGAGATCACTGCCACCATCGTGTGCGGCGACTCCTACTTCGCTGAGCATGAGGCTGACGCCAAGAAGCAGGTCCTGGACTGGGTCAAGGAGCAGAAGCCCGACATGTTCATTGCCGGCCCCGCGTTCAACGCCGGCCGTTACGGCTATGCCTGCGCCACCATTGCCAACGCCGTGCAGGAGGAGCTGGGCATCCCCGTGCTGACCGGTATGTATGAGGAGAACCCCGGCGCAGACCTGCGCAACAAGGTGCTGATCGTGGCCACCACCAACAGCGCCGCTGGTATGCGCAAGGCTGCCCCCGCCATGGCAAGCCTGGCCCTGAAGCTGATGAAGGGCGAGAAGATCGGCGCCTCCGCCGAGGAGGGCTATATGCCCAACGGCATCCGCCGCAACTTCTTTGAGAAGGAAGTGGGCGCAAAGCGCGCGGTGGATATGCTGGTGGCCAAGCTGGGCGGCAAGCCCTTCACCACCGAGTATCCCATGCCCTCCTTCGACCGCGTGGCCCCCAACAAGGCCATCAAGGATCTGAGCAAGGCCACCATCGCCCTGTGCACCTCCGGCGGTATCGTCCCCAAGGGCAACCCCGACCACATTGAGTCCTCCTCCGCCTCCCACTACGGCGAGTATTCCATTGCCGGTGTGGATGACCTGACTGCGGAGACCTATGAGACCGCCCACGGCGGTTACGACCCGGTCTATGCCAACGCCGACTCCGACCGCGTCCTGCCTGTGGACGTGCTGCGCGAGATGGAGCGTGAGGGCAAGATTGGCAAGCTCCACGAGCTGTTCTATACCACAGTCGGTAACGGCACCTCCGTTGCCAACGCCAAGGGATTTGCTGCCGAGTACGCCCAGAAGCTGCTCAAGGCCGGTGTTCATGCCGTTATCATGACCAGCACCTGAGGGACCTGCACGCGTTGCGGTGCAACGATGGTAAAAGAGATCGAGCGGGCCGGTATCCCTGTGGTGCATATGTGCACAGTCACTCCGATCTCCATGACGGTGGGCGCCAACCGGATTGTCCCCACCATTGCAATCCCCCACCCCCTGGGCAACCCCGCCCTCAGCCCTGAGGAGGAGAAGGCGATCCGCCGTAAGCTGGTGGAGCGCGCCCTGGAGGCCCTGACCACTGAGGTCGAGGATCAGACGATTTTTGAGGTCTGATAAATTTTAAACCGGGGAGGCAGCCATTCTTTTTCTTGAAAGAAAAAGAATCAAAAAGAACTTTTTCCGCAGGCTGCGCCTGCTCTTGTCTATAAAAAACATAAGCGAAACGCAGTTTCGCGGGAAAAGTTTTTCTTTTGATTCTTTTCTTTGTTCACAAAGAAAAGAATGGCTGCCCCCGGTACAGGAGAAGTATTGTGCTATGAGCAAGGTTTACGATGTAATTATCCTGGGCGGCGGCCCCGCCGGTCTCACCGCGGGCCTGTACGCCGGGCGCAGCCGCCTGAGCACCCTCATCATTGAGAAGGGCCAGGACGGCGGCCAGATTGCGATTACTGACGAGATTGAGAACTACCCCGGCCAGATCGTGGAGGGTGAGAGCGGCCCCAGCCTGATCGCCCGCATGACCGAGCAGGCCAAGAAGTTCGGCGCGGAGCGTTGCTCCGACGTGATTAAGAGCGTGGAGCTGGAGGGTGACGTAAAGAAGCTGGTAGGCGCCAAGGGCGAGTACCAGGGCAAGTGCGTCATCATCGCTACCGGCGCGTTCCCCAAGCCCATCGGCTGTGAGAACGAGGGCAAGTTCACCGGCAAGGGCATCTCCTTCTGCGCCACCTGTGACGCTGCGTTCTTCGAGGATTTCGAGGTTTACGTGGTGGGCGGCGGCGACAGCGCCGTGGAGGAGGCCATGTACCTGACCAAGTTCGCCCGGAAGGTGACGATTATCCACCGCCGGGATGAGCTGCGGGCGGCCAAGTCCATCCAGGAGAAGGCTTTCGCCAACCCCAAGATCGCCTTCATGTGGGACAGCGTAGTCACCAAGGTGGACGGCGACGAGCTGCTCAGTTCGATGACGGTCAAGAATGTCAAGACCGGAGAGCTGACGGTGGTAGAGGCGGACGAGGACGACGGCCTGTTCGGCCTGTTCGGCTTCATCGGCTACAACCCCAATTCCAAGCTGTTCGAGGGGATGCTGGACATGGAGAACGGCTACATTAAAACCGACGATAACATGCATACCAACATCCCCGGCGTGTTCGCTGCCGGTGATATCCGGGTGAAGAGCCTGCGTCAGGTGGTTACTGCCGCCGCAGACGGCGCGATTGCCGCCATGCAGGCTGAGCATTATGTCAGCAACCATTGATTTTTGTCCCGGAAAGCGGTATACTGTCTCTATCATACATTAAGGAGGCTATCCCTATGCTGGAACTGGATAAGAACACGTTTGAGGCCGAGGTCCTCAAGGCAGAGGGCAAAGTCCTGGTGGACTTCTACGGCGATGGCTGCGTGCCCTGCGCCGCACTGATGCCCCACGTTCACGCCTTTGCCGAGACCTACGGCGATAAGCTCAAGTTCTGCGCCCTGAACACCACCAAGGCCCGCCGCCTGGCCATCAGCCAGAAGATCCTGGGCCTGCCTGTCATCGCCATCTATGAGAATGGCGAGATGATCGACTCCTGCGTCAAGGAGGACGCCACGGTTGAGAACGTGGAGGCAATGATCAAGAAGTACGCCTGAGGCGTACCCCCTACCCCGATAGATTCCGAAAGGATTCTATAAAAATCTAAAGCAAAGGAGGAATGAGACATGAGCATCTTAGCTGGTAAGAAGGTCATCATTATTGGTGACCGCGACGGCATTCCCGGCATGGCCATTGAGGCCTGTGCCCAGTCCGCTGGCGCTGAAGTCGTGTTTTCCTCGACGGAGTGCTTCGTCTGAACCGCCGCTGGTGCAATGGATCTGGAAAATCAGAAGAGGGTGAAGGACTTCGCCGAGCAGTACGGCCCCGAGAACATTGTTGTTCTTCTGGGCGCTGCGGAGGGCGAGGCCTCCGGTTTGGCCGCTGAGACAGTGACCGCCGGTGACCCCACTTATGCCGGTCCGTTGACAGGAGTCTCGTTGGGACTCACGGTTTACCATGTGTGCGAGCCCGAAGTGAAGGCGGAGTTTGACGACGCCGTCTATGACGAGCAGGTCTCCATGATGGAGATGGTTCTGGATGTGGATGATATCATCAATGAGATGAGCGCCATCCGTGACCAGCACTGCAAGTATCTGGGCTGATAGGCGCAAGCCTTGGGCGGCGGCGGGTGCCGCCGCCCTTTCCGTATATCTGAGCAAGCGTGCGTTTTGGCATCCATTCTTTTCTCTGTGGACAGGGCACTGCTGCGGCGGGCCTACGGAAGAGAATCAAAAGAAAACCTTTTTCTCTGTTGTTTTCACTGAAATCCTGATAAAATAAAGATGTTTTCATACCCTGAGAGCAAGCGGAGCTTGCGGTAAAAAGTTCTTTTTTGATTCTTTTTTCTTTCAAGAAAAAAGAATGGCTGCCATGCTATATAATTTTGGAGAAGAAAGGCTGTGGAACCCATGAAAAGTGTCATCAAGGGCGCCGGGTATATCCTGGTGCACACCCCGGACATGGTCCTGCACAACGGGACCACCCAGACCACCGAGCGCATCGTCAACCCCGAGAGCGAATACCTCAAGGAGCTGCCCAGCCACATCCGCAGCTTTGACCAAGCCCTCGCCTACTGGCCCAACCAGGTCTATATCGGCAACAAGCATCCCGATGAGCTGGCCGCTGTGGCCCAGCCCTGGTGCGACAAGACCTGCGACGTGACGGACCGCTTCGGCCCCTTCGGCCAGATGATGCCCCAGCAGGAGTTCCTGCTGCTCATGCAGGCCTGTGACGTATTCGGCCTGGTGAAGCTGGAGCAGGGCTTTGTGGACGCCAACCGCGCCGCCCTGGCTGCCAACCCCATCATGGATGAATCCATCCTGGCCCGCATCCCCGAGGCCCAGACCGAGGCAGGGGAGATCGCCCGCCTGGTGAACGAGGAGCACTCTGAGGCCCTCTACCACAACGGCACGCTGGTGGGCTGCATCAACCGCGCCCACGACATTGACGTCAACCTCTCCGCCCATGTCATGCACGAGAACCTGGTGAGCAAGGCCAGCTCCGTGATGGCGCTGCTCTCCGCTGTGAAGAACGCCGGGATCTCCAAGGAGGACGTGGAGTACGTGGTGGACTGCGCCGAGGAGGCCTGCGGCGATATGAACCAGCGCGGCGGCGGCAACTTCGCCAAGTCCGCTGCGGAGATCGCCGGCCTCGCCAACGCCACCGGCTCCGACGCCCGCGGCTTCTGCGCCGCCCCCGCCCACGCCATGATCGAGGCCGCAGCCCTGGTGGCCTCCGGCGCGTACAAGACCGTGGTTGTCACCGCCGGCGGCTGCACCGCCAAGCTGGGCATGAATGGTAAGGACCATGTGAAGAAGGGCCTGCCCATCATGGAGGACATGATTGGCGGCTTTGCCGTGGTGCTCACCCAGGACGACGGCGTGAGCCCGGAGGTCAACCTGGATATGCTGGGCCGCCACACCGTGGGCACCGGCTCCGCCCCCCAGGCGGTTATCTCCAGCCTGGTCACCAACCCCCTGGATAAGCACGGCCTGAAGGTGACTGACATCGACAAGTACTCCCCGGAGATGCAGAACCCCGACATCACCAAGCCCGCCGGTGCAGGCGACGTGCCCCTGTCCAACTACAAGATGATTGCCGCCCTGGCGGTGAAGCGGGGCGAGCTGCAAAAGGCCGACCTAGCCACCTTCCCCGTCAAGCACGGCCTCACCGGCTGGGCTCCCACCCAGGGCCACATCCCCTCCGGCGTACCCTATATCGGCTTCGCCCGTAATGACATTATGGCCGGGAAGCTGAACCGGGTCATGATTATCGGCAAGGGCTCCCTGTTCCTGGGCCGCATGACCAACCTCTTTGACGGCGTTTCCTTCGTCATCCAGGCCAACACCGGCGCAGAGCAGGCCGCCGGCGTCAGCGAGGAAGAGGTCAAGGGCATGATCGCCAAGGCCATGAAGGACTTTGCTGCCACGCTGATGGCTCAGGCCGAATAAGGCGGGAGGCGCTGGTATGAGTAATCTGGAAAAAACCATTGCCAAGGCGTTTTTGGAGATGGCGGAGGGCCTGGAGACGGGCTCCTTCGGCCCCAAGCCCAAGATCGCCCTGACCGGCATGGGCAGCGAGCATGGCGAGGAGAACGCCATGGCCGCCGCCGTAGCCGCCGCCCGGCGGGGTGTGGATGTGTACTACATCGGCACCCTGGAGGCCGAGGGCGTTACCACCATCCGCGTGGACAACGAGGACGAGGGCCACAAGCGGATGGAGCAGATGGTGGAGAAGGGCGAGGTAGACGGCGCTGTCACCATGCATTTCCCCTTCCCCATCGGCGTGTCCACCGTTGGCCGGGTCGTCACCCCTGCCAAGGGCAAGGAGATGTTTATCGCCACCTCCACCGGCACCGCCAGTGCGGACCGGATCGAGGGCATGATCAAAAACGCGGTCTACGGCATCATCACCGCCAAAGCCTGCGGTGTGAAGGAGCCCACTGTGGGCATCCTAAATGTGGACGGCGCACGCCAGACGGAGATGGCCCTCAACCAGCTCCGGGAGGGTGGCTACTCTTTCCGCTGGGCAGAGTCCGCCCGGGCAGACGGCGGCGCGGTGCTGCGGGGCAACGACGTGCTCCAGGGCACCCCTGACGTGCTGGTCTGCGACAGCCTCACCGGCAATGTGCTGGTGAAGATGCTCTCCGCCTATACCACCGGCGGCAGCTTCGAGGCCGCTGGCTACGGCTACGGCCCCGGCATCGGCCCCGGCTATGACAAGCTGGTGCTGATCGTCTCCCGTGCCAGCGGCGCACCCCTGGTGGCCAACGCCCTGGAGTTTGCCGGGCAGCTGGTCAAGGGCAAGGTGTTCGATATCGCCGCCAAGGAGTTTGCCGCCGCTGAGAAGGCGGGGCTGAACAAGATCCTGGAGGCCCGCAAGGCCGCCGCCAAGGGCGCGGCCGATGCAGATGAGGACGTGAAAGCGCCTCCCGCCGAGCCCTGCACCGCCAGCATCCCCGGTATTGAGGTCATGGATCTGGAGGATGCAGCCAAGGCGCTGTGGAAGGCCGGGATCTATGCTGAAACCGGCATGGGCTGCACCGGGCCCCTGGTGATGATGAGCGAGGCCAACCACGGGAAGGCCCAGGAGATCCTGAAGGCCGCCGGTTTTATCGGATAAGGGGGCACTTGGGATGAAGGTCATCGATACCGTTAACAAGACGGAGCTGGAGCTGACGGCAGAGGAGCTGATCGACCTGGTTGCCAACCACAACCGCCAGGTAGATCTGGTCTTTGCTGAGAAGCGCACTGACGAGGACGGATACCTCAGCTGGGATCAGGAGAACTGGACGTGTGTGGACGGCAAACGGTTCATCCGCAGCTACTTCCTGGCTGGCCGGGCCCTCTCGGACTACAGCGGATACAACAAATACGATTTGAAGGGCTGCTTCCTCCCCGAGGAGGCCAAGGAGGTCCGGCTGGGCTGATGCCGGTTCCCCTGTAAAAGAATGAAAGAGCGCACTGTGGAGGGCTTCTCCGCAGTGCGCTTTCCCCTGTCCCGGAATGGCCGCCACAGGGTGGCCAGGGGGCGTGTAGACGGCCTGTTTTTACTGATGCAACAACATAGCACACTAGCAGGTATGAAAAAACAGTGCAGAATACACAGTTTTTTTGCGCACGGCTATTGACTGCATGGTAGATGCAGGTATAATAGGGAGTAGGGTTTGGAGTTCATATGGATGGACGTAGGCGCTTGCCGGAAAATGGCCGGGGCTTCGTCGATGCATAGCTGCTTGACTGCTGTCCGCTGAAAGGGAGTATTGCGGTTTTGCAGCGGGTTCAAATGAAACGGAGAGAGAAGGAGATCCACATGAAAAATCAGAAAATTTCTATGAAGCTATTCCTCAGCTTTGGGGCGATCCTGGCGATGTTCATAATCAGTATCATTTTTGGGGCAGTCAGCCTAAACAAGGTTGCCCAAAATCTGGATCAGTTTTATAAAAAACCCTTTGCCAATGTACGGCAGGTCCTCCAGGCCGACCGTGAGAGCGAAGCAGCTGCAAAGTATATGCTCCGTGCCTGCCTGGAGACAGAGGCGACTGCAACAGAGGAAATGCTCAAATTGGCCCGGGAGCGGGTGGATCTTATGGGCGAGTATGCATACTTCCTCTTGGAAAATTACAGCGGGGACAAAAACGATATTCTCAAGCTGCAAGGCGAAATGGAGGAACTGTCTACGGCGCTGACGGAGTATGCGGTTTCCTGCCGGGCCAACAATTCGGCGCGGGCGTATCGGATCTATAAGGAAGAGGTTGTTGGCCTGTTAACCGATATTACAGATACGGTCAACAATATCATAACGCAGGCGAACAATTTTGCTACTGAGGCCCATGACAGCGGCATGTCCTCCAGCGCACTGACCACAGTTGTCCTGCTGATAATTGGTATTGCCGCTGTGGCGGTTGGCATTGCCCTGGCATCCTACATCATAAAGTCCATCACTTCTGCTGTCGTCCAGCTGGAGGTCGCAGCCCAGAAAATGAGCGAAGGCGATTTCGATGCGGATATTACCTACCAGTCCAAGGATGAGCTGGGTGTCCTGTCCGACGCAATGCGGTCTACTCTGAATACACTGAAGGTTGTCATCCGGGATACCAGCAATATGCTCAATGAGATGGCCAGCGGCAACCTGACGATCCGTACACGGGCAGAGGCGAGCTACAAGGGGGAGCTGAGGCCAATCCTGATGTCTATACGCAAAATGCGGGATGATCTGAACAATACGATGAGCAACATCGTCCTCGCCGCGAACCAGGTTGGCTCTGGCAGTGACCAGGTATCGAACGGCGCACAGGCGCTGGCGCAGGGCGCCACCGAGCAGGCATCCTCCGTCCAGGAGCTGGCCGCGACCATCAACGATGTCAGCCATCAGATCCAGAATACTGCGGAGCACGCGAGGATCGCAAAAGAGGAAAATACGCAGTCCCATGAGCAGATCCAGGTCTGCTCCCAGCATATGAACGAAATGATGGGCGCCATGGCGAACATCGAGGCCAAATCCCAGGAGATCAGCAAGGTCATCAAGTCGATTGAGGACATCGCGTTCCAGACCAATATCCTGGCCCTGAATGCCGCTGTTGAGGCCGCCCGGGCTGGCGCTGCCGGCAAGGGCTTCGCCGTGGTAGCCGACGAGGTGCGCAACCTGGCTGGGAAGTCGGCAGAGGCTTCAAAGAGCACGGCTGCCTTGATTGAGGATACGATTGCTGCTGTCAGCGAGGGGGCCAGCCTGTCCCAGGCCACAGGGCAGTCCCTCCAGGCGGTGGTAGAGAGTGCCAAAAGGGTCCTGGATGTTGTGACGCTGATTTCCAGCGCAGCCGAGGAGCAGTCCAACTCTGTATCGCAGATTACTTTGGCGATTGACCAGATTTCCAGCGTTGTGCAGACCAACTCCGCCACTTCGGAGGAGTCCGCCGCAGCCAGCGAGGAGCTGTCCGCCCAGGCGCAGACCATGAAGGAACTGGTTTCCATGTTCACTTTGGATTCGTAACCCAGACCATACATAACACACAGCCCCCTGATGTAGGCTCCTACATCAGGGGGCTGTCCAATTGCCTGGTACTACTTGCCCTGCTGGGCCGGAGAGGGGGGTACGTCACATCCCCTTCCCAGGATCAGGTTATTTCGCGTATTCGACCACCTTGGTCTCCCGGATGACATGGACCTTGATCTGGCCGGGGTATTCCAGCTCGCTCTCAATCCGCTTGGCCAGATCCCTGGCGAGGATCACCATTTGATCCTCGCTGATCTGCTCAGGCCGCACCATGACGCGGACCTCCCGGCCAGCCTGGATAGCAAAGGATTTTTCCACACCGGGGGAAGAGCTGGTGATCTCCTCCAGCTTCTCCAGACGCTTGATATAGTTCTCCAGATTCTCGCGCCGTGCGCCGGGGCGGGCGGCAGAGATGGCGTCCGCTGCCTGGACCAGGCAGGCCATGAGGGTCTTGCACTCCACATCGCCGTGGTGGGCCTGGATAGCGTTCAGGATGTCCTCTTTTTCCTTATATTTCCGGCAGAACTCCACGCCCAGGTTGACGTGGGTCCCCTCATATTCATGGTCAAGGGCCTTGCCGATATCGTGAAGCAGGCCCGCGCGCTTGGCGGCGTGGACATCCAGCCCCAGCTCCGAGGCCATGAGGCCCGCAATATGGCTGACTTCAATGGAGTGCTGGAGGACATTCTGGCCGTAGCTGGTGCGGTAATGGAGGCGGCCAAGCATCTTCTGCACCTCCGGGTGGAGCCCGCGCACGCCTGTCTCAAAGGCGGCGCGCTCACCCTCGCTCTTGATGATGGCCTCCACCTCCCGGCGGGCCTTCTCCACCATCTCCTCAATATGGGTGGGGTGGATGCGGCCGTCAGCAATCAGCTTCTCCAGGGCTACGCGGGCGATCTCCCGCCGCACCGGCTCGAAGCAGGAGACTGTGATGGCCTCCGGGGTGTCGTCAATGATGAGATCCACACCGGTCAGGGTCTCAATGGTGCGGATGTTGCGGCCTTCCCGGCCGATAATGCGGCCCTTCATCTCGTCATTGGGTAGGGGAACCACACTGACGGTGATTTCGGAGGCGTGGTCGGCAGCGCAGCGCTGGATAGCAGTGGCCACCACTTCCTTGGCGCGCTGGTCGGCCTCCTCCTTGGCGCGGGCCTCAATTTCCTTGATCTTCATGGCGGCCTCGTGAGTTACCTCTGTCTCCACCTGGGAGATGAGGTAGTTCTTGGCCTCTTCTACGGTAAAACCGGAGATGCGCTCGAGCATCTCCGTCTGGCTGCGCTTGACAAGGTCGATCTCCTCGCGGACGCGGTCGGCGTCGGCGTGCTTCTGGGCAAGCGCCTCCTCCTTCCGCTCGATATTCTCGGTTTTGCGGTCCAGGTTTTCTTCCTTTTGCTGTAACCGGCGCTCCTGCTTTTGCAGGTCAGCCCGGCGGCTTTTCTCTTCCTTCTCATACTCGCTGCGGGAGCGCAGGATCTCCTCCTTGGCTTCCAGCAAGGCCTCGCGCTTCTTACTCTCGGAGCTCTTGATGGCTTCGTTCATAATGCGGCGCGCTTCCTCCTCCGCGCTGGATATCTCCTTTTCTGAGACTTTTTTCCGATAGCTGTACCCGAGAAGGAAGAAAAGGACAGCAGCCACTGCGACCGAGATCACAATCGCGATCACAAGGTGGATGACTCCAAACATGGGTTGCTTCTCCTCCTATTCGTTTTTTGTTGCCTCTATGGAATGGGGGTTTGTGCTGGCCCTGCGGTGACGTAACGCCGGGCGCGGAAATAATCGGCGGATACCCCTTCTTACCCACCGACAATAATCCTATACAATAATACTCGCTTCACCAGCATTCTGTCAAGTAAAACCGTATGGAATAGGCGCTAAAAAAGGCGGCGGGCTAGGCCCGCCGCCGGTTCCGGCCGCCTGCGGCGGCTTCCGGTTGATGAAAAAAAGCGTGGCGCCTGCCGTCAGGGCCTGTTTGAAAATTGCCAACACACCCCAAACAGCAGGCCTTTTCCGCCATACGGCGTTAACTTTTTTTGCCATACAACAGCATACCTGCAAAATTTGCTTCGCTGTTGGGCATATCGCTCATAATCAAACAGCCCTTAGACCAGCAGCATCCCATCCGCCGGGGGCAGGCAGAGGATCACATATCCCCCCACGGGCTGGAACTGCTGCCCGGTGATGGCATCGATGGCCAGGGGGCCTGTCCAGGGCACGACCAGATGGGCGGCCTCCGGGCCCACATTGATAGCGGCTACCGTGGTCTCATCCCCCCAATCCCGGGCAAAGGCCAGGGTATGGCCCTGGGCGTGGAGCCAGCGCAGCTCCCCGATTTGCAGGGACAGGCGTTCCCGGCGCATCCGGCCCAGCAGGGTGAAGCGGCGCTGGAGCATCCGGTCCTCCCGGCCCCAGGGGAAGGTGCCGCGGTTGAAGGGGTCCTCGTAGCCCTCCATCCCGGCCTCGTCCCCGTAGTACACGGTGGGGGAGCCGGGGAAGGCATAGAGCAGGATCGCGCCCGCCTGGAGCAGGCGGCTGCCCCGGTAGTACTCCTCCGGGGTCATGCGGTAGTGGGCCCGCTCGGTGCGGGTGGCGGGGGCCTCCTTGGGGTAGGTGCCCAGCATGGTGAGCACACGGGGGTTATCGTGGGTGCCCAGCATGTTCATGCAGCTGTAGAAGGCCGGGCGGGGGTAGTTCTCCCGGATGGTCTCCATGGCCTCCTGGAAGTCCTGGGCGTCGCCGCCCTGCAAATAGGCCAGGGCGCTGACGCGGAAGGGGTAGTTCATCAGCCCGTGGGTTTCCCGTCCCAGCAGGTATTTCCTGCGCTGGCTGTAGGCGATCTTGTTGCTGCCGTCCTCCCAGACCTCCCCCAGCAGGAAGCTGTCCGGCTTTTCCTCCATCATCACCTGGCGGATGCGGGCGATAAACTCGTCAGGCAGCTCGTCCGCCACGTCCAGGCGCCAGGCGTCGGCCCCGGCCCGGAGCCAGCGGCGGATGACGGAGCCATCCCCCTCGATGATAAAACGGATATAGTCCGGGTGGCTCTCATTGACAGCGGGCAGCGTGTGGATGCCCCACCAGCTGTCGTACCGGACCGGCCACTCCTGGAAGGTGTACCAGTCCAGATAGGGGCTCTCCGTGCTCTGGGCCGCGCCCAGGGAGGGATAGGCGCCGAAGGCGTTGAAGTAGCGGCTGTTATTGCCGGTGTGGTTGAACACGCCGTCCAGCATCACATGGATGCCCCGCTCCTTGGCCTTGCCGCACAGGCGGCAAAAATCCTCCTCCGTGCCCAGCATGGGGTCCACCCGGTCGTAGTCGCCGGTGTTGTAGCGGTGGTTGCTGTCGGACTCAAAGATGGGGCAGAGGTAGAGGGTGGTGACGCCCAGCTCCTGCAAATAATCCAGCTTTTCCTCAATCCCCGCCAGGCTGCCGCCAAAGAAGTCCCGGTTGCGGATCTCCCCATTGCAGTCCGGGAGGTAATCCATCAGCTCGTCCCAATTTTGGTGGACAACACGGTCGCCCAGCATCCCGGCGGGGTCCGGGATGAAGGTGCGGCGGAAGCGGTCCGGGAAAATCTGGTAGGTCACGCCCCGCCCGAACCAGTCCGGCGTGGGCAAGGCATCGTCATACACCGTCTGCTGCCAGCAGACCGCCTCCCCCTCGCCGCACAGGCCGTTCCTCCCCAGCCAGGCCGCCTGGCCATCCCCACGCCGGAAGCGGAAGCAGTACCAGGCCAGCTCCGGCTGGCTGGGCGCGTCGTAGGTGCCGGAGAAGAGGCTGCGGCCCCCCTCCGTCCCTGTGGGGCGGAGGGGGATTTCCTGGTGTGTACCGGTGAATTCGCCGCAGAGTACCAGCGTACACTCGGTGAAGCCCTCCTGGACGGAGGGACGCAGGGTGACAGAAATGGAGGTTCCGCAGGGAACCGCGCCGTAGGGCCGCTTATCGCGCTCATCACGGGGGTTGAAAATCGGAATATCCATAGGGGCTGTATTCTCCTTGCATCAATTTACAATAAACGGCCAGGGCGCACAGGGCGCTGCAAAAAAAGCCGCCATTTTTACATCGTTTACCATATCACTTTTCCTGCCATAATGCAAGTAAATATTGCCCTCCTATTTCGCTTTTTATCACATTTTCCCTGTATCCCTGTCCAGGGGGCGCGCCGCCTCCCTCAGCGGTCCATCAGGATCAGGTTCTGGATATTGTTGCGGTTGGGACCGCTCTGGAGGAGGTAGACGGAGTAGATGGCATTGCTGACCACATTCAGATAGAGGGAACCGAAGGTCTCGTGGGGCGGGTAGACACCCAGCCACGCGGAATCCAAGGTCTCAATGTCCATGGACGCCGGCATGGGCAGCATATTGGTATCCGCATAGAAGAACTGGTAGGTGCCGGGCATAATACGCTTGAATGTGCCGATTTCCTTGAAGCGCAGGTCGGCGTAGACCACCCGGCCGTCGCTCATGATGACATCCAGCGGCCCGCTGTTGTAGGCCAGATTCCCAATGCGGAAGCTGGAGTAGCCGTTGGTGGGCGGGCAGCAGGTGTCGGGGATCTGCATCAGGTCCATACCGCCGGCGGTGTTGATGATGGCGATGGTGGACAGGGAGTTCGACTGGAAGGGGATGGTCTTTTGGATGTAAACATAGCCGTCCATGCCTGTGATGGTCACGGTCTGGTAGCCCGCGTTTACCCGGCCAT
This sequence comes from uncultured Oscillospiraceae bacterium, assembly GCA_910583885.1. Taxonomy (GTDB): domain Bacteria; phylum Bacillota; class Clostridia; order Oscillospirales; family Oscillospiraceae; genus Pelethomonas. The sequence continues at coordinate 25,840 of CAJUAC010000019.1, read as the reverse complement.
AGTGGGAGGCGGAGGCGTAGTTGAGCGCGTTGATGAAGCGGTTGTTGCCGATGAACACGCGGAAGGCCGAATAGCCGTAGGCGGCGTTGAGGAAACGCACCTTGGCGGCGTTGGGCCATACCGTACCGATCACACCGCAGATGCCGGTGGAACAGCCCCAGCTGGGATAGACGGGCACCGTGTTGCCGCCGTTGCCGGGGCCAGGATAAACAGGGCCGCCCTCGCCGGGGTTGGGCAGGGGGATGACGGGCTCCTGGCCCGGGTCGTAGTCGTTGCCGGGGCCGGGATAGACAGGGCCGCCCTCACCGGGGTTGGGCAGGGGGATGACGGGCTCCTGGCCCGGGTCGTAGTCGTTGCCGGGGCCGGGATAAACAGGGCCGCCCTCTCCGGGATTGGGCAGGGGGATCACAGGCACCTGGGAGGGGTCTGTAACCCGGGCAGCCCCCTCTGACTGCTGGGCGGTACGGGCGTACCGGTTAAAGGTATTCCGATCCATATACGGTAAGCCAGAACTGTCGTTCTGGCGTCCTCCTTTCAGATGATGGTAAGCCATCCTATGCCGGGGAGGATCCGGAGGTGAAAAAGGGGGGCTGTAAAAACAGCCCCTTTCTTTATAGCAGTCCGCTGAGAAATGTCTCCAGCCAGGGGTAACGCCCGTCCAGGGCGGCGGCGATTGCCGCCCGGATGGCGGCCCGCGTCTCCGGCGTGACAGCCTCTCCCGGGACAAGGGTAATGGTCCGGGCTCCCTCCGTGGCCGCTCCCACCGCCAGGGGTGCCTGGGCAACACCGCCCATCGCGATTTCCGATGCCGAAGCGATTCCGCCGGCGGCGTAGGTTCCCAAAGAGATCCCGCCCAGCGCCAGCCAGCCGAAGGCGAAGCCGCCCGCAGCAACAGCGCCCGCCGCCAGGCCTCCGGCGGCCAGCAGTCCCGCCGCCACGCATCCGATGGATACCAGCAGCCCCAGGGAGATCACTCCCAGGCTCACCAGCCCCACGCTGATTATACCGGCGGACACCAGCCCTGTGGCCACGTTGCCGATGGCGATGATGCCCTTGGCACGGACGAAGCCATTGTCCTGAAGATGGATATGGACCAGCGGCAGACCCCAGAGGGTACGCTGGCTCCTATACTCATACTCCCAGCGGTGGTAGTAGTTGTTGACCACTGTCTGGACCTGGGGCGATGCCGCCGGGCCGGGCGGGGATTCCGTCCCGGTAATGAGGTAGTCCAGGCTCACGCCAAAATACCGGGCCAGGGCCGTCAGATTGTCCATGTCCGGCCTGGACGTGCCGGACTCCCATTTCTGCACCGCCTGGCGGGTGACACCCACTATTTCCGCCAGCCCCTCCTGACTCAGCCCGCGCTCCCGGCGAAGCCGGTAGAGACGCTCCTGAAAAGTCATCGTGTACTCCTCCTTGGATTTAAGATAGCTCCAGCTTATCACGTCCGGCAGAGCAATACTACCCAAAAGAGTAAGATTTTTGACAACCAGCGGTTGCAATTGGCAATTCCTGGCCCAGGAAAATCAATTTTGCCCTGTGCAGGGCGTATTACAGTGTAAGCCGGATGGACAGCAGGAGAACGGCTGGAAAGAGGTGGCGCTGTAAAAAAAGCCCCCTATTCCTCTCATCGATCCCGTTTCAACAGGCGGATATCCTCCCCGAAGAAATGGAGGATCTGATAGTCCCCTTGGAGGCGGGAGAGGACGGCCTCCCCATACCGCTTGCCCAGCTCCTCCAGGGAGAGGTTGGTGGAGAGCACGGTCTTCTTCTCCCCCACCAGCCGTCCGTTGACAATGCGGTAGATGGCAGCCCGCTCAAAGCTGGTGGTGAACTCCGACCCCAGATCGTCCATAATCAGCAGGTCGCAGTTGAGATAGCGGTTGATCTCCCGGTCCGGGTCGTCCTCGAAGGGGTTCTCCCGCCGGAAGCGCCCGCTCTCAAACTGGGAGAATACATGGGCGGCGGTGTCGTACACCACAGAAAAGCCGCTGTCACTGACCTCACGGGCAATACAGGCGGACAGGAAGGTCTTGCCCAGGCCCGGCGCACCGGTGAAGAGCATGTTCCCGCTCCTGGGGCCGAAGGTGTGGGCGTAGTTGCCGCAGATCTCCCGGACAACCTCCATATTCTCCAGGGGGCTGCGCCCATAGGACGGCCACGGCTCGTCGCTGTACCAGTCAAAGGAGAAGGTGTCAAAGGACTGGTTCCCCAGGTCCAGCAGCTTGCTCAGCCGCCGGTTCTGCTCCTTGGCATAGTAGGCCATCAGGCACCGGCAGGCCATGCCGTCGGGCAGGTAGCCGTTGTCCTGGCAGATGGGGCACTGGGGCGCGCTGTCCAGGCAGTCGTAGGCGTATCCAGCCCCCACCAGCAGCTCCGCCCGCTCCCGCTGGAGGGACAGGTTGCCCCGCTCCAGCGACTGGAGGACGGCCTCCGGATCCCGGTCCTCCTCAAAGGCGGCAATCAGGACCTTAGCCGCCGTCGTACGCAGCTCCCGGTCAATCGCCGCCACCCGGGGCAGGCGGCGGTAGACCTCCCCGGCGAGCCGCTCCTGCTCTGACTGGCGGGCATTCCGGTCCGATTGATAACGGCGGTATGCCGCGGCCATAATTTTTGCATCCTGGGACATTTACGTCTCCTCCTTCTCCCGGCGCAGCTGCTGGCGGAACCTCTCCAGCCGGGCCAGATCCTCCTGGACGGCCCCCCCGGCCTCCCTGCGGCCCTCCGGGCTGGGGGGCGCTGCCCGCCGCCGTGGCTTGGCAGAGCCGGTGGGGCGGTCCCCCTCCTCCACCTCTGCCAGGGTGTGCAGCCCCTTCTTGTGCCAGGAGCTGAGGATTGAGTTCATATACTGCCAGCGCAGCTCGCCGCACTTCAGCACTGTCTTGTCATAGGCCCGCAGAAGGGCCTCGTCATCAAAGCCCATGTCGTTCCAGGCAGCCAGGTATTTCTCCTCGCCGGGGGATGGGGCGCGCTCCCCCAGCCGCAGCAGGCGCATCAGCCGGGGAAGCGCCTCCCGGCGCTGGCTGACTTTCTTAATGTGGGCGGCAGCCCGCTCCTGGTTCATCAGCCCCAGGCGGGCCCAGGCGAAGCCCTCCTTTTCAATTTGACGCAGGGTGGGGCGGCGGCCCTCGCCGAACTGGGCGGAGATCTGCTCCGAGCAGAAGCCCACCAGCAAAAAGATCACGTCCGCCGGCAGGCCCTGCTCATCATACAGCCCCAGCAGCACAGCCAGATCCCGGGTGGTCAGCTTCTTGCCCAGCTTCCCCTCCACGGCGTTTGCGAGGGCGGCAAACTCCCCCCCCTCCAGGGCCCGGGCCAGGTCGGCGCGGGTGTATTCCGGCCGCTGCTCCGCTGCCGGCTGGGCCGGGGCTGGGGGCTGGGGGGCGGGCTGGCCCGCAGGACAGTCCGGCCGGGCGATGAGCCCCTGGCCCGCCAGTGCGTCCAACCCCCGGCGGAACCGCTCCGCAGGCCAGCCCAATTGCAGCCGCAGGCGCTCGTCGTCGATGCTCCCGCGGTTCCGCAGCACGGCGATATACAGCAGCGCAGCATCCCCGTCGCCGGACTCGACCAGCCGCCGGGCTACCGGGCCAGAGAGCACCACGCTCTCATCCTCCGGCAGGTGCAGCACATATCCACTCAAGGCCTCCGCCCCCTTTCTCTGACGGTATTCTACACGAAAACCCCCTTTTCGTAAAGGGCAACTTTTCTGGGCCGCCCGGCCCCGGATGAGAATTCATTGATCTTTCATAGATTCCCGATTGCTTTTCCGGAAGAATCTGCTATACTTTAAGTTGTATCAGTTTGATCTGCCAAACATAAGACAGAGGAGGTCTTCAACATGGCGAACCGGATCACAGTCACCATCTGTGGGGAGGACTACACCCTGATGGCGGAGGAGAGCCCCTCCTATATGCAGAAAGTCGCGGCCCTTGTCGATGCAAAGATGAGTGAAATGATGGCCTCCGGCCGGGTCAGCCGCATGGATGCCGCGGTCCTGGCTGCCGCCAATATGGCCGATGAGATGCTCAAGCAGCAGTCCAGCACGGAGAACCTCCGCAAGCAGCTCAAGGGCTACCTGGACGACGCCAACAAGGCGAAAAGCGAGCTGAGCGAGTGTAAACGGGAGCTGTTCAAGCTCCAGCAGCAGTACCAAAAGAAATGATCGAGCTTTTATCCCCCGCCGGCCACTGGGAGGCCATGGCTGCGGCGGTTCAAAACGGCGCGGACGCGGTCTACTTGGGCTGCGGCGGCCTCAACGCCCGGCGGGGCGCAAAGAATTTCACCCAGGACGAGCTGCCCGCTGCCGTCCAATACTGCCATCTCCGGGGCGTCAGGCTCTATTTGACGCTCAACACCCTGCTTTCTGATCGGGAGCTGCCGGAGGCGGAGAGGATGCTGCGCCTGGCCAGCCAGTGCGGCGTGGACGGTGTGATCGTCCAGGACTGGGGGCTGGCAGCCCTGGCGCGGCACGTCACCCCGGATCTGCCCCTCCACGGCAGCACCCAGATGACCGTCCACTCCCTGGCCGGGGTGGAGGCAGCTGCCCGGCTGGGGATGCGCTGTGTGGTGCTGGGCCGGGAGCTGTCCGGGGAGGACATCCGGTACATCTGTGAGAGGAGCCCCATCGCCATTGAGGCCTTTGCCCACGGCGCGCTGTGCATGTGCTGGTCCGGCCAGTGCGCCATGAGCGCCCTCATCGGCACCCGCAGCGGCAATCGGGGACTGTGTGCCCAGCCCTGCCGCCTGCCCTACCGGATGGATGGCGGGAAAACAGGCTACCCCCTCAGCCTCAAGGACGCCTGCCTGGCCTCCCACCTGCCGGAGCTGCGGGAGATGGGCGTGTCTATCCTGAAGCTGGAGGGGCGCATGAAGCGGCCGGAGTACGTGGCCGTTGTCACCCGTATCTACGCCGCCTTACTCAAGGAAAACCGCCGTCCCACCGGGGAGGAGCTGCGCACGCTGGCGCTGGCCTTCTCCCGGGACGGCTTCACCGACGGCTATTGGCGGGGGGAGACGGGGCCGGACATGTTCGGGATCCGGCGGGAGGACGCCGGGGATCCCTCCGACCTGTTCCGGGAGGCGAAGGCCGCCTATGACCGGGAGGACCTGCGCACAGTCCCCGTCTGCTTCTCAGCGGAAATCCGCGCTGGGGCACCTGCCCGGCTGTCCGCCTGCGACCAGGAGGGCCGCACTGCCGCCGCAGAGGGGCCCGTCCCCGAACCGGCCCGCACCCGCCCCCTCACAGAGGAGGAGCTGCGCCTCCGGCTGGCGAAGACCGGCGGCACGGTGTTCCGCCCGGAAGCCATTGGCATCCGCCTGGACAGCGGCCTGTCCCTCCCGGCCAGTGCGGTCAACGCCCTGCGGCGGGAGGCCCTGGATAGGCTGTCCGCCCTGCGCACGGCACCGCCGGAGCGGCAGGAGCGTCCTGCCCCGCTGCCGCCGGAAGGTGAATCGCCCTGCACCCCGCCCCGTCTCACCATCTCCCTCGCCAGGGGCGAACAGCTCACCCGGGAGCTCGTGGCGCTGGCCCCCGCTGTGGTCTACCTCCCGGTGGAGCGCATCGCGGACTTCCAGCTGGAGCCGTACCTGGGGCAGGGCGTGGAGTTCTGCGCCGCTCTGCCCAGGATCTGCAAGGACAGTGAACTGCCGGAGCTGAAGTGCCTGCTGGAGGAAGCTTCCGCCAGGGGCTGCACCTCCGTCTCCATACAGAACCTGGGCCAGCTGGCGATGGCAAAGGGCCGCCCCATCCGGGGCGATTTCGGCCTGAATGTGACCAACAGCCGCTCCCTGGCCCAGCTGCAAGCCTGGGGCCTGGAGAGTGGGGCCCTCTCTTTTGAACTGCGCTTTGAGCAGATACGCGACCTGGCGAAGGCTGTCCCCTGCGAGGCGGTTGTCTATGGCCGCCTGCCCCTGATGGTGACAGAGAACTGCCTGGTTGCCAACAGCCTGGGCTGCCGGGCTGGTAATTTGCAGGGCCCCTGCCGCGCCCCCCACGTCCTCACCGACCGGAAGGGGGAGGTCTTCCCGGTCTGCTCCCTTTTCGGGTGCCGCAGTGAGATCGAAAACAGCAAACTGCTCTTCCTGGCGGACAAGGAGGACTACCGCCGGTGCGGCCTCACCTATGCCCGGCTGCGTTTCACCACCGAGCGCCCGGAAGAGTGCGTGCGGGTGATGGAGCGCTATCTGGGGAAGAATGGGGACATGCCGGCACAGTATACCCGTGGCCTGTTCTACCGGGGTGTAGAATAAAACAGGAACATATCGTATATTATTTTTATAAAACTACAGATAGTAGAGGATATTCTCGATGAAACTCCTAATCAAACCCCTGTCTGAGAAGCTGGGGAGGGAGATCCCCCTGCCCTACTACGCCACTGCGGGCGCAGCAGCGCTGGATCTCCACGCCTGCCTGGATGAGGCGGCCACCCTTCCTGCGGGAGGGGAGGCCGTTATCCCCACAGGGCTGGCCATTGCCGTTCCGGAGGGCCATGTGGGCATCCTGGCAGTGCGCAGCAGCATGGGGGTCCGCAATGGCGTGTGCCTCTCCAACGGCATTGGTGTAATTGACAGCGACTACCGGGGGCCTCTCCAGGTGGCGCTGCACAATATGCGGGACACAGCCTATACCATCCAGCCCGGCGACCGCATCGCCCAGCTCCTGGTGGTCCCGGTGGCCCGGCCGGAGATCGAGCTTGCCGCCAGCCTCCCGGAGACGGTGCGCGGTGAGGGCGGCTTCGGCTCCACAGGCCGCTAATGCGGGCTGCGGCGTTTATCTTTTCTTTTTTCTGCTGATGCGTTTAAAAATCGGATTAGCAAGGCGGCTGCCTTGCGAAAAATTCTTTTGGCTCCTTTTTCTTTGAAGAAAAAGGATGCTTACCGAAATGAATCCAATGAATCGAGGAACCTGTCATGCCGCGCATTATTTTGGCCTCACAGTCTCCCCGGCGGCGGCAGCTGCTGGAGCAGATCGGGGTGGAAGAGTTTGACATCCTGATCCCGGAGGCGGACGAGAGCTATGACCCCTCCCTCCCCCCGGAGGAGATTGTCTGCTCCATCTGCCGGAAAAAAGCGGATGCCGCCCGCGCCCTCGCCTGCGATGGGGACGCGGTTATCATCGCCGCCGATACCATGGTTTTCCTGGACGGCCTGCGGCTGGGGAAGCCCCACAGCCGGGAGGAAGCCTTTGCCATGCTCTCCGCCCTCTCCGGGCGGACCCACCACGTCTGCACCGGCGTGACAGTGTGCCGGGGGGAGCGCTGCGAAACCCGGGCAGAGACGACAGAGGTGTGCTTCCGGCCCATGACGGATGCGGAAAAATGGGACTATATTCGCACCGGCGAGCCCATGGATAAGGCCGGGGCCTACGGCGTCCAGGGCAAGGCGGCGCTCTTTGTCTCCGGCATCCGCGGGGACTACTTTAACGTGATGGGCCTCCCCCTGCACCTGCTGGGGCAGATGCTGGCGGGCTTCGGCGTGGCACTGTTTTCTGAGGAGGCGGATACGTGAAGCGTCCGGTCAATAAATTTGGGATTACTGTGCTCGCCATTGCGGCCATCACTGCGGTGCTGCTGAGTGTGATGAGCTATTTTTCTGCCACCTCCGCAGTCCTGCCCAATCTGGCGGGGATTGTGGCCTCGCCCTTCCGGGCGGCCTCTGCCTCCATCACCCAGCAGATCCAGAGCTGGACCAGCTACCTGAACCAATTTGACGAGCTGAAGGCGGAGAATGAGCGGCTCAAGCTCCAGATTGCGGAGATGGAGGGGACGGTCCGACAGGCGGAGTTTGACCGGGAGGAGAATGCCCGCCTGCGGGAGCTGGCCCAGCTGCGGGAGCAGCGGCGGGATCTGCACTTTGAATCCGCCCGCATTCTGGTACAGGACGCGTCCAACTGGTCAAGTATGCTGACAGTCAACAAGGGCACCGCCCACGGCGTGGAGAAGGGCGACTGCGTGGTGACAGAGGAGGGCGACCTGGTGGGCGTGGTGACGGAGGCGGGGCTGAACTGGTCCACCGTGCGCACGGTCCTGGATAGTGACAGCTCCATTGGCGCGCTCATCTTCCGCAGCGGCGCCTCTGCCGTGGCCCAGGGCGATTTCGCCCTGATGGGAGAGGGACGGCTGGCCCTGTCCTATCTGGGCACAGAGCCGGATGTGGTCAGCGGCGACCTGATTGTCACCTCCGGCCTGGGGGGCTACTACCCCTCCCAGCTGGTCATCGGCTACGTGGAGGAGGTCCGCGCCAGCGACAACGGCCTGGCCCAGTATGCCGTCATCCGGCCGGAGGCGGATCTGGACAGCCTGACCCAGGTGTTTATTGTCACCAGCTTCGATATTGTGGACTGACGACGGGAAGGGGCGTTTTATGCTGCCAAAAAGCTATCTGGCCTTCAAGTGGGCAGTCTATGGGCTGGCCACGCTGCTGCTGTTTACCATGCAGTCCCTTGTGCTCAACAATATCCACGTGTACCACCTGACCCCCTTCCTCTACCCCATGCTGCCGGCCATTGCGGCCATGTACGAGGGGTCCCGGCGGGGGCCGGTGTTTGCCCTGGTGCTGGGGGTAGTATGCGATTTGCTGCTGCCCTCCCCCTCCCAGGGGTTCTATACGGTGGTGTTTCCCGTTATCGCCCTGTTTTCCTCCATGGTTGCGGAAAATTTCTTTGCGCCGGGTGTGCTGTGCGGCCTCTTTGTGTCTGCGGGCGGGCTGCTGCTGACCGGCGCATTCCGGATAGTAGAGCAGATCCTCTCCGGCGGCGGGCACCTGGCCCTGATGGCTGAGACCGCCCTGTGGGAGACACTGCTGACGCTGCCGGCGCTGCTGGTGGTCCTGCCGGTCTACCGGATGGTCCATCGCCGGTGTGCAGTGGACTACTGAGACAGAAGGAGGGGTTCCCTTGACAGATGAAAAGCGTTTCCACAGGCGGGCCAATGTACTCCTGCTCATCTTTATCCTGTGCCTGATCTGCTTTGTGGGGATCCTCTACTCCGCGCAGATCGTCAACGGCAGTGAGTATCTGGCCCGCTCCACTACCCAGGTGACGACCTCCCAGACGGTGAAGAGCTCCCGGGGGATCATCACTGACCGCAATGGGAAGGTGCTGGTTTCCAACCAGGAGATCTATACCATCTCCTTTGACCCCAACCAGGTCCCCAAGGAGGAGGACGTCCCCCACCAGGAGAGCGTGGCCCGGGCGCTGCTGCGCCTGATCCAGCTGTGCCAGGACCACGGTGTGGAGTGGGACGACGGCCTGCCGGTCTCCGCCCAGGCCCCCTTCTCCTACACCTTCACCACCGCCAGCGGGACCCAGCGCGGCCGCCTCCAGAATTTCCTGGCGGACCGGGGGTGGTCCAACAGTGAGCTGACGGCGGCCTCCGCCTATCCGCTCATGAGCGGCAAGCTCCTCCAGGAGATGGGCCTGGAGACCTCCACCGCCCTCACGGCCTCCCATTTGATGGAGCTGATGCGGGGCAATTTTGGAATCCCAGTGGATTTTACCAGCCAGGAGGCCCGCCTGGTGGTGGGCGTGCTCTATGAGCTGGCCCTGCGCTCCCTGGGGGGGCAGCGGGCCACCACGGTGCCCTACCTGTTCGCGGAGGACGTGTCGGTGGAGCTGATCTCCATTCTCAACGACGGCAATTTTTCCGGCGCTGTGGTGGGCAGCCGGGCGGTGCGCCAGTACAACACCGACTATGCCGCCCACATCCTGGGCCGGATCGGCAAATTTGAGTCCCGGGAGGAGCGCGACGCCCTCAACGAGCCCTACTATGCCGCCCGGGAGGCGGGGGAGGACACGGCATCCTACCACTACTACCAGTTGGACGACCAGGTGGGCCGGAGCGGTGTGGAACGGGCCTTTGAATCCTACCTGCGGGGCAAGGACGGCACACGCCTGATTACCACCAACCAGGAGGGCAAGATCACCAGCGAGCTCTACTCCATCGAGCCGGAGCCCGGCGGCGCGGTGGCCCTGACGATTGACATTGATTTCCAGGCTGCGGTAGAGGAGGCGCTGGCCCGGTCCGTGGAGGCCATGGTCGCAGAGGATGGCATTGAGGACCGGGGCGCGGCAGCGGCAGTGGTCAGTGTGGCGGACAGCGAGATCCTGGCCCTCGGCACCTACCCCAGCTACAGCCAGCGCACCTATGTGGAGGATTATGCCGCGCTGAGCGAGGACCCCCGCCATCCCTTTGTCAACCGGGCCATCTCCAGCGCCTACGCCCCCGGCTCCACCTTCAAGCCCCTCACCGCCATTGCTGGCCTGGAGAGCGGCATCATCACCCCCAGCACCATCATCAACACCCTGGGCCGGTATATGTACTACTACGACCCCAACCCGGCCCGCAGCTATACGCCCTCCTGCTGGCTCTACAAGCAGAGCGGCGGCCGCCATGGCCGGATCAACGTCACCCAGGCCATCTACCACTCCTGCAACTACTTCTTTTATGAGATCGGGCGGCTGATGGGCATCGATACGCTGGATGAGTACGCCACGGCATTCGGCCTGGGGGAGCACACCGGCATTGAGCTGGGCGAGACCACCGGCACCCTGGCTGGGCCCGCCTACTCCCAGTCCCAGGGCCAGACCTGGTATGGCGGCAACACCCTCCAGGCGGCTATCGGCCAGTCCGACAACACCTTCACCCCCCTCCAGCTGGCCAGCTATATTGCCACCTTCCTGCGCGGCGGCGTCCGTCTGGATGCCCACCTGCTCAAGGAGGTGGATGCCTACGACGGCAGCGGCGTGCTCTACAGCCACCAGCCGGAAATCCTCTCAGAGATTGAGATTGACGGCGCCAATATTGCCGCCGTCAAGCAGGGCATGGGCGACCTGGTGAACAAGGGCAGCATCTCCAGGCAGTTTGCCGACTGCGTTGTTTCCGCCGGTGCGAAGACCGGCTCCGCCCAGACCGGCGATACCAACGCCAATGGCGTCTTTGTCTGCTTCGCCCCCTTTGACGAGCCGGAAATTGCCGTGGCGGTGGTCATCGAAAAGGGTAAGGCCGGTTCGGCCCTGGCCTCCACTGCTGTGGAAATCCTCAACGCCTATTTCGCCCCCAGCGATATCGGCATGATGATGACCCCCGAGGGCGTCCTCCTGCCGTGAAGCTTTTCCTCCCTCCTGCATGTTTGACGGCTTTTTGACGAAGAATGTAGGCAGAACCGTTGCTTCACAGCACAGCTTGTGATACAATGGGTACCGCTTTCCGGTCAGAGAGGCCGGAGTGTACGCAATATGTAAGGAGAGAGAAAATGCTTGTACCTGTTCTGCTGTTTACCGCCGGCCTGCTCTGCCTGATCAAGGGCGGGGACTGGTTTGTCGACGGTGCGACGGGCATTGCCCGCCGTTTCCGCCTGCCGGAGCTGCTCATCGGGGCCACCGTGGTGTCCATCGGCACCACCCTGCCGGAGGTCATGGTCTCCACCACCTCCGCCCTCAGCGGCCACGGTGAGATCGCCTATGGGAACGCCATTGGCTCGGTGATCTGCAATGCGTCGCTGATCGCCGCCATCACCATCGCGGTACGCCCCGGCCGGGTGGACCGCGCCGCCCTGCGCACACCGGTGCTGTTCTTTTTTGCCGCCGCTGTCCTCTATGCGGCTACCGCTTACACGGCCGGATACTTCGGCCGGCCTGTCGGCATTGCCCTGCTGGTCATTTTCGTGGTGTATATGGCGGCCACCGTGCTGCAAATGAAAAAATCCCCCGCCAGCGGCCCGGATGAGGACGCGCCCGCCTCCAGCCTGGGCAAAGACCTGGGCCTTCTGGTGTTGGGCGCGGCGCTTATCGCCCTGGGGGCCAACCTGCTGGTGGAGAACGGAACCCTGATCGCCCAGGCGTTGGGCGTGCCGGAGTCGGTGATCGCCTTGACGTTCGTGGCCCTGGGGACCTCCCTGCCGGAGCTGGTGACGGCCATCACCTCCCTCATCAAGGGCCACGGGGCCCTCTCCCTGGGGAACGTGATCGGTGCGAACCTGTTCAACCTGGTCCTGGTCAGCGGCGTCTCTGTCACCCTCGCCCCCTTCAGCATCCCCCAGGCCGCCGAAATCGGTGGGATAAACGCCTCCCTTGTGCTGGATCTGCCGGTGATGTTCCTGGTGATGGCCCTGCTGACCCTGCCCGCGCTGGTGCGGGGGAAGCTCTCCCGGCTCCAGGGCCTGGCGCTGCTGGCAATCTACGCCGCCTTCTGCGCGGTGCAGTTCACATTATAAGCCGCAACAAGATACTATCTTTTTTGATTGATGAGGAGGAAAACGACAATGCAGGATCTTCTGACCTTCCTGGGGGAGAGCCCCAGCCGCTTCCATGCAGTAGAAAACCTGTGCCGCGCCCTGGATGGGGCGGGCTACATCCGGCTGAGCGAGGGTAAGGCCTGGGAACTGGCCCCGGGAGGGAAGTACTACACCACCCGCAACGGCTCTGCCCTGCTGGCCTTCCGGATCCCCCGCAAGGATTTCACGGGCTTCATGATCTCCGCCAGCCACAGTGACGCGCCTGGCTTCCGGGTAAAGGAGAACGCGGAGCTCACTGGCCCCGAGGGCTATGTCCGCCTCAATGTAGAGAAGTATGGCGGGATGCTCTGCGCCCCCTGGATGGACCGGCCGCTGACTGTGGCGGGCCGGGTGCTGGTGCGCACAGAGGGGGCAATTGAGACCCGGCTGGTCTATGTGGACAAGGATCTGCTGCTGATCCCCAATGTGGCGGTCCATATGAACCGGGCGGCCAACGACGGGTTCAAGTACGACGCCAAGTGCGACATGGTCCCCCTCATGGGCCTGGAGGGGGCAAAGGGCTCCTTCCGCGCCATCGTGGCCGAAGCCGCAGGCTGCCAGGAGGCGGATATTTTGGGTACAGACCTGTTCCTCTGCATCCGGCAAAAGGGCCTCGCCTGGGGGGCGGATGGCGAGTTTATCTCCGCGCCCATGCTGGACGACCTCCAGTGCGCCTACGGCTGCTTCCAGGGCTTTTTGGCGGCCAAGGAGAGCGCCAGCGTCCCCGTATTCGCACTGCTGGACAACGAGGAGGTGGGCAGCCTCACCAAGCAGGGGGCTGACGGTACCTTCCTGTCCGACCTCGTTTCGCGGATCTGCGAGGCCATGGGCCGCGACCGGGCCTCTGCCGTGGCCAACAGCTTCCTGGTCTCCGCCGACAACGCCCATGCCGTCCACCCCAACCACCCCGAGTATGCCGACGCCACCCACCGCCCGGCTATGAACGCGGGCATTGTCATCAAGCACGGCGTGCGCTACGCCACCGACGGCGCGGCCCAGGCGGTGTTTACCGAGGTGTGCCAGCGCGCCAATGTGCCGGTCCAGCACTTCTCCAACCGCTCTGACCTGGCAGGCGGATCCACCTTGGGCAATATCTCCAACTCCCACCTCTCCCTGAACACCGTCGATATCGGCCTGCCCCAGCTGGCCATGCACTCCTGCTTTGAAACCGCCGGTGCCAAGGACACGGAGTACCTCATCCAGGCGATGACAGCTTTCTATGGCTTCGTGTTCCAGGAGGAGAACGGGCGCTTTACTCTGGCATAAGATAGAAAATAAAGCAACACAGAACCAGGCGGGCCGCTGCGGCCCGCCTGGTTCTGTTATGTTCTCTATCCGATCAGAAGCCCCATCCCATCCAGCAGGTCCTCCAGCCCCTCAGCGTCCAAGGTGTGCTCTATCAGCAGGGTGTGGTCCGGCACGTTCACTTGGGCCCGGGCAATGCCCGGCTTCTGCTCCAGGGCGGAGGAGAGTTCCCCGCCGCAGGCGGTGCAGTGGTTCTTCGCTGTACAGAAGCCGCAGTTGAGATAGGTGATAGCCAGTGTCTCCTTCATCATTTGATCCCAATCCCTGCGAGGCGGCCTACAGCTCCACGCTGGGGAACAGCCCCGCATCGGTATGGGGCAGGAAGCAGGCGGCCACAAATTCATCCATATACCCCGGCTCGTTGCTCAGCTCCAGATAGGTCATGGAGCGGCCCAGCTCAAAGACCTTCTCCCTGGCCTGGCTGGAGAGCAGCATGGCATAGGCGCCCGCCTGGGAGGAGTTGCCGATATAGTGGAAGTTCTCCAGGGGGATGTCGGGGAACATGCCAATGGTGACAGCGTTGCGCATGTTGATGCCGCTGCCGATGCCCCCGGCCACATAGACCCGCTCAATTACAGACGTATCAAAGCCCAGGGAGCGGAGCATGGTCTGGGTGGCGGAGAAGATGGCGCCCTTGGCCCGGATGAAGTTGTCAATATCAACCTCATTGATGGTCACATCCTTCGCCCCGCCGGTGTCCTTCTTCCAGGCCAGGACATAGGAGCCCATGCCGTGCTCATCGTGGAGAACCCGCTCCCCCTCCCGGACAAATTTGCCCTTGCCGTTGATGATCCCACAGCGGAACAGCTCGGCAATGATATCGATAATACCGCTGCCGCAGATGCCCGCCGGGGCCACGCCGCCTACCACCGTCATGGTGGGCTCCATAGTCTCCTTATCAATGGTGCAGGCCTCCACTGCGCCGTCGGTGGCCCGCATCCCGCAGCTGATATCGCCGCCCTCAAAGGCCGGGCCTGCGGAACAGGCGCAGCTCATGAGGAACTCGCTGTTGCCGAAGACCAGCTCCCCGTTGGTCCCCAGGTCGATAAACAGGCTCATCTCCGGGCTGTTCCAGATCATGGATACCAGGGCGCCGGCGGTAATATCCCCGCCCACGTAGCTGCCGATATTGGGGGCCACAACCAGCTCCGCCAGGGGGTTCATCTTCAGCTGGATGTCCCGCACAAACAGGTGGTCTGTGTGGAAGAAGCTGGGGACAAAGGGCTCCATGCGGATGGGGTCGGCATGGAGGCCCAGCAGGAGGTGGTTCATGGTGGTGTTGCTGGCCAGGACCATGCGGTAGATGCGCCGGGGATTGATGCCCGCTGTGCGGTACATGGAGGCCAGCATGGGGATAATGGACTCCTTGACCACGGCATCCTGGAGGCGTTTGCGGCCGCCGGGCTTGCCGGATTCAATGATGCGGTTGATGACATCCGCGCCATAGCGGATCTGGCCGTTGCCGCCGCTGGCCTTAGCCAAAATTTTCCCGGTCTCCAGATCCACCAGCACACCGGCCAGGGACGTGGTGCCCAGATCCAGGGCAAAGCCCACCAGGGGTTCCGTGCTGTCCTGGGGGAGCACATCCCGGATCAGGATGCGGTCATTATCCCGGGAGATGACGCATTTGACGCAAAACCCGCTCTCCCGCAGCACCTGGCCCAGCTCCCGCAGCACCCAGTAGGGCAGCATGATGGCCTCCTGGGCCACGCCGGTGGCCTCCTCCACGGCCCGGAGCAGGCGCTCATTGTCAGGCATGGTGTCCTCCAGGGAGGGCTCGGGCAGGTTTAAGGACAGGAAGGACAGGTCGCTGCGAAAGGAGATCCCAGCCTCCTCCAGCTGGTGGTGCAGATCCTCAAAGATGGCGATCTCCTCCGGGGAGGAGAGGTCCGCCATCTTCATCCGGCTGCGGTAGGCGGAGGCGATGTCGGGGACTTCAATTTCCGCGTCTCCGCTGATCTGGGCCAGGCAGGCCAGCCGCCAGCCGGCCTCGTACTCCTCGGCGGAGATGTGGCGGTTGATGGGGGCGTCCAGATAGCCGGACACCAGGCGGACACGGCACTTCCCGCACACGCCGTTGCCGGAGCAGGGGGCGTCGATGGCGACGTTGGCCTTCCGCGCCACATCCAGCAGCTTCTCCCCCGCGTTGGCGGAAATCGATACGGCTTCGCCGGTCTCAAACCGGAATGTAATCGTAAACATAGGCGGTTCCTTTCTTTGTCAACAGGAGTTTGGGTTACTTTTTTATAGTATATCTGCCTCGCGCGCCCTTGTCAAGGAAGGATCGCCGCATCCCTTTTCAGAAAAATACTGAGACTGAAGATACCGGCGGCGCCGCAAGGCAAGCTTGACTGGGACCAGAACGGACCGTATAATCAGAGTAAAAAATCGGATTTGCGGGGGCTGGTAGGATGAAAGGATTTGAGAGGAAGAACCAATTACTTTCCCTTTGCGGACTGAATTGTGGACTATGTCCCATGTTTTTGGGAAGTCATTGCGGCGGCTGCGGCAATGGAAATCAATCGTGCAAGATTGCGAGGTGCAGCCTGGAACATGGAAAAATTGAATATTGCTATGAATGCGGCGATTATCCATGCGAACGATATCAGCACATAGAGGAATACGATTCTTTTGTTACGCATCAACGGCAAACATCAGACTTAGAACGGGCACAGAGCATCGGGGTTGAACAGTATAATCTTGAACAACAAGAAAAAATACAGATTCTTTCTTACCTGCTCGCGAACTATAACGACGGACGCAAGAAAAATTTCTTTTGCGTGGCAGTCAATCTGCTGGAGCTTTCTGAATTACAGGAGGCCATCAAGCAAATACAATCTAATGATACATTGTCCCTGCTGCCTATGAAAGAGCGCTGTTTGCATGTGGCAAATGTGTTTCAAGGGATTGCCGGTAGAAGAAACATAACGTTAAAGCTTATAAAAAAGAAATAGAGTACCAACTGTGATCTGAACGGGGGATCACAGCCTCCCGCAGCCCGTCCGCCGGGCAAAAGCGCCCAGGTACAAAGAGGAAACAGCGGCTGCCCCTTAAAGGAAGGGACAGCCGCTTTTCCGGTTCTCAATAGAGGGGATGCCCAGCCCATATGGCGGGCTGACGCAGGTAAGATTTTATTTGGCTGCGCCGCTCAGAAGCTGGGTAAGGGCGGAGGCCAGTGCAGCGCGGGTCATGGTGCTGTCACCGCCGGGCAGTGCGCCGTCCGCCAGTTCAATCCCCTGCTTTTGGGCGTAGCCGGCGAGGATGGCGAGGGCCTGCGCACTGGTCAGCTCCGCGCTGGGATCGGTCACGCCGCTCTCGTAGCCGGTCAGCAGGCCATTGGCGTCCGCCCAGCTGACAGCCTTGGAGAACCAGCGGCTGCCGGTGTATTCCGTCTCGGGCTGGCCCTCCATCTGGTACAGGATGTTTGCCAGCATACTCCAGGCAACGGGCTTTTCCGGCGCGAACTGCTCCGCTGTCATACCCCGCATCAGGCCCGCCTGATACACGGCCAGAAGATCGCCATAGTAGGCAGCGTCTGCCGCCACATCATGAAAGGGCAGGGAGGCGGGCTGCGGGGCAGCCGCCGGGGCCACGTCCTGCCCGGCCAGGAACTGGGCGTCCCGCACCGGATCCATGGCATCGGTGACGGCCTGGGCTGCCTGGAGGTTTTCGGCGTTCCCGCGCTCCTTCGCCGCAGCCAGGGCCAGTTCCACCACTGCATAGGCGGACTGGACGATGGGGTGCTCCGCATCTGTGGTCTCCGCCTCGTCCACCAGGCGCATATGGTCAATCGCCATGCTGCCCAGCAGAGAATCCAGGGCTGGCTGGATATCGGCGGCGGCGCTGTTGCTGCTGAGGCCCTGGTAGAGGATGTTGGCGACAAAGCCCAGAGTGGAGGCGGTGTACCAGTTGCCGTCAAACTGGTTGGGGTTGGCGGCATTGTCCGTAACAGGGGAATTGATCTTATTGGTCAGGTAGAGCACCACCAGATCCTCCTTCGGGTCGATCATGGTCAGCGTGCCGGTCCAGCCCTGGTGGCCGATGGTATCCCGGGATGCCTGGACGCCGAAGTACCACGGGCGCAGGCAGCTGCCCTGCCGCCACCAGCCCTGCCCCCAGTTGGCCAGGGTGTCCTTGCGGGCGGTGAAATAGCTGTTGACATTGGGGTTAAAGAGTGTTGTTTTGCCGTAGCCGCTGTGGTTGAGCATCACCTGGGCCAGCTTGGCCAGATCCTCCGCGTTGGAGAAGAGGCCAGCGTGGCCGGACACGCCGCCCATCGCATAGTACGCCTTCTCGTCGTGGACCGTACCCTGGATGACGCCCTCCCGGATGCCGGTAAAGCTGATCGCCCCGTCCCGGCTGTTGCCGTTGAGCTCGGTGGCCGCGCAGTCATTGGCGTCAAAGCCGTGCTCCAGGGGGGAATAGGTGATATGGCTGAGCCCCAGGGGCTTGTAGAACACGTCCTTGAGGAAGGTATCCAGATCCTTGCCGGAGACCTTCTCAATGATGAGGCCCAGCAGCATGTAATCCACATCGGAGTAGACCGTCTTGGTGCCCGGCTCATAGTTGAGGGGGGCCTTGCAGATGGCCTCTGCCACCTTCCCGCTGCCGATGGCATAGAGGGGGTTGGCCGTCCCCGCCTCGGGGGTCTGGGTGTCCTGGTTGAACTGGTCATTGTGGAACTGGGGATCCGGGTCAAAGCCGGCCTGATGCTGGAGGATGTCCTGGATGGTCAGCTGCTGCTTCCAGGCGGCAATCTTGTCCTTGTCCGCCTCGGCGGTGCCTGTCTTGAAGGCAATGCTGCCCTTCTCAGCGAAGCTGGGGAAGTACTTGGTGATGGGGTCGCTGAGGCCCAGCTGCCCCTCCTTGACCAGGTACTGGAGGGCGTAGTTGACGGCGTACATCTTGGAGTTGGAGGCCAGGTCGTAGAGGGTATCGGTGGTGACGGGCACATAGCCGCTGTCGCCGGGCTGGATGCGCTCCCCGCTGGAGGTGTAGGAATTGGCTGCGCCCCAGGCGTTGGAGTAGACCATCCGGCCGTCCTTGACAATGGCCAGCTGGGCGGAGGTAAAGCCGCGGTCCACGTCGCCCTGGATGATACCATCAATGAGATCCAGCACCTTGCTGTCCAGGCCCACGTCCGCCGGGGTGCCCTTGATGACCTCCGGGTTGACGCTGACCATCAGCAGCGGCGCGTCCTCCCCTCTGGGGGTGTCCACTGGCATCCCGCTCACCTGCACGCTGTTGCGGCCGTTCACAGCCACCTTGGATACATCCACAGCGAAGAAGCTGGCCCTCTCCTGGTTGAGCATGGCGGAGACGTCCACAGCCACGCCGTTGACAAACACCTGGAGAGAGGGGATGGCGCTGCGCACCGCGAAGTAGAGGGTTCCCTGGCCCTCGTAGCCCTCAAACCAGGTCACACCGTTCTGATAGCAGTAGGAGGTGCTGGTGCCATAAGCTCTGGGGAAGTAGACGGCGTTCTGGCCGCCGCTGGTGTACTTGCCCTCCCTGTCTGCACAGGGCATGGAGGGGACGGAGACTGCCTTCAGCCCGGCGGAGGGGGCTGCCTCCCCGGACGCTGTGACGGCATCCAGACGCGCCTGGAGCTCTGCCAGCCACTTCTCCGCGTTGGCCTGATTCTCCCCGTTGTCCACGTACTTCGCCACAGCCCCGGTCAAAGCATCCAGGGCGGACTGCGCGTAGCCCTTCGCTGTCTGGCTGGGGCGCTTCTCTGCCCGGGTGATGGAGAGATCTGTCAGGGCAAAGGCGTCGTTCATGTGGGGCGCCTCATCGTAAGCGCCCTTGTGCTCGGACAGCATACTGATGCGGTCAACCGCCAGCTGCATGAGGCTGGCGTCCATGGCTTCGGGGGAGGATGTGAGGGACTCATAGACATAGCCCACCACGCAGCCCAGGCCGCCCAGCACCATGTTGTCGGAGTAGAAATCGTTGGCGCTGACGGTGTTGTCCAGGACGGGGGAGTTCTTCTTGTTGGTCAGCAGCACAACAACCAGGTTTTGCTCCGGGTCAATCACGGTCAGTGTGCCGGTCCAGCCCTGGTGGCCGATGGTGCCGCTGGAGGAGTGGGTGGTGAAGTAGTTGTTCCGGCCCACGTTGCCCTGACGCCACCAGCCCAGTCCCCAGGTGGGGGCCTCGATGCTCTTGGGCTTGGTGAACTCATCAATGATATCGGTGTTAAAATACTTGTGGCCGCCGTAGCCGCCGGTGAGCATCAGGGAGGCCAGCTTGGCCAGATCCTCCGCGTTGGAGAAGAGGCCCGCATGGCCGGATACACCGTCCATGGCATAAAAGGCCTTCTCGTCGTGGACCTCGCCCTGGACGACATCCGTGCGGACATTGGCGAAGCTGATCGCGCCGTCCCGGGTGTTGCCCTGGAGCTCCGTGGCGGCACAGCTGTCCTTGTCAAAGCCATTTTCCAGGGGGTTGTAGGTGATATGCTTGAGCCCCATGGGGGTCCAGAACTTCTCCTTCAGGAACTGGTCCAGCCCCTGGCCTGTCACCTTCTCGATGATGAAGCAGAGGAGCATATAGTCCACGTCGGAGTACTTGGTCTGGGTGCCCGGCTCATAGGTCAGCGGGGAGGCCAGCACCTTCCCCAGGGTGGCGGAGCGCTCCTGGGAGAAGAGGGGGTTGTCCACACCGGCCTGGGGGGTCTGGGCGGCCTGGTCAAACTGGTCGTTGTGGTACTGGGGATCCGGGTCAAAGCCGGCCTGGTGCATCAGGACGTCCCGGATGGTCAGCTGGCTCTTCCAGGCGCAGATCTGGTCCTGCTCTGCCGCGCTGGTGCCAGCCTTGAAGATGGTCTGGCCCTTGCTGTCAAATTCCGGGAAGAACTTGGTGATGGGGTCATCCAGGGCAATGTCATAGCCCTCGTGGCTGAGCATGTACTGGAGGGCGTAGTTGACGGAGTACATCTTCGTGTTGGAGGCCAGGTCGTAGAGGGTATCGGTGGTGACGGGGACGTAGTCGCTGTCACCGGGCTGGATGCGGCTGTTGTCATTGCGGTAGCCGTTCACAGAGCCCCAGGCCTCATTGACCACTAACTTGCCATCCTTCACCACGGCCAGCTGTGCGCCGGAGAAGCCGTACTTCACCTCGGCGTTGATGAGGTCGCTGATCAGCGAAATTGTGTCCGCATCCATACCCACATCCTCCGGATCCCCGCTGATGAGAGTGGGGTAGGGGACGTTGACCGTGACCGTGAGGGTGGAAGGGGTGATGGCGGAGACCTGGATGGTGTTGGTCCCATCCACCGTCAGGCCGGAGATATCCACTTTCCAGGTGCGCCCCGCCCGCATGTCAGAGGTGTCTACCTCGGCATTGTTGACAAAGAGGCGGAAGCCCGTTACCCCCTCGGCGGGGGTGACGTACAGCGTACCCTGGCCCCGGAAGCCTGTAAAGCTGTACAGGCTGTTCATCGCCAGGGTGTCGTCTACATAGCCCTTCCAATCTGGGAACGTGACCGCCCCCTGCCAATCCTGGTCCGGCAGAGTGACGGATTGTGTGCCGCTGGCCGCAAAGGCCGGGCAGGCCAGCGACAGGCTGAGCACTGCGGCCAGGACCAGGCTGAGCATTTTCTGCATTGTCTTTTTCATGGTCGTCTCCTATTCACACAGTTTCTGAGCTTCCGGCGGATCCATATTGTGCGCAGTTTCGGACGCATCCCGCCGGACACAAACAAAAAGCCCGCGCCACCGGCCACCCCCTGGGCAGGACACAGCCTGGCCTGTTTGGGATGGACGTTGAGCTCGGACAATCAATGTACAAAAAACAGGATTGTAGTTTCTTCCTCTGCTTGTGCCGCTTATTGTAACAGCTTTTTTTCATCCCGTCAAGTGAAACGGCCGATTTTCCTCCCACCTTTTTGTGGAAAAGGCTGAATTCATGCCGGAGTGTCCCCGTATGTTTCATCAATATCGATAAATCCGACGAAAAGAAACCTTTTTGTGAAACAAAGTTTTACATCATTTGTAGATTCTTGACGCAAAAGAAACAGCATGGTATAGTGGCCTCATGCAGCTGCCGGTGCTTGACGGCAGACGTGTTGTGTGCGGCGCTTTCGGACGGCGCGGCGCACAGTGTGCGGAAAAAGGATTGTTGTTTTCAGGAGAGATGGGAGGTGGGAATTGGAGCGAAAGCCAGACTAGATTACGGCTGGGCATCCTGCGTCCACGCCCTGCCTGCGGTTCCCATCCCTTCAACCGTTCGTTAGACGATCAATTTGTGTTTTTTATAGATAGAAAAATGGGGCCTGCCTGGGGTTGTGTGCCAGGCAGGTCCCATTTTTCACACTGCGCCCCCAGCCATAGCTGGGGGCGCAGCGCACTTATGTATCCATTTTCACCGGATCCAACTGGTAGATGCTGTTTTTTGTCTCCACTACCACCCGGCCGCTCTCCTTGTCCTTCTTCCAGGTTTGGACCAGGCTGGTGCGGATATACCGGTCACAGGGATCCCCCCGCCGGTCGTAGCGGCAGTGGATGAGTACACAGCCGTCCTCCATCTTGGGCTCGCCGATATAGCCAAGGCCCTCCGCGCCAGCCTTGACAACGCCCTCCTTGTCGGTGATCCGAACGATCTGATACACGCTTACACCTCCCGCTCCTCCGCCGGTCCCGGCGGAGGCCGCCTTTTCTTCTATTATAGTCGGGGGTGGATTTTTTGTCAATCGTGCGTTAGCCGCCATTTACCGGACAATATGGAGAAATTCCTGTGGAATTTTCCGTGTTACCATGGTATACTAAGCAAAGTACACAAAAGAAATGGATGGGGTGCTCTATGGCGCGCTTTGGAAAATATACCGCTATGATCTATCTGCTGCTGGCCGTGGCGGCGTTGGAATTTGTCGGCCTTGCAGGCGTACTGCTCCTGGGCGGGCCGTCGGGGGATGGGATTGGCCAGACAGCCCTCGCCGCCAATGAGGAGGACGAGGAGGCCCCGGCAGAGGACAGCGAGGTCATGCCCGCCTGGCTGGAACCCGGCCCGGTGGTTGTGGAGGAGAAGGAGCCCCCGCCCGGCGAGCTGACAGCGGCGGAGATCCTCTCCGGTGCGCAGGTGATCGCCCACGGCATGGGCGCGGTAGGCGGGGAGGCCACCCTCAACTGCCGGGAGGGCTTTTTGGAGCAGTATGAGAAGGGGGTGCGGGTGTTCGAGGTGGACCTGCGGCTGACCCGCGACCAGAAGGTGGTGCTGCGCCACGACTGGCGCACCGGCTGGCAGGAGGGGGTCGGCGAGACCGCCCTCCCCACCCTGGAGGAATTCCTGTCCAAGCCTATCCAGAAAAAATATACCCCTCTTTCCTTCCAGGACCTGTTGCTGCTGATGGAGGAATACCCGGATATCTGCATTGTCACGGATACCAAGTTCACCGAGGCAGAGGTAGTGACCTTGCAGTTTGAGGCCATGCTGCAAGATGCCAGGGACCTGGGGCTGAGTTACCTCTTCGACCGGATGGCAATCCAGGTCTACGACCCGTTGATGTTCCGCGTGGTGGACGCTGTCCACCACTTCCGCTATTATATCTATACCCTCTATACCGACGGCTTCGCCCGCACGGAGGAGGATTTCCAGGAGAAGGCCGCGTTCTGCGTGGAGAACGGCATCATGGGCATCACCATGTGGGACTACTGGTGGCGCGCAGAGTATGCGCCCATCGCCGGGCAGTCCGGCCTGGCAGTCTATACCCACACCGTCAACGACGCCGGCAGCGCAGCCCAGCTGCTGGAGGAGGGGGTAAGGGCGGTCTATACCGATGAGCTGACCCCCGGGGACCTCACAGAGGAGGCAGGGGATGAGACATCTGCCGGCGCCCCGCAGGACGCCGGGGAATCCGAGGAAGAAGGAGAATCAACATGATGGAGCTGACAGAGAAAAAATTATCCAGCGAACAGATTTTTGATGGGCGCGTGCTGCACATCCGCCGGGATGTCGTCGAGCTGCCCAACGGGGAGCAGTCCGTGCGGGAGGTGGTGGATCACCCGGGCGGCGTGTGCATCCTGGCCCTGGATGGGCAAAACCAGGCCCTGCTGGTGAGCCAGTTCCGCTACCCCTATGAGCAGGTGGTGCGGGAGCTGCCCGCCGGGAAGCTGGAGTACGGCGAGGATCCGGCCGCCGCCGCCATCCGGGAGCTGAAGGAGGAGACCGGCGCAACGCCGGGGGAATTCCGCCCCCTGGGGGAGCTCTACCCCTCCCCGGGCTATTGCGGTGAGATTATCCGGATGTACCTGGCCCGGGATCTGACCTTTGGGGAAACCCACCTGGACGCGGACGAATTTTTGAACCTGGAGCGGATCCCCTTTGGCCAGCTGGTGGAGCAGGTGCTTTCCGGTGAGATCAAGGATGCCAAGACCATTGCCGCCGTATTGAAGGGCAAGCTGCTGCTGGGCCTGTAGGGCCATCAAGGGAAGAGAAGGTAGGGACGATATGGAAGAAAAAAAGACCGTCCTCATCGTGGAGGACGAGAAGGGGATCGTGGATATCCTCCGCTTCAACCTGGAGAAGGAGGGCTACGCGGTCCTGACCGCCTACGACGGGGAGACCGGCCTTGCCATGGGCCAGGAGAAGAACCCGGATATCATCCTCCTGGACGTGATGCTGCCGAAGATGAATGGCTTTGACGTGTGCCGCATCCTGCGGGAGAAGGGCAACAGCGTGCCTGTCATCATCCTTACCGCCCGGGAGGAGGAGACCGATAAGGTCCTGGGCCTGGAGCTGGGCGCGGACGACTACATCACCAAGCCCTTCTCCATGCGGGAGCTGATGGCCCGGGTAAAGGCGAATATCCGCCGCACCGCCATGCAGCAGGCCGGGCCGGACGCGGCGGCCATGAGCGCGGGCGGCGGGCTGACCATCAACCCGGAGAACTACCAGGTCTGCAAGCACGACAAGCCCATTGACCTGACCCAGCGGGAATATGAGCTGCTCACCTTCCTGGCCAGCCATCCTGGGAAGGTCTACTCCCGGATCGACCTGATGGAGCAGGTCTGGAACTACGAATACGTGGGCGACGATGTGCGCACGGTGGACGTGACTGTCCGCCGCCTGCGGGAAAAAATCGAGGACGACCCCGCCAACCCGGCGCTGATCCTCACCCGCCGCGGCGTGGGGTACTACTTCGCGGGGCAGGCGTAGGCAGGCCGCCATTCGTTTTCTTGAAAGAAAACGAATCAAAAAGAACTTGATACGCCATGTTGGATCAGGATAAAAACGAAACGATCCCCTGTTTCAAGTTTTTCTTTTGATTCTTTTCTTTGTCCACAAAGAAAAGAATGTTTTACCGTTGGCAGAGAGAGGAGGGGGAGTCCCGGTGTTCCGCAGCCTGCATATGAAGCTGGTGCTCATTATGCTGCTGCTCATTACGTCCCTGATGACGGTGGTGGGCGCGTTCATGATGACCAGCATTACCGGCTTTTACATTGAGGAGTTTTACCAGCAGATGGGAAGCGTATTCGGCGATTCCAACCCCGCCAACGCCACCTTTGTCAACTCCCTGCGCAGGGAGGCTGCCCAGGAGGACGGCGCGAAAAAGCTCCAGGAGATGATTGAGGTCAAGGCCCGCGATCTGGGCCTGAACTCCAACACCCGCAACTACTACATCCTGGACGGCCACACGGGTGCATTCCTGGCCGGTTCCGACGGCCAGGAGGGCTTTAACCGCCTCCAGGCCACCCCTAACCTGCTGGCCGCCCGGGGCAGCATCGCCTCCGGCACGGACGTGGTGGGCGACCAGAGCGACATCACCGCTAGCTATATGGACATCGCCATCCCCATCACCGGGGGGAACAACGCCTTCATCATCTATATCTACGACAACCGGGACACGGTCAGCGCCCTCAACAGCCAGCTCTTCCTGATCATCGTCCAGGCCCTGCTGGTGGGCCTGCTGATCTCCGTACTGCTCAGCTTCCTGCTCAGCAAGACCATGATTATCCCCATTGAGCGCCTGACGGAGGGGGCGGAGCGGGTAGCCGCCGGGGACTTCGGCTCCACCATTGAGGTCGATTCCACTGATGAGATCGGCATCCTCACCACCACCTTCAACGACATGGCCTCTGTCCTCCAGGAGACCCTGGAGGCGGTGGAGAATGAGCGCAACAAGCTGGACACCCTCTTCCTGCACATGTCTGACGGCGTGGTCTCCTTTGGCCGGGACGGCGCTGTCCTCACCAGCAACCCCGCCGCCAGCCGGATGCTGGGCCGGGAGGTGGCCTTCTACGACTATGACGCCCTCTTCGGCCAGCAG
>CAJUAC010000018.1 GCA_910583885.1 uncultured Oscillospiraceae bacterium | reverse complement strand
CCTCCGTCTCCTCCAGACCGTGGTCCATGGAGTTGCGCACGATGTGCATGATGGGGTCGCTGATGCCATCGACAATGGTCTTATCCACCTCGGTATTCTCGCCCACCAGGGTCAGCCGGGCGCGCTTGCCCAGCTTCTTGCTCATATCCCGCACGATGCGGTTCATCTTCTGGAAGGTGCTGGAGACGGGCACCATGCGCAGGGACATGGAGACATCCTGCAAATCGTCGGTGAGCTTGCGCAGCTCCCGGGCCGACTTGTTGAAGTTGTCCAGCCGCAGCCCCTTCAGGTCCGGGGAGGCCGTCACCATGGATTCGGTGATGACGATCTCGCTGACCACGGCCATCAGCTGGTCAAGCTTGGACAGGCTCACGCTGATCAGGCTCTCCTTAAACTGGGGGGCGGGGGCTGCCGCTGCTGCTGCCTTGGGGGCGGAAGCGGCGGGGGCCTGGGGGGCAGGAGCTGCCGCCGGATGGGGGGCGGGCTCCTCTGCTGCGCTGGCAGCGGGGGCGGGCTGGGGGGCAGGGGCCTCCTCCACCTTGGCGTCCATCGGCTGGCAGGCGCGCACGGAACCGGCGGCCTGGGCCGCAGTGAGGGCGCTGTCACGCACCTGGGCGGTCTTGAACCAGAGCTGGTAGCCGTCATCCACAATGCGCTGGGCGGTGGAGGGGTCCATATCCACGTTCTCCGGGTAGGAGATGAGCTCGGGGGCGACCTCGCGCACGTCGTTGAGCACCATGAAGGCCCGCAGGTTCTCCATCCCGCAGCCCTCGTCGAAGAAGACACGGATACCGAAGGGGTAGGCGGGATCCAGCGCCGCCGGGGCGTCCTCCGGCGCCGGCCCAGCCTGTGCCGGTGCGGCGGCAGATTCCTCCCCATTGGCAGGGTTGCCCTGAATTTTATCAATCAAACTATTAATTTTATCCACGATACTGTCGATAGAATCGGAGAGGGGTTCGCCCTGCTCAATCCTTTCAATCTCCCCCCGGAAGAAGTCGACAGCCTGGAAGAGCATGTCGAACAGTTCCGGACGCAGCTCGTTGGGGACCACGTCGATGGTTTTCTCCCGGATGATGAAAAACAGGTCCTCGATCCGATGGGCCACCGTCATCAGGGTGGGGAACTCCATCATGGCGGAGGAGCCTTTAATGGTATGCATGATACGGAAAATTTCGTTGACGCTGTCCTGAGAGAATGTGTCTGCCTGTTCCGCCGCCAGCAGGATGCCGTCAAGCTGTTCAAGAAGCGTATTTGTCTCATATAAATACATATCCAAGATGCTGTCGTTGCCGCTGCCCATAGTAAACGCCACCTTTTTTCTTAGTTTTGGTTCTTTACACGCGGGGGCAAAAAAAGACAGAATCCCCCCGCGCCGACTTCATCACCAAGGATATCGGCAGGGCGGGGCAAAAAATTAAGACATCAATCAACTTTTATTGAATGAAATGGAGTGTCGCCAATGCCAGATCTGCTTGGTGTGACCAATCCGGTCCCGGGACATGACAGCAGCAATATCAACCGGAACATGCCGGCCATCCCCAACGACCCCCGTATACAGAACGCGCCGGACCCCACCCGTGTCGGCCGGCCGGATAACCGCACGGAGCGGCAGGATACCGGCGACGCCGCCGGCGGAGAGCGGACGCTGCGTTACGACTCCAACTTCCTCACCTTCCTCGGCCGCCTGAACGACACCCCCGGCCTGGCCCAGGCCCTTGCGGAGGTGCTGCGCTCCTTCCAGGGCACCGTTGTCACCTCCGGTATGGGGGAGGGGATGGCGGTGGACATGGCAGCCCTGCTGGAGATGCTGAAGATGGATGAGGGGAAGCTCCCGGCCTTCTTCAAATCCCAGCTGGAGACCAGCAACCGCTTTACCGGCCCGCTGTTTTCCATCCTGCGCGACGCCTATGGCAGCACCACCTCCGAGGTGATGCGCACCAACATCCTCCAGTTCCTCAAGCGCTACAGCGACTACTCCTCCTCCCAGCACATCCAGGGCAACCTGCTGCGCACGCTCACCCGGCTGACCCGGGCGATCCCGGCCAGCTGGGGGAACCAGCTGCTGGGTATGGTCAGCGAGCTGGAGGGGAAGCTGGCGGCCGGGGACCGGGCCGGGAGCCTGAAGCTGCTCCAGGGGTCCATTATCCCCTTTTTGGCCAACTATACCTCCCGCACCAATGATATGGGCCTGTCCCGGTCGCTGATCTCCATGCTGGCGCTGGACGTGGCCCGCTATGAGAACAGCTCCAAGGAGGGGCTGCTCCAGGCTTTCCACCAGCTCAACGCCAACAGCGTGCTCCGCGAACGGCTGGGGGGGCTGAGCGACGAGGCACTGCTCCAGCTGCTGGACAACGGCGGCTTCGCCAAGGCTGTGGCCCAGGACCAGTTTGCCGGCCAGCTGGCCCAGACTGCCCACCGCGCCATGCGGGGCGGGGCGGGGGCGGAGATCCAGGATGCGTTCCGCAACATTGTCTCCGCCTTTTTGGTCAACGAGAGCGTCTATATGCCCCTGCTGCATATGATCTTCCCGCTGGAGTGGAACGGGAAGATGCTCTTCAGCGAGATGTGGGTGGATCCGGACGCGGAGGAGAACCTCAAGCGGGGGAAGGGGAACCAGGATAACACCATCCGGTTCCTGTTTAAAATTGATATCCAGGGCCTGGGCTTTTTTGATATGGTCCTCACCTGCCAGCGGGAGAATGTGGATCTCCAGCTCTACTGCCCCCAGGCCGTGACGCCCTTTGCGGGGATTGTCCAGGGGGAGATGTCCAGGATCCTGTCGGAAAACGGCATGAAGCCGGGCTCTGTGCAGGTCCAGGCCATGGCAAAGCCCCTGGCAATTTCCACCGTATTCCCAAGAATATTTGAAGGAGAGAACAGTATCAATGTCAAAGCTTGATCGGACCCCCTCCGGCCGGGCCGTGG
Organism: uncultured Oscillospiraceae bacterium; assembly: GCA_910583885.1. GTDB lineage: Bacteria > Bacillota > Clostridia > Oscillospirales > Oscillospiraceae > Pelethomonas. The sequence continues at coordinate 37,501 of CAJUAC010000018.1, read as the reverse complement.
CGCTGCGCTACGACGGTGGGGACGGCGCGCCGGTAGTGGTGGCCTCCGGCATGGGGTATCTGGCGGAGAAGATCGTGGAGGTGGCCGCGGAGAGCGGCGTGCCGGTCTACGAGGACAACTCCCTGGCCACTATGCTCTCCCAGCTGGCCCTGGGGCAGGAGATCCCGGATTCCCTGTACCGCGCCATCGTGGAGATTTATGTGTATTTCCTCAATTTTGACCCAACAGACCCGGAGAAGTCCCGCAGGGAGCGGGAAGCCATTGACCGGCGGGCAGCCGGCGGAAAAGGAGCGAGCTGATGAAAGAAAAACTGTATTTGATCCTCGACAGCCAGGGCAGCCCCCTGGCCCAAGCCATTTTGGAGTCGCCGCCCGGTGTGGATGTGGCCCAGATGCGCCTGGTCCAGGAGACGGACATGGACTTTACCCTGATGGGTGAGCTCCAGTTCATTGGCCTGGACGACAGCCTCGTCTCCAAGCGGGGGACCGTCACCATCCAGCGGGGGGAGCGCCTGGCGGTGCGCACCGGCGCAATTTTGAGCGCGGAGGCCCGGCAGAACCTGCGCATCAAGACGGATTTTGAGAGCGTGATGTACCCGGTCACAGGCAGCTGGAAGGGCCAGCGGCCGATCCAGGGCCACGACCTCAGCTGCGGCGGCGTGGCTTTCCACTCCGAGCGGGAGTTGCAGCCGCGGGAGATCGTGCAGATTGTGCTGCCGGTGACGGATGAGCCGCTGGTGCTGAAAACCCGCATCCTCCGGCCCCTCCCCACCGATGAGCCGGTGCCCCTGTATGCGTCCCAGTTTGTAGACCTCATCCTGGATGAGGAGATCATGATCCGCAAGGCAGTATTCAGTATCCAGGTCAGCCACCCGCGGCCGGCCGCTAATTCATAAAGATGGCGTCCATGCCGTCCCGCCGCGGGCGGGGCAATGTTGTGAAAGGAGCTTCAGCTATGCATCAGAAACAAGGTTCGCACCGCCTGGGCTGGCGCAGGCGGGCGGCGTCCCTCCTGCTGGCCCTGGTCATGGTCCTGGACCTGGCCCCTGGCCTCCCCCTGGCCGCTGGCGCGTCGGCCCACTGGTCGGACCCCTACCTCAGCCAGATGGTGGAGTGGGGCTTTATCCGCGCCGACCAGGCGCAGAAGCCTGACGAGCTGCTCACGCGGGCGGACTTCATGTCGATTGTCAACCGGGCCTATGGCTACCATGAGCCTGGCGAGACACCCTTTACCGATGTGGTAGAGACCGACTGGTATTACGACGATGTAGGCATTGCCTACACCGCCCGGTACATCAAGGGGACCTCCCCCACCACGGCCTCCCCGGGCGATACCCTCACCAGGGAGACGGCGGCCACCATCCTGGGGCGCAACATGATGCTCCAGGAGTCGGCAGGGGAGATCCTGGACTTTTCCGACGCACGGGAGATCAGCAGCTGGGCCCGGGGGACCATCAAGTCCTCCCTGGAGCACTACCTGGTCTCCGGCTATGATGACGGCACCTTCAAGCCCCAGAAGGATCTCAGCTGGGGCGAGATGGCCTCCATGGTCACACGCATTGTCGGCACCCCCATCCAGGAGGCCGGCGACTACGCCCTGGGCGGCGTGTTTGGCAATGTGACCATCTCCTCCCCCGGGGTGACGCTGCGGGACACCATCATCAGCGGCGACCTGTATGTCACCGGCGGCGTGGGCCTGGGCAACGTGAAGCTGGAGAACGTCAACGTCCTGGGCCGCATCATCGTCAGCGGCACCGGCGAGAGCGAGACCGGCGAGGCCAGCATTGTGCTGCGCAACGTGACGGCTGACGAGATGCTGGTGGATAACCTCCAGGGCAATTTTGTCTCCGTCCGGGCCGACGGCATCACCGAGATCGGGCTCACCACAGTGCGCACCAGCGCCTATGTGGAGGACAACACCCCCGATGGCCTGGGGCTGAAATACATCTCCCTGGAGGGCAGGTCCCACAGCGATGAGGACGAAGATGAGGACGAGCCCATCCAGCTGGATCTGGCGGGCAGGATCGGTGAGGTCGTCAACAAGACCCCCGCATCCCAGGTCCGGGCTGCCAAGGGCACCGTCGCCAAGCTGACGGTGGACGAGGCCGCTGTGGACTCCACGGTCATCATCGACCGGGGGGCTGTCATCAAGGAGCTGAACCTGGACGTGGGCACGGATGTCTCCGGCGAGGGCGACATTGAGAAGCTGGTGGTCAACGCCCCTGGCTCCACCGTCACCATGCTCCCTGACCAGATCACCATCCGTCCCGGCATCACGGCCAACATCAACGGGGAGGATATGGATACCGTAGCGGCGGAGGAGTCCTCACGCGAGCCCATCATCCTGGCCGGCTACCCCAGGGCGGATGATATCGCCCCCAACTCCCTGACAGCGGTGTTCTCCACCAATAAGAAGGGCACCATTTACTGGGCTGTCAGCGCCATCACCGATGGCTCCGTGGGCGCGGATGACCTCATCAAGCCCCCGGCCTACGGCGCGATTGCCGTACGCAGCGGCACCACCCCCGTCCCCCAGGGCGACACGGAGGTGACTGCGGCCATTAACGGCCTGACGGCCGGCGGCTCCTACTACCTGTCCGCCATGCTGGTGGACGAGAGGGATCAGCGCAGCCCCGTCAAGGTGATCTCTTTCACCCTGCCGGACAACACGGTCCCCGCCTTCTGCACCGGCTACCCCTACATGTCCCGCATCGAGGCCCACCGCGGCCAGGTGACGGTCATGCCAACCAAGAGCTGCATCCTCTACTACGCCCTGATGGCCGAGGGGGCCCAGGCCCCCACCGCTGATGAGCTGAAAACCAGCTCTGTCTCCGGTGCGCTGGGCTACGGCGTGCGGGAGGTGACGAAGAACCTGGAGGATGTGTTCTTTGTCAACGACGTGACCTTGGAGGAGCAGAAGACCTACGTGCTCTACCTCTGGCTCACTGACGCCAACGGGGCCAACAGCTCCGCCGTTATCAGCCTGACCTTTACCACCGTGGACGAGACGCCGCCGGAGTTCCTGGTCAACCCCACGGTCAATAATGTCCAGGCCAACAGTGTCGGCCTGACCTTCCGGCTCAACGAGGATGGTATCGTCTACTGGGCCGTGGTCCCCGCCGGTACGGAATACCCCAAGCCCCGCCCCGGCGAGACCGACATCCTGCTGACCGATGAATACGCCATTTTGCAGGTGACGTCCGGCCTCAATGCCCTGCGCTACGGCCAGGTCAACGCCAGGGAGGGGATTGACGGAAACTTCACGATCAGCGGCTTGCAGCCCGAATCCGCCTATGACCTCTACTACGTGGCCAAGGATAAGGCGGGCAACTATTCCATCACCGTGGTCAAGATGACCATCAACACCCTGGATACCAGCGGGCCGATTGTCAAGCAGTACTTCACCAAGTACTCCGGCCTGGACAACACAGCCAACCCCATGGCGGATACGGATATTATCCTGGAATTCAGTGAGAACGTCCGCTCCACGGTGGAGGATGGCGGCGAGAGCTTCCTGACGCTGTATGAGGCTGTGGAAAACGCAACGACAGCTGCCCAGCGGGAGGAGGCCATCAACAAGCTGACCGCTTCCCTTTACGGCAGTATCCGCCTCTACCGGCGCGATCTGGGCGCGGGCAAGGCGGAGGAGGTACCCAGCAACCGCACCGCCGGGGCCACAGTGCCCTCCGACTGCGTGCTGGACTACACCAAGGCCACCGTGAAAGCGGAGGACGGCAAGCTGCTGGTCACGTTCCCCCATGCGGGCCTGGTGCTGGACAGCGGTACAACTTACTACTTCCAGATCACCAACATGACCGATACCTCCAATGCCATGAACGCCATCGTCCCCACCACGGTGGACTATAACGCGGCCTCCGTGGCAGCTGGGCACAAGGTGCCCACCTTCACCATCGTCTTTGCCGAGGTCTACCTCAGCAGCCCGGGCGTAGGCGGTGCGGACGCCCCCTACATCCGCAAGGACGACGGGACGATTGACCCGGATGCCGGAGGCAAGTTCACCCCGGTGGACCTCAGCTTCCAGATGACGCCCCTGGCGACCTCCACAGTGGACCGCAATATCAGCTATGACGTCCACCTCTGGAGTGACACCATCCTCACCTACCAGCTCTTCTACCGCGTCACCAACAGCAAGGGGGTGCCCGTCACCAGCGACGCCGCCTATGCGGGCAACCTGCTGCCCAGCCGGTACGGCGATACCGTGGATCCCAACGGGTGGGTCTACCTGGGCAAGAGCGGCGCGGTGAACCCGTCGGAGGGCGAATGGGCCGGGAAGAGCGTCAACGGCCATTTCAACCAGTGTGATGAGATCTCCTTCCCCGCGCTGAACAGCCTCAATGAGGACCTGCGCTATGAGTTTGTCATCACCCTGAACACAGTTGGTACCTCCGACGACCGGCGCAACTGGAACGGCGAGGTCAATTTCCAGGTGTACGTGGCTGCGGGCTGGTCCAACTCCCTGTCCTCCCTTGCCAACGGCCTGAACAAGATCAACTGGGAACGCTTCAAGGCCACCGGCCTGAGCGGCGGCATCGTGTCCATCGGGCGCAATGACGACGGCGAGGACTGGCTGGATATCTTCCAGCTGTACACCGACACCGCGCTGCCGAACTTCATCAACGGTGCGCCCAGCTTCACAGTGACGGATACCACCTCTCTGCTCCAGCTGACCCTGGACCGGAAGGGCACGATTTACTACGCCGTGGCCCCCGCTGAGGGCAGGGGCGGCCTGCCGGATATCACCACTACAGTCCCGGCAGACGGGTTGTATGCGACGATACCGGACACCGATACCCGGTATATCGTGAAATCGGAGGTACCGCTCAACGGCGGGACTGGGCAGGCTCAGCCGACGTTGATCCGGCCTGACCGGCAGAACATTTTCTCCCCCGCCGGATGGACGGAGGCGTCCTCTGCGGTCACGGGCAACGTAGCACACCCGGGCGTCGTGATGATCGAGGAGGAGATCACAGGCCTGCAGCCGGAGACCACCTATTATGCCTACTTCGTGCTCAAGGGCGCAGGCCAGGAGCTGTCCCAGGTTTACATTTACCAGTTCACTACCAGCGCTGTGCAGAGGCCGAAGATCAACCTCAACCCCAACGTGGACGGCGAGGTAGATATCACCACCGACGTGCCCTCCGATATGGATTACCGTGTGTACTCCATCACGGATGCAGCGTTGATTACGCGGCTGAAAGAGCCCTTCAAAAATTATGTGGATCCCCAAAAACCGATCCCGCCGGCGTACCAGTACAAGGAGGATCCGAACGACCCGAACAAGAAGGTTGATTATACGGTTTTGGATGCGATGATCCAGTCCTACAGCTGGACGGTCGCTCACAGCAACATCCCGGATAGTGATACGACGGACTACTTCTTCCCAACGGACGCGAACAAGGACTACCGGCCTTATGAGGGCGGCTACTCGGTGTTCGATATCTACGCGAACCAGAGTATCCGCACGGCGATGGCCTCCCTGATCCGCACGGAGACGGGTATCCCTGTCAATGGCGCGAAGTTCGTAGACAACGCTACGATCAAGACGCCGTTGAAGGAGCCACTGGAGATCAAGAACCTGGTCCCTGGTACGGTTTACCTGATCCTGACTGTGGCCAAGAACCAGAACGCCGACCCGTCCGCACCCAGCTATGTGGTGGACTCCTTCAAGGCCTACCAGCCTGTGGAGAAGATCGACCAGGAGCCGCCAAAGCTGATTAGCGCAACTACCTCTGCTCTTCAGGAGAACGACGGTACCTATACGGTTACAGCTATACTCAATTTTAACAAGAATGTGTATTGGAAACAGGAGAACAGTTCTGATCCGCAGATTGTTGATTCTAAGACAACAGCTGAACCGGGGCACAAGAGCATTGTAGATGGGGCGATGACCTCAACCTCTTTTAAAGAAATTACTGCCAGCGGTGGGGCGGGCCCGTGTCAAACCTTCCAGATTAAGATTACAGGGCTGACAATGGGGGTAGCCGATGCTACTGTCAGCATTCTGCAAAACGGGTTCATATCCAATGTAAGTGGGCAGTCTACCAATGAGAAGCTTACACTGACGCTTGTGACTGGTACCTTTATCAATCCTAGCACGGGTGCAGTAATTACTGGTCCGTGGCTGCTGGCCAACTGGGCAGGCACACCGGTCAACCCCATTGAATTCACTACACCTGGTGAGACAACGCCGCCGGATGCTGAAGTGGAGGACTTCACACTGAAGGGGAAGGGGTTGACAGCCACCACGGATAGCACAACAGGCGTGGAAACCGGTTACACCCTTCAGATGAATCCCGGGGATGAAGTCCGTGTTTCCGCCTCGTTGGAGCCGGTAGAGGCATCCACAGCTGATGCGAATGTCTCGTGGCGCAGCAGCGACAAGGATGTGATCCAGATTGTGGAAAGCAACGACAACCGGATCCGCACCCTGTATGCAGTCAATCCAGGCACTGCCAACATCACAGTCAATGCAGGCGGAGTCATCAAGATCATCAAGGTGAATGTGCCGCGGCCGCAGACGACAGGAATCGCGTTCAAAATCGACTCGGCCGACTGGGACGCAAATGCCAATAAGCTTACCATTGCCCAGGGGGTTTCTGGAACCTCCATTCCCGTTACAGCTACGCTGACCCCGGCCGCCAGTGATACCAGTGACACGGTCGTTACCTGGTCGTCTAGCAATGACAGTCTTGTGGGCGTCAGCGGCGATACGCGGGGGACCACAAAGGGTGAGCATATTGCCAATTTGACTGTCAAAGGTGCAGGGACAGCTACGATCACAGTGACTGTAAAATGTGGCACAACGACAGATATCACCAAAACATTTACTGTTGAGATCACAACCACACGCAGCCAAAGCGGGATCAACATCAACAAGACGAAGCCGATCCCTCGCTAACCAACCCCCACGGGAGCGGGCACAGCCCGCTCCCGCTTTCCTACCCGGAACATTCTGCAAAGGAGCGGTACCATGAAAAAAAGCAACGCAAGACGTTTTCTGAGCCTGCTGCTGGCCCTGGCGCTGGCCCTTTCCCTGGCCCCCACGGCCCTGCTGGAGGGGGAAGGGGACACGGCCGGGCCCAGCGGTGTCACGGGGATTGTACTCACCGGCCAGGGCTTCCACGACAACTCGATCACCATGGAGCGTTCCGGCGGCGACGGCTACCGCCTGGAGGTCACGCTGGAGCCGGAGGAGGTGAACAACCCCAATACCCGGGTCATCTGGTCATCCGCAGACGAGAGCATCGCGACTGTCCGGGACACCGATAACGGCCATGTAGGCTACATCGTCGGTGTCTCCCCCGGTGAGACGGAGGTGACAGTAAAGGCTGGGGACATTGAGCGGAAAATCAAGGTCACAGTCAGCGGCATCGTCCTCAAGACCACCTCCCTGACCATCCCGCAGAACACGTCCTCCTCCATCAAGGAGGGAACGGATTACGTGCTCTATGGCCGGGCGGCAGACGCTTCCGGCACGGCAGGGGACGGCAACGCCTCCATCACTGCCGCCTCCGATAAGCAGGACACGGTGCGCGTCGTGTCCTCGGGGGAGAAGGGTACCTTCCTGATTGACGGCGTCAAGGAGGGCCGCGCCACCATCACCATCACAGTCATGGTGGGCAGCACACCCTATACAGCGAGCCTGCCGGTGGAGGTGACGGCCAATGAGGCCGAGTCTATCGCCGCCACCGCCAGCGCCAGCAAGCCGCTGAAATTCTCCACCCTGGAGCAGCTGATCAACCAGCAGTGCCAGGAGATGGTCCAGGGGGACGACAACACCCTGGCCTCCATCACAGGCCTGTCCGTCTCCACGGATGAGGGCACCCTCTATCTGGGGTATACCTCCAGTGAGGATACCGGCGCGGGCGTGGGCTCCGCCCGGACCTACTATGTCCGTTCCGCCCCCCGGGGGCCCTATATCTCCGAGATCACCTTTGTCCCCAACCCTTCCTACACCGGGGAGACGGCCACCATCACCTTTACCGGCAATGCCGTCAACGGGCGCACCTTCAAGGGGAAGATCCGCGTTACCCTGGAGGAGGCGGAGGCAGATATCTCCATCAATGCAGAACATGGCAACCCGGTGAAGCTGCCTGGGAACCTGTTCAGTGAGGCCTGCTACCGGGAAACCGGCACCCCCCTCAGCTATGTCGTCTTCACACTGCCCCCGGCCAACCAGGGCGTACTGTACCGGGACTACAAGTCGGAGATGGACTATGCGGCGAAGATCACCGCCGGGGAGCAGTACAGCCAGAGCCAGTTAAATGAGATCACCTTTGTCCCCGCCCAGGGCTTCGTGGGCACGGTCCAGATCGGCTATGCCGGATATAGTGTCTCCGGAGGTAAGTTCACCGGGGAAGTCGTGGTGAACGTGACCCAGGGGCTGGATGTGAACATTACCTACAATGACGAGGGCCGGGGGCGCATCAACTTCCGTGCCGGGGATTTTGACAGCTTCTGTACCGGCATCACCGGCCGGCGCGTCAGCTATGTCAGCTTCACCCCGCCCCCCGCCTCCCAGGGCAAGCTGTACTACGGCGGCCGGGATGTCACGGTGACAGAGGGGACGAACTACTATTATTGGGGCGAGCCCTCCATCAGCAACGTGTCCTTTGTGGCGGCGGATGGGTTCCACGGCATTGTGCGTATCCCGTTTGCCGGCTGTGACGTCGAAGGCGAGACCTTCTCCGGCACGGTGGAGCTCCATTTCCAGAGCGATGGGGCCGGGGACATCTCCTACCCCTGCACGGCGGGCAGTTCAGCGCGGCTGGATGCGGCCGACTTCAATGAGATGTCCCTGGAGCTCACCGGCCAGCGGCTGCACTACGTCACCTTCCAGCACCTGCCGGACTTCACCCAGGGGGCGCTCTACCACAACCGCACCAGCGCCGGGTCCATCGGCACCCGGGTGTCCACCAGCAGCAAGTATTACAACAGCGCCGCGCCCTACCTCTCCAACATCTCCTTCTGGGCCACAGACAGCTTCCGGGGCACAGTGGAGATCCCCTTCACCGGCTGCTCCGTCACCGGAGAGACCTTTACCGGCCTGCTGGTGATCGGCGGCTCGGGCGGCAACGGCAATGGCAGCACCAACAGCGGCAGCGGGACGCGCACAGTCTCCTACTCCACCACGGGCCGCCAGACCGTCACCTTCGCCAGCGAGGATTTCAACAGCATCTGCGTGTCGGCCACCAACTCCGCCCTCAATTACCTGCGCCTGTCCCTGCCCGCCTCCAACCAGGGCATCCTGTACTTTAACTATCTGCCCGGTGAGGCCAGCGAGGCCCTCAGTGAGACGGAGAACCTCCATCTGGCCGGGGAGAAGAGCGTGTCCAAGGTGACATTCCTGCCCGCTTACGGGTTCAGCGGCATTGTGTCCATCCCCTTTACCGCCTGGGCCATCAGCGGCGCACAGGTGCAGGGTACGGTGGAGATCAGCGTGCGCGCCACCGGCGCAATGGGCACAACGGTCCAGTATGCAACCTACGGCTCACCGGTGACATTTGCCTCCTATGACTTCCAGGCCGCGGCGGGCGGAAACCAGCCGGTGTCTATCCGGTTGACGGAGCTGCCCGACGCCAGCACAGGAAAACTATACTACCAGTATATTAGCCCCACAAAATACAGCTGGGAGGCCAATACCACCACGGATTACCGCCTGAACAGTGACCCCATGATCTCCAACCTGACATTTGTGCCCAAGGCGGGGTACCTGGGTGTAACGAACATCCCCTACACCGCTACCAATGCCGACGGCAGCACCTACAGCGGGCAGATCCGGATCACCATGGAGGCCACTTACTCCTCGGCGCAGTTCCGGGATCTGGACGGCCTGCCCGCCCAGACCGTGTCCGCAGTGGACTTCCTGCGGGGGCTGGGTGTGGTCAACGGCATGACGGCCACAGAGTACGGCCCTGACCAGCCCATCCGCCGGGGGGACTTCTGCCTGATGCTCTGCCGGGCTTTCCAGTTTGACGCCAGCAGCGGCTCCGCCCGCTTCTTCCGGGATGTGCCCAGCAATGCCTACTATGCGCAGGCCGTGAATATCCTCAGCGCACTGGGGGTCGTCAACGGCACCGGCAACAACTATTTCCAGCCCAACACCTCGATCTCCCGGCAGGATGCCGCCCTGATGGTCCAGCGCACCCTGCAAGCGGCCAATATGCCCGCTGATAATGGGACCGCCCAGCAGCTCAACGCCTTTGCCGACGGCGGGCAGGTCAGCGGTTACGCCCAAGGCGCGGTGTCCGGGCTGGTCCAGAGGGGCCTGTTCCCCACCATTGGGAACCGGATCGCCCCCCAGGAGGCCCTGACGCGGGCTGATATGGCCGTGCTGCTGCACCGTACCATGACACAATAACATACCGATCCCAAGCAGGCTGCGCCCTTAAGGCGGCGGCGGACTACGTCCGCCGCCGCCTCTGCCTGTCCCGGGTGGGCCGTCCCAGTCATCAAGCGCCTGCTGCCGCCGTATACTGTACCTCCCAGCGCCCTCTGCGGCAGTGTCCCAGCCCGCCTTCCGAAGGGCAGGAAGAGGCGTGAAAGATGGAAAATTCTGTTGCCAAGCGGTTGGATCCTTGCTATAATAGGGCCTGACAAACTGTCCCGCCGCCTCGCGGCGGCAGAAGAAAAGAAAGGAATAACTGGTATGAGAGAATGGATGCGCAAGCGCCTGCTGCCAGCCCTGCTGGCAGTACTCATGGCGCTGTCCCCCCTGCCGCTCACGCCCGACGCCCATGCGGCGGAGGAAGAGGACGTGACCGGCAGTATTTCTGCTACACTGCGGATTGACTACGCCCAGTCCCTGGAGGAGCTCCAGGAGCGTGGCGTACAGGTGCAGGTCCGCCAGGGCGATACCGTCCTGGGTACTGTGCCGCTGGCCGAGCCTGGGGAGTACCCCATGGGCAGCTACCAGGCCATCGTCTCCGCCCGGAACAATGAGGGCGGCGATCTGAACGGCGGCCTGTGGCCCGGATACCTGGACCTGGACATCAAGGGCCTGCCCCTGGGCAGCTACACTCTGGCCTTCACCGGCAGGGGCTATGTCAGCTATGAAAAGACAGTTGAAATGCAGGATCACGCCAGACATATCATCGTGGGTACTGGCGACGCCTCCTTTACCTTGGGGGATGTGAATGGCGACGGCAAGGTGGACGTGCGCGACCGCGCGGACCTCTCTGCCGCCCTGGACTCCACCTCTGCTGAGGATCTGGTGCGCTATGACCTGGACGGTGACGGGCAGATCAACATCGTGGATCTGGCCTATGTCAACCGGCAGCTGGCGGCCCAGGGCGATGCCGAGGCGCTGGAGACCTACCTGCTGGCTCCGCCGGTTACTACATACAACATCCAGGCCGCCCTGCATAACGCCGGGACGGATCTGAAAAGCGGAAACCTGAAGGACCTCTTCCTGGATAACGGCAAATCTGTCCAGTTCTCCGCCAACGGCGGCGGGGATATCATCCTCCCCCTGCCCCTGGATACGGCAGTGATGATGACGGAGATCCAGCTCGTTACCCCGGTGGGGGCAGGCGAGATCCTGGCCGGCCATGTGCTCGTGGAAGAGGAAGACGGCACCGAGACCGTCATCCCCTTTGACCAGACCCCGCCGGAGGGTACCCACGCCATCAGCCGCACCCCCGGCAGCAGTATCATCACCATCAACCTGGGCAAGCGGGTGCCGGTGAAGATGGTGACAGTCACTGTCACCAAGACCGCAGAGGGCAACTATGCCGCTGTGGAGATGGTCCAGTTCCTTCAGGACATCGTTCCGGAGAACCCCTCCGCCCCCAACAGCATGGTGAAGAACCTGAAGGCCGAGGCGGCGAACGAGTCGGTCAACCTGCGCTGGAGTGAGCTGCCCAACGTGTCGGGCTACAAGATCCTCTATTGGCCCAAGGACAAGGAGGCGGAGATCAAGGAGCTCCATGTGGATGTCACCAGTGCCCTGGTAACAGGCCTGGAGAACATGATTGACTACCTCTTCACCGTCACACCCACCGACGGCAGCTGGGAGGGGAAGCCCTGCGAGCCCATCCTTGCCACCCCCTGGCCCTCCAAGGTCCCGGATAAGACGGATATGGTCTCTGTCACCGCCATGGACGGCGCACTGTCCGTGAGCTGGAAGGCGGGCAAGAACGCCACCTACTTTGTTGTCTACTACCAGGAAAAGGGCGCCAGTGAGTGGATTCAGGCCGGTGGCCAGCTGACCGAGCCGAAGGTCGTCATTGAAGGCCTGACCAACGGCGTGACCTACAGCCTCTACGTGGTTGCGGGCAACGATATGGGACTGGGGCCCCAGTCCGACATTGCCGAGGGCACGCCCAAGGCTGTGGTCTATGAGCGTCCGGCGGGCATCCCCACCCAGGGCATCCTGGACAATGGGAAGATCGCCAGCATCGTCCTGGCCGATCCCAATAACTACAACCGCAACGAGTATACCGCCAGCGCCCCCTTCGTCCCCGAGAACATGATTGACGGGGACTACCGCACCCACTGGACCGCCAGCAACTGGTGGAAGAATGAGCACGTAGTGTGTACCTTCACGGAGCCGGTGGATCTGAGCGCCGTCATCTGGGTGCCCCGGCTGGACGGCAGCTATCCCTCCTACCTGCGGGCTTACAGCGTGCGGGTCTGGTATGAGGGGGAGGATCTCAATGGCGAGGGGCATCTGCTGATGCCTGACCCCAATACCGGCGGCGTGGATAACGGCGGCGTGGGCGACAACAGCGATGTCCTCACCTGGCCCGGCATCCATGGCAACCCCTCTGTGACCAATTTCGCCATTATGCCCTTCGACCCCGCCCTGGGCGTGGTGAAGATCAGCGTAGCAGCGGAGCAGTCGGCATACAACACCGTCAGCCTCTCTGAGCTGATGTTTATGGAGTACGACCCCGCCCACTGCCTGCCCGATGATATTGACAAACTTTTTACTGACAAACTGCATACTGCGCTTGTCCCCGGCGTGACCACCGCCCGGATCGAAGAACTGGCGGCGCGGCTGAAGAGTGATGAGAAGGACTTCTACCTGTACCCCGAGGTGATGGAAGATGACCTGAAGCTGGCCCGCGAGCTGCTGGATACCGGACGCAGCTCCGGCGTGGTGATCGAGGGCATCCAGTCCCGCTCCGGCGCGGCGGACAGCCAGTTTAAACAGGGCGGCAGCGTCTACCAGCCCCTGGGCGTCAGCGCGCAGGCCAAGAGCGCCATCACGGTCTACGCCGACGGTATCCCCGACGGCGGGACGGTTACGGTCTATGCGACCCAGTTCAACGCGGAGGTCAGCGCATGGCAGGCCAGCATCGGCACCCTGCGCAATGGGCGCAATGTGCTGACAGTGCCCCAGCTGACCAGCAACTCCAAGATGAGCAAGGGCGGCAGCCTGTATGTCACCTACAGCGGCGCAGGCGCGGAGAACATCCGCCTCCACGTCCGCCGGGGCGTGGATATCCCGGCCCTGGAGCTGGCGGACTGGTACGACCTGACCGAGCTGGAGCGCAGGGAGGCCATCGGTGCCTACGTGGATGAGCTGGAGACCTATCTGGCTGCCACGGCCATGAGCACTGATGCCGACTGGCGCAATGTGACGGAGATTTCCACTCCTGTGGTGCTGCTCTCCCTGCCTGCCAAGGCGGTGGACGGCGCACTGGGCCGGAGCGGCCGGGAGCAGCGGATTGACACCCTCTACGACAGCATCCTGGCCTGGGAGGATATAATGCACATCTGCAAGACTACCCAGGGCATCGACGGTACCTACGAGAACAATGAGATGCAGACCCGGCAGAACATCCGCTGCATGACGATGTTTACCGGCGCGTTCATGTACGCCGCCGGCAGCCATATCGGCATCGGCTATGGCTCCTGCGGCGGTATGGTGACTGGCCGTCCCATCGGCTCCCCGATGGGTGAGCAGCTCTTCGGCTGGGGCATCGCCCACGAGATTGGCCACAACATGGATAAACTGGGCAAGGCCGAGATCACCAACAACATCTACTCCATCATGGTCCAGACCTATGACGGCGATGCCAACACCAAGACGTCCCGCCTGGAGGCCTCCAACAAGTATCCGGCCATCTTCACCAAGACGGCACAGGGCTATCCCGGCGCGTCCGGCGATGTGTTCGCCCAGCTGGGCATGTACTGGCAGCTGCACCTGGCCTACGACGGCGCGGACGACCCCCTCGGGTTCTATAACCGCTTCTTCAAGGCGTGGAAGGATGGCACCTATTTTGACGGCGCGTCCTCCTATGACGACAGGTTTGCTCTGACCGCCAGCGCCGTGGCGGGGGCGAATCTCAGCGAGTTCTTCACCCGCTGGGGAATGCGCCTGAGCGACAGCACCCTCAGTACCCTGCGCAGCTATCCCCAGGAGGAGCGGGCTGTCTGGTATCTCAACGACCAGAGCCGTCGCGACGCCATTGCCGGCGTACCATCCTCCTCTGTCTCCATGGACGTCTACGCTGTCGCCCGAGACACCGAGGTGACGCTTAACATCGACGTGCGGGGCGATACCCAGGGGATCCAGGGCTATGAGATCCGCCGCAACGGTACGTCCATTGCCTTTACCAAGGAGGCCCACTATGTTGACGTCATTGGCTCCGCCAACCACAGGGTCTATGACTACGAGGTGGTCGCCTACGACACCCAGGGCTATGAGGCCGGTTCCGCCCAGTCCAACGATATCCGGATCGCCTATGACAAGCTCGTGCCCCGGACTGCCTACGAAATTACCGAAGTGCCCGGCGGGATTGAGGTGCGGTTCCACGGGGAGACCGCCATCTCCGGCCTGAAGCTGGCCGCCGGGACCTGGACACCCAGTGGGGCCCCAGTCACCGTAGAGGTGACGGGCGCCGACGGCCTGCGGACGGTAGCCCGCTCCACCAACCTCGACCAGGGCTCCAACCAGGCGGTGGACGATGCCGGCAGCTTCCTGACCTACTTCCAGAAGCCCAAGACCAACGACACCCGCATTTGGACCTATGACGCCATGTCTGTCACCATCACGGGCCTGCCCGCAGGGACAGAACTGGAGAGCATCGGGCTGATCAGCTATCCCGGCGACGACATCGCCTTCCTGGAGGAGGGCGCAGTGGGTGTGCTGGCGGCGGACTACCGCTACGCAGCCGTCGTCAACGGCCAGCCGTCCGAGAAGGTGATCCCGGCGGGGACACTGGTGATCGTCGGGACCTACCGGGGCGACCCGCTGTACAACACGGTCAAGATCAACGGCGTGTTCCTCGAGACCACCATCAATGAGGCGGGCGAGCCCGTAGAGAAAGAGCTGGAGCGGCTGGTGGACGGCTACGCCCTCCTGTTCGCGGAGATCCCCGAAGATGGGGCAGTCAGCGATATCAGCGACGGGATCTTCCTCTTTGTCCCCAATGTGCAGCGGGAAGCGGAGCTGCAGGGCGAGGATGAAGAACACAACTGCGAGGCGAAGAACCTGCTGCCCAGCCAGATCCAGGCCATCCTCTCCCGTACCAATCTGCCCGACAGCACCGAAGGCCAGCGGGTCTCCGCAGAGACGATGTGGATCAACAGCCCCGGCGGCTTGGAGCTTCCCACCATTGTATTGGAGTAATCTGCCATGAATCATAAAAAATCTGTTGTATCCCTCCTATTGGCCCTTGTCCTGGCGTGGGGCCTGGTCCCGGCGGCTTATGCTGCGGAGGCCCGTCCCGCGCTGAGCGGCACGATTATCCCGGAGAGTGGGAAAGTTTCCCTCTCCCTGGATGGGCTGGACGGCAGCGGCGTCTACGGTGTGCAGCTGGAGCTGACGCTGGCGGGCGAGTACCCGGGCTGCTCCTTTGTCCCAGCCAGTTCCACGGCCTACAGCCCGGATTGCCTGGTGCGCACTGCCCAGGGCAAAACGGAGCTCACCATCTATGTAACTGGGCAGGATCCACTCAACAGCCGCAGCACCCTGGCGCTGGGAGATCTGGCCCTGGGCAAGCAGGTGAGCAATACCAGCGTCCTGCCGTCCACGGCGGAGATGATCCTGCTGGGGCGGGGCCTTTCGGCCCTGCCCAACGGGATGACCGGCCAGGTGCCGGTGTCCAGCTCAGTGTGGCAGGGGCCCGGGGGCTTCCCCATCATCGGCGGTACGGGCAAGCCCAATACCAGCAAGCCTGACACCAGTAAGCCTGACACCAGTAAGCCGGAGACCACGCCGCCTGCGGAGACGACACCCCCTGCCGAGACCCCTGCGCCCCCGGAAAATGTTGCCCTGCCCTTCCAGGATGTGCAGGCGTCGGACTGGTTCTATGCGGCGGTGCAGTATGTCTACGCCCATGGGATGATGAGCGGCACCTCTGAGACCGCCTTCTCCCCCACCAAGACCACCACCCGCGGGATGATCGTGACCATCCTCCACCGCTTGGAAGGTTCTCCGGCGGCAGAGGGGACGGCCTTCAGCGACGTGGCGTCCCAGCAGTACTATGCCGCGCCGGTGGCCTGGGCTTCGGCTAACGGCATTGTCACCGGCTACGGTGACGGCTCCTTCCGGCCCCAGGCGGAGATCACCCGTGAGCAGATGGCGGCGATCCTCTTCCGCTATGCCCAGAGCAAGGGCGCGGACGTCTCCAAGCGTGCCGGGCTGGACACGTTCCCTGACGCGGCCAGCGTCTCCTCCTACGCCGTGGACGCCATGTCCTGGGCGGTAGGCGTTGGCCTGATCAGCGGCATGGACGGCCAGCTGGTCCCGGGCGGCAGCGCCACCCGTGCGCAGGCTGCCACAATCCTGATGCGTTTTTGCACCAATGTGCTGGGGAATGCATGATTGCAGCCGTCTGCATTGACGACCGGGGCGGGATGCTGTTCAACCACCGGCGGCAGAGTCAGGACCGCCTGCTGCGCCAGGATCTGCTGGCGGAGGCTGCCGGTCGGCCCCTGTGGATGAACAGCTATTCCCTCCGGCAGTTCCCCGATCCGCCGCCCAACCTGTGCGTGGATGAGGGGTTCCTGGACCAGGCCGGGCCAGGGGAGCTCTGCTTTGTGGAGACTGTGGATCCAGCCCCCTGGCGGGAGCGGATGGAAGGGATCATCCTCTACCGCTGGAACCGCACCTATCCGGCGGATCTGCATCTCACCTTGTCCCTGGATGGCTGGTCCCTGGAGCGGCGGGAGATCTTTGCCGGATCCTCCCATGAAAAAATTATCAAGGAGGTCTACCGGCGGTGAAACGATGGAAACGGGGCCTGTTTGCCCTGCTGCTGATGCTGTGCTGTTCGGTGAGCTCCGGCTGCGTCACAATTGAGGTCCAGGGCGGGGAGACGGCGGCCATCTCCATGGAATCAATCCCGCCGTTCTCCGGGGAGCCCTATGTGGTCCTGGCAGACAATGTGCCGGAGTTTACGGAGGAGGAGCTGACCAGAAAATCCTATGAGACCTACAGCCCATTGGACCGGCTGGGGCGCTGCGGCGCGGCCCAGGCCTGTGTAGGCATAGACCTGATGCCTACAGAGGAACGGGGCTCTATTGGCTCCGTCAAGCCCACGGGCTGGCAGACGGTGAAGTACGACTGCGTAGACGGGAAGTACCTCTACAACCGCTGCCATCTGATCGGCTACCAGCTGTCCGGTGAGAACGCCAACAAAGAAAACCTGATTACCGGCACACGGTATATGAACGTAGATGGGATGCTGCCCTTTGAGAACATGGTGGCGGACTACGTCAAAGAAACAGGGAACCACGTGCTCTACCGCGTGACCCCGGTCTATACTGGGGATGACCTGGTGGCTGGGGGCGTCCACATGGAGGCGCTGAGCGTAGAGGACGGCGGGGAAGGGATCTGCTTCAACGTCTACGTCTACAACGCCCAGCCCGGGGTGTCTATTGACTACGCCACTGGGGAGAGCCAGCTGGATGAAAATGCCATCAGCAGCGTGGAAGCCAGCTACATACTCAACCGGAATTCCAAAAAATTTCATCTGCCCAGTTGTTCCGGCGCGTCCTCGATCAGTGAGGCCAACCGGCAGGAGTATACCGGCAGCCGGGATGAGCTGCTGGTCCGGGGCTATGAGCCCTGCGGCAGCTGCAAGCCATGAGGAGGAGCGGCTGAGGTACTGGGGGACTCCAGGCGGCTGCGGCGAACCCGGAGAACCGGCTGCTGTTCGAGGCGCTGGCGGGGGCCGTCACCCTGCTGCTAGGAAGACGCCTACCCCGGCGAAACAGGAACATTGGCTGTTTTTCCCCAGCGGGAGCTAGCTTCAAGTAGATATGAAGAGCAGTGCTTATCTGGTTTTTACCAGATAAGCACTGCTTTTTCCCGTGTCTGTCGGCTGCGGCACGGATCCGCCCCCATGATGCCCATTGTCAATCCCTGCCGGTTGTGATACAATATCTATATACAAAGATAAGGAGGGGCCCAACATGAAGCTAAGCTTTTTTGGAGCGGATCAATGCGTCACTGGCAGCTGCCACTGCCTGGAGGTAAACGGGAAGCGGATTTTGATTGACTGCGGCCTTCAGCAGGGCCGCGATGAGACAGACAACCGGGAACTGCCCTTCGCACCCAATACCATCGACTATGTCCTCATCACCCACGCACATATTGACCACACCGGCCGGGTCCCCCTGCTGGTGCGGGAGGGGTTTACCGGCCAGATCTGGACAACCCGGATTACTGCCCGCCTGATGGAGATCATGCTCATTGACAGCGCCTATATCCAGCAGTCCGACGCGGAGTACGAGAACCGGAAGAACCTGCGGGCAGGCCGCCCCATGGTGGAACCCCTCTACACGATTGCGGATGCGGAGCGGGTCCATGGCTATGTCCATACCCGCCGGTACGGTGTGCCCTTTGAGCTGTGCGAGGGCGTCACTGTCACCTTCAGCGACGCCGGCCATCTGCTCGGCTCCTCCAGTATCACCCTGGATGTGACAGAGGACGGCGTGAGCAAGACCATCGTCTTCTCCGGCGACATCGGCAATATCAACCAGCCCATCATCCGGGATCCTGTCCTGCTCAAGAAGGCGGATTACGTGGTGATGGAGTCCACCTATGGAGACCGGAACCACCAGGAGGTGTGGAGCTACACCTCTGAGCTGTCCAAGGTCATCGACCGCACCTTGGGCAGGGGCGGCAATGTGATTATCCCCGCCTTTGCTGTGGGCCGCACCCAGGAAATCCTCTACTTCCTGCGCCGCATCAAGCAGGAGAATCTGGTCAAATCGGTCAAGGACTTCCCGGTGTACATTGACAGTCCCCTGGCCAGCAAGGCCACTACCATCTTCTGCGGCGATCTGCGGGGCTATCTGGACGACGAAGCGCTGGAGCTGGTGAAGGATGGGACGAATATGTTCTCCTTTCCCGGCCTGCGGATGACAGAGTCCGTAGAGGAGTCCAAGCTGCTCAATGCGGATAAGATCCCCAAGGTGATTATCTCCGCCTCCGGCATGTGTGACGCGGGCCGTGTCCGCCACCACCTGAAATACAACCTGTGGCGGCCAGAGAGTACCATTGTATTCGTAGGCTTCCAGGCCCCCGGCACCCTGGGCCGCACCCTGCTGGAAGGTGCCCAGAGCGTGAAGCTGTTCGGCGAGGAGGTGGCTGTGCAGGCGGAGATTGTGAATTTCAAGGGGCTCTCCAGCCACGCCGACCGGGATCATCTGTTGGAGTGGGCGCAGTCCTTTGAGAACCCCACCCACTTCTTTGTAGTCCACGGGGACCGGGAGGTGGCGCCCTACTTTGCGCAGAGCCTGGAGCATTTGGGCCTCAGTGCCCATGCGCCGCAGTATACCGAGGTCTATGACCTGGCCGCCAACCGCCAGCTGGAGCGGGGGTATCTGCCCGAGCGCAAGGCGACGACCGCCTTTGGCAAGGTCTCCAGCTCCTACCAGCGCCTGGTTGCTGTGGGCAAGCTGCTCCAGGAGGTGATCCTGCGCAGCAAGGGCCGTGCCAACAAGGACCTGAGCCGCTTTGCCGACCAGATCAAGCAGCTCATCGACAAGTGGGAGGCGTAAGCCATCCCCAGGGGAAGGGAGGCTGCCGCAAAGCGGCGGCTGGGATCAAATCAGGATACAGGAGGCCCCATGGCAGGACTGCTGAAAAATCAGGTGCATACAGTGACCATAACGGGCTACAGTGCGGAGGGGCTGGGTGTGGCCCGGATCGATGGGCAGGTGATATTTGTCCACGGCGGTGTCCGCGGGGAGACCTGTGCGGTACGGGTGCTGAAGGTGCTGAAACAGATGGCCTTTGGCCGGGTGGAGGAGATCCTGGAGGGGTCTCCCGCCCGCCAAAGGCCGGACTGCCCCCATTTTCCCGCCTGCGGCGGCTGTGCCTTCCGGCACGTCTCCTATACTGAGGAGCTGGAAGCCAAACGGCAGCATGTGGAGGACGCCCTGCGCCGGGTTGGCGGGGTGGAGGTGGCGGTTGGCATCTTGGGTGCCAGTGCGGCAGATGGCTACCGCAACAAGGCGATCTTTCCCATCAGCCCTGCCGGGCAGGCCGGGTTTTACCGGGCCAGGAGCCATGATGTCATCCCCGCCTTGGACTGCCGCCTCCAGGCACCCCAGGCCAATGCAGCCGCCCAGGCGGTTGAGGAGTACCTGCAGGAGGAGGGCGTATCTGCCTATGATGAGCGCAGCGGCCAAGGGCTGGTGCGGCACATCTATGTCCGGACCAACCAGATGGGGCAGGCCCTGGTCTGCTTGGTGGTGAATGGGGAGGCCCTGCCCCGGGAAGAGGCGCTAGTTGCACACATCCGGCACGCCTGCCCAGAGGCGCTGGGGGTGGTCCTCAATACCAATACCCGGGATACCAATGTGGTGCTGGGAGAGGCATACCGCACCCTCTGGGGGGAGGACACCTTGACGGACACCCTGTGCGGCCTGACGGTCCGCCTGTCTGTGCCGTCGTTCTATCAGGTAAACCGGGCGCAGGCGGAGCGGCTGTACCAGAAGGCTGTGGAGTTCGCCGGATTGACCGGCCGTGAGACAGTATTGGAGCTGTACTGCGGTGCGGGGACAATCACCATGGTGATGGCCCGGCACGCGGCCCAGGTGATTGGCGCGGAAATCGTGCCGGAGGCAATCGAGAATGCCAAGGCAAACGCACGGGCAAATGGGATAGGAAATGTGTCGTTTTTTGTGGGCGATGCAGGCGCTGTCGCTGCAAAATTTGCGGCAGAGCGGCTGCGGCCAGAGGTAGTCGTGGTAGACCCGCCCCGGAAAGGGCTGGAGGGTGGGGTGATTGGTTCTATTGCAGAGATGGGGCCAGAACGGGTAGTGTATGTCTCCTGCAATCCCGGCACCCTTGCGAGGGACGTGAAACGGTTCAGGGATGCCGGGTATGCTCTGGTGAAGGCGGCGGCGGTGGATATGTTCCCGCGAACGGCCCATGTGGAGACGGTTGTTTGTCTGTCCCAACAAAAGCCGGACGATGTGATTCGTGTCGGACTGGACTTGGATGAACTGGAGGTCACCCCAGCGGAAAGTAAGGCGACTTATGGGGAAATCAAGGCTTATGTGCGGGAGAAGTTCGGACTGAAAGTCTCCAGCTTGTATATCTCTCAGGTCAAGCGGAAGTGCGGATTGGAGGTCGGAGAGAATTACAACCTGGCGAAGTCAGAAAACGCAAGGGTTCCCACTTGTCCACCTGAGAAGGAAAGAGCCATAATAGCGGCGTTGGAGCATTTTCTGATGTTGGAGGGAGGTAGCCACCAATGAGGAAACTTCTGTCCTGTGAGTTCAATATAGACACCGCCTGCGTAGAGCTGAAATTTGCTGATGGTACGATGATTTCCATCGACTGCACCGCTGTCGAGGATGAGGTTGCCAAGAATATGTACCAGCGGTCGGAGTTGGACTACTTGATTTACAATAAGCCATTAGAGTATGCACATCTGGTGCTTGGCGGTGATTTGGAGAATTATGTCCAAGGCGTGTCGGAACATCGGTTGATAGACTAACCCAAGAAGCGATACGCTGTCCATCAATCAGGCCAAAGAAAAAGAAATTGTTAGGTGTTGGACATACAAAATTAAGGAGCCCATACTCTTTGCAGATGCAATATTTTGAAGCGCACGAACGCCATAGTTGGTTTGTTATATGAGCAAACTGGCTGTGGCGTTCGTATACTGCATTTGGGATGGAACTTTGACGAACTTTGTGGTATGATAAAAATGAATAACCTGAAAATGCTGAGGGAGGAGGCGATTTGTATTGCCGCTGTCAAAAAATACAGAATGTGTAGCCATGATATATGGTGTAGATATACTGGAAGAATCGATACGAACTCTTGATGCAGAACTTCTAAATATTATGCTTTTTGACCGAACTACCCGAAAAAACATCCTATGGGCAACTGACGATTATGTTTCCCTCGGTACCGGCTTCGAGGTTTTTTCAGAAATTACTCCTGATTTTATTACAGGACCTTATGCAACACTTATTCAGCCAAGAATCGCAAAGCCGAAAGGCACCCAGGCTGGTCGTACACGTGACAAGGCAGAGGTATTTACTCCATCATGGATTTGTAATAGGCAGAACAATTTAATTGATGCACAATGGTTTGGAAGAACCAGTGTGTTTAATGTGGAGAATAAAACATCTTGGACGGCTTCCAGTGGAACGATTTCCTTTCAAGGCGCTAAGAAAGACTGGAAAAAATATGTGGATGCTCAGCGTTTGGAAGTGTCCTGTGGAGAGGCTCCGTATCTGGTCAGCCGGTATGACACCGTAACCGGAGAAAGAATTCCTCTTTATCAGCGTATAGGATTACTGGATCGAAAAATGCGGGTAGTGCAGGAGAACACTGAAACACCAGAGGACTGGCTGGCATGGGCACAGAGAGCTTTTGAAAGTGTTTACGGCTTTGAGTATCAAGGAGATAACCTCTTACTGGCGAGAGAAAATCTCCTATATTCTTATATTGAATATTATCAAGCGAAATTTGACCAGATGCCCGGAATTCCATTGCTCCGTAAAATTGCCCGTATCATTTCGTGGAATATTTGGCAGATGGATGGTTTGAAATGTGTTGTTCCTGGAAGTTGTAAGGCTGATGAAAATTGTCAGATGACACTTTCCGACTTTATGGATTTAGGCGGCGATGCTGTTTTAGCTGATAACACCAGTATTTGCCCGGGTTGTGCTACAGGGAATGTTTACCGGCATACGGGAAATTACTGTCGGATTATGGACTGGCGTTCTAAGCGAAGCCAGACTTTTATTTCTATGGTGAAGGGAGAACATGGCAATGGCAGGCTATGAAGCAGCGTTCAAGTATAAGCTGATTTATATTATGGCTATTCATGATGCCGACCATGATGGCTACCTGAAAATCGGAGACGCCACCCTTGCCAGCGCATTGGGGCCGTCACAGCTTCCTCCTAATTGTGAGCTGCTCAACATAGCGGCTCATGAGCGTATCAAGCAATACACAAAGACAGCATTGACCAGTTATGAGTTGCTCTATACGGAATTGGCACTACGGTTCACCCAAATGGCTGACGGAACCAGTATGCCAAATCCATTCAGAGATGAAGATATTCATGATGTGCTGGCTCGTTCTGGCTATTCATGCAAACGGTTTCCGGATACTGACCGTGATTCGGAGTGGTACGCCGTTAATCTGGAAACTGCGGTCAATGCGATCAAAGCGTATAAAGAAGGGCGCACTGTCCTTTCAGCTTCTGAAAAAGTATGTACATCTACAGAGTCTGAACCCCGCGTTCAAAAAACGATTGAACTCCGCCAGGAACAAAGAGATGCTGTGGAGCGCACAATACAAGTCTTTCGCACAAATAATCGGATGCTCTGGGATTGCAAAATGCGGTTTGGGAAAACGGTGTCTGCTTATGAGCTGATTCGCAAAGCAAAATTCCAGAAAACAATCGTGGTCACCCATCGGCCTGTAGTTGAGGAAGGCTGGCAAAAAGATCATGGGCTAATATTTGGAGCGGACAGTAAGCACATTTTTGTTACAAAGAAAATTAATGGTAGCAGTTACGAATATGATGCCTCTATCGATTCCGAGAACGACCGCATTTTGCGTAATTATGCTCGGATGGGGACATGCTTTGCCTATTTTGCTTCTATGCAAGACTTGCGTGGCTCTAAACGGGCTGGCGGTAAATTTGACAAAAATAATGCCGTGTTTGAAATCAATTGGGATTTAATTATCTACGACGAAGCCCATGAAGGAACACAAACTGATTTGGGTCAGACAGTACAAACACTCTTGGAAACGCCCAAAAACGGAAAAGCACCTAAAATCCTTTCTCTATCAGGGACACCTTATAATCTCATTGGGCAGTATGAAGAAAATGTCTATACCTGGGATTATGTGATGGAGCAGCGTCGGAAAAAGGAATTTGCCGAACGGTATCCTGACCTACACAATCCATATGCAGATTTACCGGAAATGCGGATATACACATTTGACCTATCAAAGACGATGCCGACAGCGTACCGCTACGAAACGGAGGATATGGCGTTTAATTTCCGCGAGTTCTTCCGCACATGGACAGGCGATCCAGAACAGGATTTTCGCCCCATTCCCACAGGGGCACACAAAGGAGATTTTGTGTATGAGGCTGATGTGCGGAGTTTTCTTGATTTGATTACGCAGGAAAGTAAGGACAGCCACTACCCATTTTCCAATGAGGAATATCGCGATATGTTCCGGCACACTTTCTGGATGGTTCCCGGCGTCAAGGAAGCGAGGGCGTTGAGTAAGCTGTTGAAGGAGCATCCTGTATTTCGTCATTTCTATGTTGCCAATGTTGCGGGGGAAGGCGACAAAGAGGAGGACTACGACAATGCTCTGGCAAAGGTTCAGAACGCAATCAAAAATCATCCTTACACAATCACCATATCCTGCGGTCGCCTGACCACGGGCGTCACAGTGCCAGAGTGGTCGGCAGTGATGATGCTTTCTGGTTCCGCATCAACAGCGGCATCCGGCTATATGCAGACGATTTTCCGTGTTCAGTCTATCGGCAGCGTAAACGGCAAGCAAAAAGAACTGGCGTATGTCTTTGACTTCGCACCTGACCGAGCGCTGAGAGTTCTTTCAGAAGTTCATACGCTGTCCAGAAAGGGCAAAACGGGAGACAGCGGCTCCAAAGCAGCTCTGGGTGAGTTCCTGAACTTCTGCCCGGTGATTGCCATAGGCGGCACTCAAATGCTGGAATACGATGTGCCGAAAATGATGCGGCAAATCAAAAGAATTACAGTTGACAAGGCAATCAAAAGCGGCTTTGATGATGAGTCCATTTACAATGAAGGCGTCGGCATTATCATGGACGATGCCGATGTAAATCTTTTCAACAAACTGGCCTCCATCATCCACGGGCAGTCAAAAGCCAAGCCGCCGACTAAAGTAACAATCAATCGGCAAGGATTGACCAGCGAAGAATACCAGGCAGCAGAAAAGGCCAAGAGCAAGCCCAAACGGGAACGCTCCAAAGAAGATGCAGATGCCATAAAGAAACACCAGGAAATGAAAAAGGAACAAGAGAAAGTCATTCGTCTGCTCCGAGCAGTTTCTATTCGTTTGCCCATGCTCATATATGGGGCGAAGGTTGATTTGAACGAGGACATTCATATTGGCGACTTTATCGATCTTGTAGATGATGAATCTTGGATTGAATTTATGCCCGATGGTGTCACCAAGCCTCTTTTCAAACAACTCTTGAAATATTACGATGAGGATGTGGTCGTTGGTGCGGGGTTGCGTATCCGCCGCATGGCAAGAGCGGCCGACGAACTGCCGCCGACACGCCGAGTGCAGCGTATCGCTGAGATTTTTTCCCTGTTCCGCAACCCAGATAAAGAGACTGTTCTTACTCCATGGCGCGTGGTCAATATGCACATGGGAGATACCCTGGGCGGATACAACTTCTTTGCGAAGGGTTATCCGCAGGATGGCATTTTAGACGAACCGCGTCTTGTTGACAATGGCGATGTGACCGCTGCTCTGTTCCATAACCCGAATGCGAGAATATTGGAGATGAACTCCAAATCTGGTCTCTATCCGCTCTATCTGACCTACAGCCTTTACGCCATGAAGCTACCAAAGCCAGAAGCGCGGATGGAATCGGATGAGACACAGTGCTTATGGCAGGAAGTTCTGGACACAAACATTTTTATCCTTTGCAAGACTCCTATGGCGGTGAACATCACCCGTCGTACCTTGGCGGGCTATCAGGATACTTGGGCTGTCCATGCGGCCTATATTCCTCGAATTCTTGACCGTATGGAGGACAAGCCCAGGCTGGCACGAAAACTGTCTAATCCCAAGACATGGGGGAAAGAAGGTGAGCGTTTGAAATTTGATGCGGTTGTCGGAAATCCGCCTTACCAGTTGACCGGAGGCTCTGGCGGGTCAAATGACGCACCTATCTACCAACGCTTTGCGGCATTGGCAGCAGAATTGAAACCTGCCTATGTTTCGCTAATTATTCCGTCTAGATGGTTTTCAACTGGTCGTGAAAATCTCCTCTCGAATTTCAGAAATACGATGCTGACCGATCGCCATATTAGCAAAATGGTTGCCTATACGGACTCAAGAGATATTTTCCCGACAGTAGAAGTCAAAGGTGGCCTATGCTATTATCTTCGAGATGAGAAGCATTTGGGTGACTGTGAATATTCCCTTGTTAAAGATGGGCAGAGACAAACGGCTGGGCGCAACCTTGGAGACTTTGACATACTGATTCGGGAACCGAAACTTGCTGACATAGTAAAAAAAGTGATGATGCAAGTTAAGCCGAACGAAACAGTTGATACCATCGTTTCAAACGACACTCCTTTTGGAATCCCTACCAATCCACATACAAGCGGGAAAAACAGCATTAAAATATACCCTACACTTTCTGTCGAGCACGATGTTAGTGTTTTATACTTAGAGAAGATGACAAGGACAACAGCCTATGTTTCCCGCAGTAGCATCAAAAAGAATGCCTCAGATATTGATAAGCATAAAGTTTTTATTCCTGAAGCTGCTGGTTCTGGCATTGATCCATATGTTGTCGGCAGACCAGAATATGCTCCAATAGGATCAGTGTGTTCGCAGACCTTCCTCTATGTTCCATTTGAAACAGAGCAAGAAGTTCATAATTTTATCTCATACTTACGAACCAAGTTTTTCCGTGTATTGGTGTCAGCCTGTAAAATCTCTCAACATACTCCGAGCAAAAACTATCGTTTCGTTCCGCTTCAGGATTTCACCAAGCCATGGACGGATGCGGAACTTTATGAAAAATATGGGCTGAGTGATGAGGAAATCGCTTTTATTGAAGCGACGATTAAACCGATGGAGTGAAAAAATGGACACTACAAAAATCGACGAGTTATCTATCCAATTGCAATCACTGGCTGGTTGCGATGCTACCCGCCCCTTCTCTTCCAATGTAGTTCTTAATCTTCGCGAGGAGATTACAAGTGTAGCTCAACAGATTTTAGGTATAAATCTTCCCATTAGCAACCACCTTCTTGATCTGAAAAACACTCTTTTTACTGAAATTCCATATCGGGGCTTTTATATTAACCTGACTGTATATGGTCAAACGATTGAGGTCATAGAGTTTGTCAAGTGTCAAATTCTTGGCGCAAATCAAGCAGGTGATAAAGGACTATGTCATTTGCTACATCCCGATATTCAAAGAGTTTCTGAAAAACTGTATCGGGATGGAAGCTACGCCGAAGCTGCCTGCAATGCGTTTATTGAAGTAAATGACTGTGTCAAAAAGTTATATCAAACGCTTTGCCTTGATGATACCAATCCGCCTGATGGGCAGACCCTGATGAACAAGGTTTTTGCCGATAAGGAGCCTGTTATTGAAGCCGCAGATCGGTCGACACAAACAGGGAAGGATATACATATGGGTACTCGTTTCCTGTTTGCCGGAGCAATGGCAGCTCTGCGGAATCCAAAATCTCACAAGAATATTGAACTCGAAAAAGAGGACTGTATGCGGCGGCTGATTTTTGCCAGTATGCTGATGTTTAAGATTGACAAAATTGTTGAGGGTTCCGAGAATAACAGTTGATAAAATAGAAATTTAATTATGGCGGTTACCTATGCAATACTTTTGAAGGGGTCATATATGAGATTTTTCTTCCGAATATTACTTACAATAACTGCAACTTTCTGGATGGTCGCAGTCTATATCATAAAGACCAGAAAATACATATTCGGCATTCCTTCTTGGTTCTTTGGACTGTTCCTTTTGGCAATACCAGTTTTTATATCATTGATAACTATAAAAATCGCTAAGTTTATTGAGCCAGAGCAGTTGATTACATGTGAGGAATTTAGCCTTGCTGACAACGAGTTTTTACCGACCTACCTTGGCTATTTTTTCGTTTCGCTCAGTATCGGCGATAACATCACAATGAGTATTCTGTATGTTATTGTGTTCTTGTTTACATTTTTATCCCAGACTCAGTATTTCAATCCGTTTTTTTTGCTATTTGGCTATCATTATTACCACATTCTTACGCCTAAAGGGTCCAGAATTTTCGTGATAGCTCGTGGTTCAGTAATACGAAACAGGGAAAATATTGATTTTCAAAATTTGCGGCGAATCAATGATACAACTTTTATTGAAAGAAAGGGATGAAAATATGCAGACGATTTGTGTTAAACTTCGTCTTTCTGGGAAATCAATCAAATACAGAACGATGGCAACGACAGATAAGGAAATTTTTCCTGACATCACCACCTGTGTAACATCAACATTACCATATGCTCCAGGTGCATCATTAAACGAAGGCGATTGGTTCAAAATTGAAAACGCTTCTCAACAGGATTTTGCTATCGACCTGCTAAATCAAACCTACAGTACGCCTGACTTCGACTCGCTTGTGCAAGGAGATTTTTCAAAAATAGATTTTCTGTTCTTTATCCGTGAGGGAAATATTTTCTTTCAGAATGTTTCAAAAGCTCGACTAGTGAAAAGAAAACGGATTATGAGTATTGGCGGTATATATGAATATAGGAGCGACCAGGAAGAAGTTGTAGTAAATGATTTGCCCGATGCGATTTTCTGTAAGTCATCAGATGTGCTTTATTTTCGTAGGCTTGAATCAATCACAAGTATTTTTAAGGGTATAGACCAATTATATCGGGAGGCCACCGCAGAGGAAACAGATCAATTTTTGCAAAGTGATTTTATATCTTTGAAAGATGGGTACTCCGCTATCGATGTAAAAACCGCAAATCGCAAAAGAATTGCATTGGCAATAAAAACACTTTCGGAATTGCGCCCGGCTGATAGGCGAAATATTTTCACATATATTGGGGATTATTGCCCAGAGTTAAGAGTTACTGAAAGCGCATTTGCTATTGGCTCTGAAGATGAGTTGAAGATGCTCCTATTTGGTATTGAACAGAGATTTTATACAACACCAGTCGGAGGTGAAAAGAGAATTGCAAATTCCGTAGTGCTGCTCGTTAGGCCTTAGAGCAGATAGACATTATATAGCTGTAACCGAATTTGGTTGACATCAATCATGTCAGCGTTCGGTTTCCGAACGCGCAGCCAGCCCCGGTCATGGGGCTGTTCAAAGGGTTTGGGATGCTTCCTAACAAGCAAAAACGGACTTCTGGCGGCAACGCTGGAAGTCCGTTTTGAGCGTTTGTATATACAAACACCCTGCTTGCCCAGTAGCGCACTTCTGTCATAAGACCACTTTGCCCTGAGAGGCTGTAGCAATCTGGTGCGGGTCATTTTGACCCGCACCAAAAATATGGATTGACGGCAACTGGTCAAAGCGACCCGTTACTGAAGTGGGATGGACAAACTTTGTCCCCTCCGCTGAAAGCCCCCTAACAGAAGTGGTGGTGACACGATTTGTCACCACCAAAATCAATGGACAAGTCTTTATCCGTTGATGCAATTCGCTACTTTGCAAGCAGTGTCTTTGTTCCCACAAAGACTCGAAACAGCGGTTCCCGGCGTTGCCGGAAATTGCTGTTTCTGCTTGTTGGGAGGCATCCCAAACCCTCTGAACAGACCGCTCCGCTGGTCTGGCTGCGCGGCATACTGCTGCTGTTGGCTACCGCCCACTGTTGATTTTCCGTTCCCGGCTCCGCTCTGGGGACTGCGGTTTTTCCGATGGGACAGGGGCGTCCCCGTCAAAGGTTTCTTCTTCCGTCCGCCCCGCCTGTTTCCGAAATTCGTAAAAGTCGCTCAGGAATGCTGGGAACTTACTTTTCCAAAGGGCATACTCCTCGTCAGTCATTTCCCCGGCGCTGTGCTGGGCGCAGGCTTTCATAAATCCCAGGATACGGTATTGGAGCAATGCGCCAGGGCTTCTCGTGATGGCATCTATGTCCGGCTTGAAATCACCCACCGCAATACTGTCACGAAACGCAAAATGGATATGCCCGTCTACCTCGGTCGGGTACAGTCCGTAAATTTCCTCCAGCTTGTATAATGCCTGTAACGCACCCTCCATCTCCGTAATTTTTTCACCACTGATGGCGGCGTAGTTGACCCGGAGTTTTCCGGCAATCGTATGGAGCGTGAGAAAATCCGGCACCCGGTTCCCAAGTTCATAATTCCTGATGGCGGATTCGCTGACCTCACACAGGCTGGCGAGTTCTTTTTGCGTCAATCCCGCCTGCTGTCGGTAAAAACGGATGCGCTCTCCCAGTGTCGCATCAATCGGCAATCCCATGATATGTCCTCCCCTGTCCTGGCGTTGATTTGAGTATAGCCGTCTTGCTGCCCATTATATCATGCTCCGTTCAAAAATGAAAGGAATTTTTGAAAGCGCCTTGACAGCACATTTCTGAACTGTTATAATCATAGACAGTTCGGAAATGAATTGCTTCCGTATATAGGAGAAATCCAAAACTGGCATACATGCCAAATCAGCGGCTCGCCCGGACAGGAAGGAGGTCAACCGGGCCGCACTGCCGCTATTACCACTGTCTCCGCCAGCGTTATGGTGTTCGCTGCCGGATGCCGTGAAAGGAAATGTGAATGACGGAAGAAAAACAGAAAGTCCCTGAACTGAAAGTGATTCCGGCAGAGGAACTGCTGGACACAACCTACGCCCCGTCCGGCACTTTGGTTGATGGCCTGATTGGGCAGGGTATCTACATCCTCGCCGGTGCGCCCAAGGTGGGCAAGTCCTGGCTGGTGCTGTGGCTGGCGAATCAGGTCAGCAAAGGCGAGCCGGTCTGGGGGCTGAAAACGGAAAAATGCGGCGTTCTCTACATCAGCCTGGAGGACACCTTTCAGCGGATGCAGCAGCGGTTGAACGATGTCAGCGGCGGCAATCCCGGCAGCATCTGGCTGGCGACCGAGGCCCTGTATATCGGCGAGGGCTTCGAGGAGCAGCTTGTGAACTTCCTCACTGCTCACCCTCATGTGAAGCTGGCAATCATCGACACCCTCCAGCGTGTCCGCAAGGCCGGACAGGAGCAGTACAACTACGCCAGCGACTACGAGACGGTCTGCGCCTTGAAGAAGATCGCCGACCGTTTCCTGGTGACGGTACTGGTAGTCCACCACACCCGCAAGGCCGGGTCTGCCGATTCTTTCAATATGATCTCCGGCACGACTGGTCTGCTGGGATGCGCCGATGGCGCCCTCGTCCTGCAAAAGTCTTCCCGGATGGAGACCGCCGCCACACTGGATGTGACCGGGCGGGAAGTGGCCGATACTCAACTGAACCTCCGCTTCGACAAGCAGAAAAAAGTGTGGGAGTTTGTTTCCTTTGGGAGCGAGGCCCCGCAGAAAGAGCCTGACCCTATCCTGACCGCTGTTCAGAACTTTACCCAGGTGCATAGTGTGTGGCGGGGCTATGCCGCTGTGCTACTGGACGAGCTGAAAGCGGAAACGGAAATCAACGCTGAACCGAACACGCTGACCCGGCTGCTGAACGCCAACATCGGAGAACTTGAGCGAGAGTATGGCATTCGTTACCGTTCCGAAAAACGCACCGGGAAGGGCCGACTGGTCTCTCTGCTGGATTTGAATGCTCCCTGGACCAGCACCGACATGGACGATGTAGATAATGTAGGTAATGACGGTATTTTGAGCGCCGGTGA
This sequence comes from uncultured Oscillospiraceae bacterium, assembly GCA_910583885.1. Taxonomy (GTDB): domain Bacteria; phylum Bacillota; class Clostridia; order Oscillospirales; family Oscillospiraceae; genus Pelethomonas. The sequence continues at coordinate 5,467 of CAJUAC010000018.1, read as the reverse complement.
CGGTCGTAAAAATATCTGCAATACCTACACAACCTACACGCCCGTCCCTGATGACTCGGAAGAGGCGTGACGGGATGGGTGCGAGGGCAGATGGATTCCAGGATGTGGAGAGCCTGCTTCCGGAGCAGCGTATGTACTTCGACCGTTGCATGGACTTCCTTGCCAGGATGATGGAAAAGTACGGCGATGAAATTGAATTGCCGATTCCAAAAAACGGAACAGCGGCACAGCCTGACGATACGCAGTCGAATGCCGCTTAAAACCAAGGGGAGAGTTGTCCGCTTGAGACACTCCCCCCCTTTTCCATCAAACTGACTTTTATGTATTGACGCCACCGGATACCTCCGCTATAATGCAGTTGGGACAAGTTTAGAACACTGTAATAAGATAAATCCGGAGGTGAGGAATATGAAAAAAACCGTCAAGGAGACCATCCACGCAAAGGGAATCGCAATAGGCATCTACACAACCGATTTTGAAAATGAGTTCATCTCGCTGACCGACATCGCCCGCTATAAGAGCGACGATCCCAATGATGTCATCCGAAACTGGATGCGGGGGCGGGATACCCTTGAATTCCTGGGATTATGGGAAAGCCTGCACAACCCAAATTTCAAACCCGTCGAATTCGACGCCTTTAGAAGTCAGGCCGGTACCCACGCCTTTACCATGTCTCCCAGCAAATGGATTGCCGGCGTGGAGGCCATCGGCATCGTGGTCAAGGCTGGCCGTTATGGTGGGACTTACGCCCACACGGACATCGCCATGTCCTTCGCTACCTGGATTTCCCCAGAATTTCAGCTTTATATCATGAAGGACTACCGGCGGCTGAAATCAGACGAGAACAGCCGCCTGTCCCTGAACTGGAACCTGAACCGTGAGATTGCGAAACTTAATTTCCGCATTCACACCGACGCTATCAAGCAAAATCTGATCCCTCCGGCGCTGACCCCGGAGCAGATTGCATTTACTTACGCAAACGAGGCTGACCTGCTGAATGTCGCCCTGTTCGGTCAAACCGCCAGGCAATGGCGGGACGCACATCCCGGGCAAAAGGGAAATATGCGGGATGAGGCGACGATCCAGCAGCTGTTGGTGCTTGCCAATATGGAGAGCTACAACGCCATTCTGATCGAGCAAGGCAAGCCCCAATCAGAACGATTGGTTCTCCTGCGGGATTTGGCAGTCCGGCAGATGCGGACGCTGGAGGCATTGGATATCAGCAGCCTGCCCCGGTTGCCAGAGGGAGGTAACGGATGAAAGCGGCACACAAATGCTATCTCTATACCCGTGTTTCCACCTCCATGCAGGTAGACGGATACAGCCTTGACGCGCAGAAAGATAAGCTCCGCAAATTTGCCGAGTTCCAGGAAATGCAGCTCATGGGGGAATACTCCGATGAGGGTAAGTCCGGTAAAAATGTGGAGGGGCGTCCGGAATTTCTGAAAATGCTTCGGGATATCGAGTCCGGCAAGGACGGCGTGAGTTTTGTGCTTGTGTTCAAGCTGTCCCGTTTCGGACGGAACGCCGCTGATGTGCTGACCTCCTTACAGCGGATGCAGGACTATGGTGTCAATCTGATCTGTGTGGAGGACGGCATTGACAGTTCCAAGGACTCCGGAAAGCTGATGATTTCCGTCCTTTCGGCGGTGGCGGAGATTGAGCGGGAGAATATCCTGGTACAGACAATGGAGGGCCGCCGGCAGAAAGCCCGTGAGGGGCGCTGGAACGGCGGTTTTGCCCCCTATGGTTACCGGTTGGAAAATGGGGAACTGCTGATTGCAGAGGATGAGGCGGAGGTGATCCGAATCATATATGACAAATACATCCACACGACAATGGGTGTGTCAAGTATCGCCGCCTGGCTGAATGAGCATGGCTACCAAAAAAAGAAGCGCCAGAACAACACCCTGGATAGTTTCACCGCCGCATTTGTGCGCAGTGTTCTGGACAACCCCGTCTATTGCGGAAAGCTGGCCTACGGACGCCGCCACAACGAGAAGATACCCGGCACTCGTAACCAGTACCACATCGTAAAGCAGGACGAATATATGCTCTACGACGGAGCGCATGAGGCCATTGTCTCCGAGGAGGACTGGCAGCTTGCCCATCAGCAACGGCAGATCACAGGTGTGCGGCAGGAAAAAACCCACAGTCTGGAGCATGAGCATATTTTATCCGGCATCCTGAAATGCCCTGTCTGCGGCGGAGGTATGTATGGGAATGTGAACCGCAAAAAGAAAAAGGACGGCAGCCTGTACCGGGACTATTTCTACTACGCCTGCAAGCACCGCCTCCACATTGACGGCAAACGCTGTGATTACCACAGGCAGTGGGGCGAGGACATTGTGAATGACGCGGTAGCCGATGTGATCCGGCGTCTGGTGCGGACTCCACAATTTGAAGCGGCAATCCGGGAGCGGATCGGCAGTCAGATTGACACTGAGGAGCTGGAACGGGAACTGGAATTCCACCGCAAAAAGCTCCGCCAGCTTTCGGGAACAAAGGACAGGCTGGGGCAGCAGATCGACCGGCTGGATTTTGACGATCCCCATTATGACCGCAAGTATCAGGATCTACAGGAGCGACAAAACACCATATATGATGAGATCGTCGTTGCTGAGGCCGACATCGCCGATGTGCAAGCTAGACTCAACAACATCCGCCAGCAGAAGATTTCCGAGGACAATGTATATCAGTTTCTTCTGTACTTCAATAAGCTGTATGATAAATTCACAGATGCGGAGAAAAAAGAGTTTATCAAGAGTTTTATTGAAAAAGTGGAGATTTACCTGGAAAAACTGCCAAACGGACGCTTTTTGAAACGGATTGACTTCCGATTCCCGGTGTTCTTCAATGGGCAGTCGGTTGATGGATTGAGTTGGGACGCAGAAAGTACAGTCGAGACGGTAGTGCTGCTGCAAAGAGAGGCCTTGTAGAACCCCTGCATTTTCAACATACTATCCACAATAAGCGCATTGAGAGCAATATCACGGTTTCGGCTGCTATCGATAGGGACCTAAGTGAATGCCGCAGATTTTGAAAAAATCTGCGGTGTTTTTCTGCCCAGACGCCGGGTGGAGTAGAAGTGCCCCACATGCATGAACACGTATGCAGTCAGCAGCAATTGCCAGCATTGTTCACTCCGTACAGATTTTGCCAAGAAAGAAGTTGACATTTCAACTTGCGGGGTGTATGATGCAAAGGTTGAATCTGCAACTTTCTGCTGTGATGGCTGGAGAGGGCCAGGCGGCAAATGGCTGCACCTGTGATACAACAATTTTAAAAATGTGAGGGACTCATGTATGGAACAAACTGCGAAGGCGAAAAAGCTTTGGAAAAAGATCCTTCTTGCGGCCGTTGCTGTGGTGCTTCTGCTGCTGGCCGCTGTATTTGCCCTTTGGCACAATGAAATATTCTCTATGGCCAGCATGACGCAGATCCGGGAGAGGGATGATGCCCATCAGGACGGCGCCGTCTACAGGATGGAGGTGAAGGGTGGCTTCTACCTGGACGAGTTTGTGGCCCAGGGCGGTGCTAAGAGCGACAAGGAGCTGATTGATTTTATCACCGGGAAGATCACCAAGGGGTTGGTCAAGATGACGATCAGTGAATCAGAGATCGCCTGCTCCTCCTTCACTGCGGCCGCAGAGGACGGCAGCCGGCTGTTTGCCCGGAATTACGACTTCTCCAAGACCAATACCTGCATTGTACGTACCCAGGCCAACGAGGGCCGCCATGCCTCCATCTCCACAGTGGATCTCCAATTCCTGGGCCTTGATGTGGAAAAGGACGTGGAGGGGCTGGCGAACCGGATCACCTGCCTGGCCGTGCCCTATATCCCCCTGGATGGCATCAACGATGCGGGTGTGGCCTGCGGGATTTACATGACCTATCAGGGTGGGGATTCCGTGCCCACGGATCAGAATACAGACCGGCCCGACCTGACGTCCACCACCCTGCTGCGGCTGATTTTGGACTACGCGGATGACCTGGAGGAGGCAGTAGAGATCGCCTCCAGCTACGACCTCCACGACTCGGCAAAGACCTCCTACCACTACATGGTGGCTGATGCCAGCGGCAGGAGCGCCATCCTGGAGTGGGTGGGGGAGACCAACCAGACGGACACCGACGGGACAAAACGGGAGCTGGTGGTGACATATAATGACGCAGACAGCCACATTGGGCAGGCGGAGGCAGCCAGTGATGTTCAGTGGATCACCAATTTCATCCTCCAGCCCGGCTACTACAGTGCGGATGGGGAGAAAAAGGGGTATGACCGTTACCTGCGCATTGGGGAAGAGCTGGCCCGGACAGGGGGTGTGGTAGCGGACGAGAAAGCGGCGATGGACATCCTGTCCATCGTGGGCCGCAGGAGCTGGGACAACGACGACGGCAACGGCTGTACGGTTCACAGTGTGGTCTACAACCTGACGGATCAATCGGCGCTGTGGATCCCCAACGAGCACTACGGGGAGGAAGGGGCGACCTTCCGGTTTGACCTGAGCCGGTAAACGCAGTATACCAATAAAATGGGGGCCCGGCGGCAAAAGCCGCCGGGCCCGATACTGAATTTTTGGGGAGGTTACACCTGTTTGCCCGGATCCTCCTCCTGGGTGGAGGCGGCCTTTGCGCTGGGCTGCTCCTCGCTGGCGGCCTTCACCTCCACGGTGACAGGCTGCGCGGCCATCCTGCCGCCCACCACACCGGCCAGCAGGGCGGAGAGGTCCAACCCTGTGGATTCCCGCATACCGTCCATCACCTGGCTGGCAGAGGACATGACATCCTTGACCAGCTTGGTGGAGTTGCCGTCACCGTACATGACGATCCGGTCGGTCTGGGCCAGGGGGGAGGCGGCGTTCTTGACCACCTCGGGCAGGGCGTTGAGGTACATCTCCAGTACCGATGCCTCGCCCATCTTCTTCTGGGCCTCGGCTTTCTTCTCGATGGCTTCGGCCTCCGCCAGGCCCTTGGCCCGGATACCTTCGGCCTCCTGCTCCATGGAGAAGCGGGCCGCCTCGGCCTGGGCCTTGCGGGCCTCAGCCTCCTTAAGTGCCTCATAGGCCTTGGCGTCCGCCTCCCGCTGGCGGCGGACCAGCTCGGCCTCGGCCTCCTTCTCCGCCTTGTACTTCATGGCGTCCGCCTGCTTGCGGACCTCCGCGTCCAGCTGGCGCTCCTTGATGGCGATCTCCCGATCCGCCAGCTCGGCCTCCTTCTCCTTGCGGGCGATGTCGGCGCTGACCCGGGTGACCTCGATGGTCTTGCGCTGGGTCTCCTGCTGGATGGAGTAGGCGGCGTCGGCCTCGGCCTTCTTGGTGTCGGCCTTGACCTTCATTTCGGCCTGCTGGATGGCGAGGGCGGCGTCCTGCTCGGCGATCATCTTCTCGGACTGCACCTTGATGGCGTTGGCCTCCTGCTGGGCCTGGGAGGTGGCGATGGCGATGTCCCGCTGGGCGTTGGCCTTGGC